>CAYUPF010000104.1:4227-8699 GCA_964446545.1 uncultured Rubrivivax sp.
CTGCGCGCTGCGCGCTGCGCGCTCCAGGATGAGCGCTTCGCAGCGGCCGTGCGCGCTCATGGCCTTTCAGGCCCTCAGACCAGCCCCTGCTTGCTCGCCAGCACCGCCGCTTCGGCGCGGCTGGACACGTTGAGCTTCTTGTAGATGGACTTGATGTGGTCGTTGACGGTGAACCACTTGATGCCCATCAGCGAGGCAATCTCCTTGATCGTGAAGCCCTTGCTCAGGTAGGTCAGCACCTCGCTTTCGCGCGGTGTCAGCCGTTCGTGGTCGAGCGGCTTTTCGATCGGCACCGGCCGGCTGCTCTGGAAGGCGCCTGCGGAATTGAAGCCCGAATCGGAGGGTGCGGCCTCGCCGCTGCCGCCGGGGCGGAAGTGCGTCAGCAGCCGCCGCGCGATGGCCGGTGACAGCGGCGGCTGGCCGCGCACGATCTTCTGCAATTCTTCGACCAGCACCTCGAAGCGGTCTTCCTTCAGCAGGTAGCCGTCGGCGCCGCACTGCAGCGCCGGGAACAGGTGGTCGTCGTCGGAGTACAGCGTGGTGACGATCTTCGTCGCCGGGTATTGGGCCAGCTCGGCCAGCAGTTCCATGCCGTTGCCGTCGGGCAGCTCCAGGTCGACGAGCAGCAGCTTGAAGGGGTCGACGCCGTGAATGCCCTGTGCGCCGCCGGTCAGGTTGATCTGCTTGCGCGCCGATTCCAGGTCGCCGGCCTCGGTGATGGCGATGACGTCGCTGAAGCTTTCGCGCACCACGCGGCACAGGAAGCTGCGTGCCACCGGGTTGTCTTCGACGATCAGCACCTTCACGGCCATCGGGCCACTCCTCGTTGTGCGCGTTTCATGCTATCCCAGTTGTGCGGCGCCGCCTTGCGAATTGGCAACGCCACGCAACCGGTGCATCAGCCGTTGACCATCACCACCTTGCCCTGCACCTTACGCGTGGCCATGCGGGCATAGGCTGCGGGCAGCTCGCGCATCGGCAGCCGCAGGTCGATGGCCGGCTTGATCTTGCCGGCGGCGTACCACTGGGCCAGTTCAGCCATGCCGCGCGCATTGGCCTCGGGCTCGCGGCGCGTGAAGTCGCCCCAGAACACGCCGACGATGGACGCGCCCTTCAGCAGCGCCAGGTTCCAGGGCAGGGCGGGGATGCCGCCCTGGGCGAAACCGATCACCAGGTAGCGACCGCGCCAGGCGATGGAGCGGAACACCGGCTCGGCCAGGTCGCCGCCCACCGGGTCGTAGACCACGTCCGGGCCCTTGCCGCCGGTCAGCTCCTTGAGCGCCTCGCGCACGTTCTGCGTGACGTAGTTGATGGTGGCGTCGGCACCCAGCTCGCGGCAGAAGGCGCATTTTTCGTCGGTGGAGGCGGCGGCGATGACCTTCGCGCCCACCGCCTTGGCCACCTGGATGGCCGAGGTACCGACGCCGCCGGCCGCACCCAGCACCAGCACCGTTTCGCCGGCCTTCAAGGCGGCACGGTCGACCAGCGCGTGGTGCGTGGTGCCGTAGGTCAACGCAAAGGCGGCAGCGTCTTCCAGCGCGAAGCCCGGCGGCAGCTTCAGCACCTGCTTGGCCGGCGCCAGCGCGTGGCTCGCGAAGCCGCCGGTGGAGCCCATCGCCGCCACGGCGTCGCCGACCTTCAGCTGGCTCACGCCTTCGCCCAGCGCCTCGACGACGCCGGCATACTCCGAGCCCGGCACGAAGGGCAGCGCCGGCTTGAACTGGTACTTGCCCTGCACGATCAGGATGTCCGGAAAGTTCAGGCTGGCGGCGCGGATGGCGATGCGCACTTCGCCAGGGCCGGGCTCCGGCGTCGGCACTTCCTTCCACACCAGGCCCTCGGGGCCGCTCAATGTCTCGCAGAACCAGGCTTGCATGGGCATCTCTCCGTTTGCAGGGAAGGGAATGATAGGCAAGTCCGTCGCGCCGGCATGGCTGCCTACAATGCGCCGATGCGTATCCTCATTGCCAACGACGACGGTTATCTGGCCCCCGGCCTGGCAGCGCTGGTGCGCGCCTGTGCCGGCCTCGGCGAGATCGACGTGGTGGCGCCGGAGCAGAATGCCAGCGGCACCTCGAACGCGCTGACGTTGAACCGGCCGCTGTCGGTATTCGAGGCGGCGGGTGAGGCCGTGAAGGGCTTCCAGGTGATCAACGGCACGCCTTCGGACTGCGTGCACGTGGCCCTGACGGGGCTGTTGCCCCGACGCCCCGACCTGGTGCTGTCGGGCATCAACAACGGCGCCAACATGGGCGACGACACGCTCTATTCGGGCACCGTGGCCGCGGCGATGGAAGGCTATCTGTTCGGCATTCCGGCCATCGCCTTTTCCCAGGTGCACAAGGGCTGGGGCGAACTCGAGGCGGCGGCCGCCGCGGCGCGATGCGTCATCGACCGCGTGCTCGCCGGCGGCATGCCTGACGGGCCGTGGCTGCTCAACGTCAACATCCCCAACGTGGCCGATGCCGCCTCGCGGCCCCGGCGCATCACGCGGCTCGGCCGCCGCCACGCCAGCCAGGCGGTGATCCGCCAGACCAACCCGCGCGGCGAGCCGATCTATTGGATCGGCCCGGCCGGCGATGCGCGCGATGCCGGCGAAGGCACCGACTTCCATGCCACTGCGGCAGGCAGCGTTTCCATCACACCGCTGCAGGTGGATCTGACTGATCACGCGGGCCTGAGCCGCTGGGCGGCGCTGGCATGAGCCGCGACGCGGGGCCGCACCGGTGAATCCCAAGCCCGCGGCACGCGGCGCGCGCTTTCCCGCCGTGCTCGAGCAGACGGCGCCGGGCAAGACCACCTTGCGGCCGCAGGCGCCGTTGCAGCAGGCGGTGCGTGATGCCGCCCAACGGCACCGCCCCAGCGGGCTGGGCATGGATTCGACCGCGGTGCGGCGTGCACTGGTGCAGCGGCTGCGTTCCGAGTTCCATTGCCACGACGAGGTGTGCCGGGCGATGCTGGCCGTGCCCCGACACCACTTCGTAGACAGCGCACTGGCCACGCAGGCCTACGAGGACACCAGCCTGCCCATCGGGCTGGGGCAGACCATCTCCAAGCCGTCGGTGGTGGCGCGCATGCTGAGCGTGCTGCACGAGGGCGCCCGCGCGCGTGCCAGTGGCCGGCTCGGGCGCGTGCTCGAGATCGGCACCGGCTGCGGTTACCAGACGGCGCTGCTCGGCCAGATGGCGCAGCGCGTGCTGTCGATCGAGCGGCTCAAGCCGCTGCACGACAAGGCGCGTACCAACCTGGGCGAACAGCGCGCCGGGCACATCCGCCTGGTCTATGGCGACGGCCGGCTCGGCCATCCGCCCAACGCGCCCTACGACAGCATTGTCGCTGCCGCCGGCGGCAGCGAGCTGCCGCCGGCCTGGCTGGAACAGCTGGCCGATGGCGGCCGGCTGGTGGCACCGATGCACTCGCGTGCCGGAGCCGGCCAGGTGCTGATGGTGGTGGACCGCCTCGGCGACGAGTTCCGCCACTCGATGCATGAGGCCGTACATTTCGTTCCTCTAAAATCCGGCATCGAATAGGGAGGATGCGCAGGCATGCATCTGCAACCTGAAGGCCGGCACGTCCGGCTGCTGGCGGCTGCGCTCGTCGTGGTTCTGGCGGGGTGCGCTTCGTCGGGACGCAAGGCGCCGGTCGAAGAGCGCAGCGTGGCGGCCAAGCCGCCCGTCGCGGCTGCCGCACCGGCCTCCGCGCCAGAGGCCGTACCTATGCCCGTGCCCGTGCCTTTGCCGGGTGCCGAGAACGCCGGCAAGCCGGGCTACTACACCGTCAAACCGGGCGACACGCTGCTGCGCATGGCCCTGGAGCACGGCCAGAACTGGCGCGATCTGATGCGCTGGAACAATCTCGAAAATCCGAATGTGCTCGAGGTCGGACAGGTGCTGCGCGTGGTGCCGCCAGCCTCTGAAGAGGTCACCGCGCGAGCGGTGCCGAATGCCGGTCGTGTGGACACGCGACCGCTGGAGCCGCGCCCCGCAGCTTCTGCGGCAGCGCCTTCGGCCAGCGCCACCGCACCCGTGGCCGTGGCCGTGGCACCGGCGGCGGTGCCAGCAACGCCGGCCCCAGCCGCAGCCGACAGCGCTGCCGCGGCACGCGAGGGTGGCGAGGATCTCGTCTGGATGTGGCCGGCCGCAGGCGCGGTGATCGCCGGCTTCGACGAAGGCCGCAACAAGGGGCTGACGATCGCCGGCAAGGCCGGTGATCCGGTCGTCGCCGCAGGCGACGGGCGTGTGGTCTATGCTGGGTCGTCGCTGCGCGGCTACGGCAACCTGGTGATCGTCAAGCACAGTGAGCTGTTCCTCACCGCCTACGCACACAATCAGGTGCTGCTGGTCAAGGACGACCAGGTCGTGCGCCGTGGCCAGAAGATCGCCGAGATGGGCTCGACCGACGCCGAACGCGTGCAGCTGCATTTCGAGATCCGCCGCCAGGGCAAACCGGTCGATCCGACCAAGCTGCTGCCG
>CAYUPF010000104.1:8799-14143 GCA_964446545.1 uncultured Rubrivivax sp.
CGCTAGCATCGCGCGTCGTTTTCGCCGCCCCGTGCCCGCCCCGTGCAATTCGTTCAGCTGATCGTCAGTGGTGCCGCGCAGGGTTGCATCTATGGCCTGATCGCCTTGGGCTTCGTGCTCATCTACAAGGCCACCGAGACCGTCACCTTCGCCCAGGGCGACCTGATGATGCTCGGCGCCTTCGCCGGGCTGGTGCTGATGACGATTCTCGGCTTCCCGTTCTGGCTGGCCGTGCTCGCCTCGATCGCGGCGATGGCCTTCTTCGGCGTGTTCGTCGAACGCATCGTCATCCGCCCGGTGCTCGGGCAGCCGGCGTTCTCGATCGTCATGCTGACCATCGGCATCGGCTACATCCTGCGCGGGCTGATCACCATGGTGCCGGTCATCGGCACCGAAACACACACCCTGCCGGTGCCCTACAAGGACCAGACGCTGCGCCTGGGCGAACTGGTGCTGGCCTACGAGCAGCTGATCGTCATCGGTGCGACCGCGCTGCTGTGCCTGGGGCTGTTCGCGCTGTTCCGCTACAGCAAAATCGGCATCGCCATGCAGGCCTCGTCGCAGAACCAGATCGCGGCCTACTACATGGGCATTCCGGTGCAGCGGCTCAACGGCGTGGTCTGGGGCCTGGCGGCAGGCGTGGCCGCCATCGCCGGGCTGCTGCTCGCGCCGATCACCTTCGTGCATGCCAACATGGGCTTCATCGGCCTGAAGGCCTTTCCGGCGGCGGTGGTCGGCGGTTTCGGCAGCCTGCCGGGCGCCATCGTCGGCGGGCTGATCATCGGCATCGTCGAGAGCCTGTCCGGCTTCTACCTGCCCGAAGGCTTCAAGGACATCGCGCCGTACATCGTCGTGCTCATCATGCTGATGGTCAAGCCGAACGGCCTGTTCGGCGAGAAGTTGCGCAAAAAAGTATGACCCCCCCCGCAGCGCCTTCGGCGCTCCCCCCCGGGGGGGCGACGCCAGTGGACCGGCAGAGCCGGTTCCACGTCGTCCGCTCGATGGATTTCGTGGTCGCCTTGTTTGCAGCGATGGACGGCTGATATGCGCTTCATCTTCAAGACCGACTACGACCAGGACATCCGCATCGTCAAGCACGGTGGCCAGGCCTTCTGGTACGGCCTGCTGCTGCTGTTCCTGGCGGCGGCGCCGTGGCTGCTGTCCGAGTACGTGCTGGCGCAGCTGGTGTTCGTGCTCATCTATGCCACGGTCGGCCTGGGGCTGATGCTGCTGGCCGGCTTCACCGGCCAGTTCTCCATCGGCCACGCGGCCTTCCTCGGCGTGGGTGCCTACACGCAGGCCGTGCTCACCAACGCCGGCTGGCCCTTTCCGCTGGCGCTGGCCAGTTCCGCCGGGCTGTCGGCCATCGTCGGCGTGGTCATCGGCGTGCCGGCGCTGCGCGTCAAGGGCATCTACCTGGGCATCGCCACGCTGGCCTTCGGCTTCATCGTCGAGGAGGGCATGGCGCGCTGGGAGTCGGTTACCGGCGGCAATGCCGGCATGCACGTGAAGTCGCCGTCGCTGTTCGGCTGGACGCTGGACAGCAACGTGGAGTTCTACTTCCTGTGCCTGGTGGTGGTGGTACTGGCCACGCTGGCCATCCTGAACCTGCTGCGTTCGCCCACCGGCCGTGCCTTCGTTGCCATCCGCGATTCGGAGATCTCGGCGCAGAGCATGGGCATCCATCTGGCGCGCTACAAGACCATGTCCTTCGCGCTGTCGGCAGCGCTGGCCGGGCTGGGCGGCGCGCTGTACGCGCACCAGATCAAGTTCCTGTCGCCCGAGCAGTTCAGCATCGTGCAGTCGATCGACCTGCTGCTGATGGTCGTCGTCGGTGGCCTGGGTTCGGTGCACGGTGTCTTCCTCGGCGCGATCTTCCTCATCACCATGCCGCAGCTCATCGCCATGGGCAAGGACTACCTGCCCGATTCGGTGGGCCAGTCGCCGGGCCTGCAGACGGTGGTCTATGGCGTGGTGCTGGTGGCTTTCGTGATGTTCGAGCCGCACGGCCTGTATGGCCGCTGGCTGAAGATGCGCACCTACCTGCAGATGTTCCCGTTCTACCGCGCCGGCATGTTCAGGCGGCAGAAGTCCTTCCAGAAGTCGGACCGGCTCAAATGACCCCCCCCCGTAGCGCCTGCGGCGCTCCCCCCCAGGGGGGCGCCACCTGCAGCCCGGCAGAGCCGGTTCTGCGGTGGCTGCTTGGCGCGCGTGCGTCGCCATTGGAGTCTTGCTCGTGAGCGCAGCGTTGCTCAGCGCCAGGGACCTGACCGTCAAGTTCGGCGGGCTGGTGGCCGTCAACAAGGTCAGCTTCGACGTGCAGCGCGGCGAGGTCTTCACCATCATCGGCCCCAACGGCGCCGGCAAGACGACGGTGTTCAACCTCATCAGCCGCATCTACCAGCCGACCGCCGGCGGCATCGTCTACGACGGCGAGGACCTGGTGGCGATGCCTGCGCATGCGGTGGCGGCGATGGGCATCGCGCGCACCTTCCAGAACATCGAGCTGTTCGAGTTCGCCAGCGTGCTGCAGAACCTGCTGATCGGCACGCACACGCACCGGCGCACGCGCCTGTGGCAGGACCTGCTGTTCACCGGTGCGGCACGACGTGCCGAGATCCACGCGCGGCGCAAGGCCGAGGAGGTGATCGACTTCCTCAGCCTGCAGCGCTACCGCGACATGATGGTTGCCGGCCTGCCCTATGGCGTGCGCAAGGTGGTCGAGCTGGCGCGTGCGCTGTGCGCCGAGCCCAAGCTGCTGCTGCTGGACGAGCCGTCCTCGGGTCTTAACGTCGAGGAAACCGACGACATGGCCTGGTGGATCCAGGACATCCAGCGCGAGCTGGGCATCACCGTGCTGATGGTCGAGCACGACATGAGCCTGGTGTCCAAGGTGTCCGACCGCGTGCTGGCGATGAACCAGGGCGAGGTGCTGGCGCTGGGTTCGCCCGAAGAGGTGCAGTCGCACCCCGGCGTGATCGAGGCCTATCTCGGCAGCACCGACGACCTGAGCTCGCTGCGCAGGAGTGCGGCATGAGCGCCTCCGTCGTGCGCGACGACGACATCATCCTGGCGCTGGCCAACGTCGAAAGCGCCTACGGGCCGATCAAGGCCATCCGCGGCGTCAGCCTGAAGGTGCGGCGCGGCGAGATCGTCACCGTGCTCGGCAGCAACGGCGCCGGCAAGAGCACGATCCTCAAGACCATCTCCGGCATCATCGATCCCAACCGCGGCAGCATCACCTTCAAGGGCCGGAACATCACCGCGCTCGACCCGTCGCTGATCGTGCGCATGGGCCTGAGCCATGTGCCCGAGGGGCGCGAGGTCTTCCCGCTGCTGTCGGTGCGGGACAACCTGCTGATGGGCGCCTACACGCGCGTCGACCGCGATGCGGTGGCGCGCGACGTGGAGATGGCCTACACCTACTTCCCGATCTTGCGCGAGCGCGCCTCTCAAGATGCCGGCCTGTTGTCCGGCGGCCAGCAGCAGATGCTGGCGATCTCTCGCGCGCTGATGGCCGCACCCGAGCTGATGCTGCTGGACGAACCCAGCCTGGGCCTGTCGCCCAAGCTCACGCGCGAGATCTTCGAGATCGTCGTGCGCATCAACCGCGAGCGCGGCACGACCATGCTGCTGGTGGAGCAGAACGCCAACATGGCACTCAACGTCGCCGACCACGGCTATGTGCTCGAGACCGGGCGCATCGTCATGGACGACAGCTGCGCGGTGCTGCGCGAGAAGGAAGACATCAAGGAGTTCTATCTCGGCAAGAAGGACAGCGGCGTGCGCGGCGAGCGGCGCTGGAAGAAGAAGAAGACATGGCGATGAGCAGCGCTGTCACACGCGATCCGCACCGCATCGTGCGCGGCGACGAATTCGGCTGGAAGGCCGAGACGCTGCCCTACAAGTCCATCCCGGAGCTGTTCCGGCTGCGCGTCAAGGAACTGGGCGACGCGACCATGATGCGCCAGAAGGAACTGGGCGTCTGGCGCGCCTACAGCTGGAACGAGGTATCCACCATCGTCGGCGAGATCGGCGCCGGCTTGGTCAGCCTCGGCTTCGAGCCTGGCGAAGTGGCCTCGGTGCTGGCCAACACCTGCCGCGAATGGGTGTGGTGCGACCTGGCGGTGCAGTCGGTCGGCGGCGTGTGCAACGGCATCTATCCCACCGACGCGGCGCCGCAGGTCGACTACCTGTGCAGCGATTCGCGCAGCGTGTTCCTGTTCGTCGAGGACGACGAGCAGCTCGACAAGTATCTGGAGATTGCCGACCGGCTGCCGCTGATGCGGCGTGTCATCGTCTTCGACATGGAAGGGCTGGCGGCTTTCGACGACCCGCGCGTCATCAGCCTGGACCAGTTGCGCGAGCTGGGCCGCATCCATCTGCGCACGCAGCCGCGGCTGCTGGAAGAGCGCAGCCGCGCGCGCAGCCCGTCGGAGGTGGCGGTGCTGGTCTACACCTCGGGCACCACCGGCCGCCCCAAGGGCGCGATGATCAGCCAGGACAACATCTGTGCGGTGCTGGCCTCGCTGTCGACCACGCTGTACGAGGGGCTGCCGCGCGGCGGCGAGCGCATCGCCTTCCTGCCGCTGTGCCACATCGCCGAACGCATGATCGGCGAGTTCGTGCCGCTGGAACGCGGCTCGGTCGTCAACTTCGTCGAGAACCCGGAGACGGTGTTCGAGAACCTGCGCGAGGTGCGGCCCAGCCTGTTCTTCGCTGTGCCGCGCGTGTGGGAGAAGGTCTATTCGCAGGTGGCCATCGGCCTGAGCGAGGCCGACAAGCTGCAGCAGGCAGCCTATGGCTGGGCGGTGCAGGTGGGCCGCGCGGTGGCGCAGTGCACGCTCGAAGGTCGCGAGCCTTCGGCCTCGCTGAAGCTGCGCTACAAGCTGGCGCAGTGGCTGGCGCTGAACAACGTCAAGCGCATGATCGGCATGGACCGCGTCGAGGTCGGCCTGACCGGCGCGGCGCCGATCTCGCCCGACCTGATCCGCTGGTTCCTGGCGCTGGGCATTCCGCTGCGCGAGGCCTGGGGCATGACCGAGACCTGCGGCGGCGGCACGGCCACGCCGCGCAACGGCATGCGCCCGGGCAGCATCGGCCTGCCGGGCCCGGGCCTGGAAATGCGCATCGCCGAGGGCACGAACGAGATCCTGCTGCGCGGGCCGAACGTCATCCTCGGCTACCTGAACCAGCCCGAGAAGACGGCCGAGACCATCGATGCCGAAGGCTGGCTGCACACCGGCGACGTCGGTCACGTCGACGACGACGGCTACTTCTACATCACCGACCGGATGAAGGACATCATCATCACGGCCGGCGGCAAGAACATCACGCCCAGCGA
>CAYUPF010000105.1:0-5151 GCA_964446545.1 uncultured Rubrivivax sp.
GCCGGCCCCAAGGCGCCGCTGGCCCGCGCCGGGCAGACGGTGCGCATCACGATCGAGCCGATCGGCACGCTGGAACAGCGTCTGGTGGCTGAAGGCCCGGCATGAAACACGCACGCATTGCCTGGGCCGGTGCGGTGCACAGCGCCGTCGCCGACGGGAACCAGCTGCGGCTCGCCGACGGCACGCGGCTCGCCGAAGACGAGGTGGTATGGCTGCCGCCGATCGTGCCTGGCACGATCATCGCACTCGGCATCAACTATGCCGACCACAAGAAGGAGCTGGCCAGCGAGCTGACGCTCGGCGCTAAGGACGAGCCGCTCGCCTTTTTGAAAGGGCCGAATGCGCTGGTCGGCCACCGCGGCCGCACGCGCCGGCCGGCCGATGCCACATTCATGCACTACGAGTGCGAGCTGGCGGTGGTGATCGGCCGCCATGCCAAACGGATCAAGCGTGCCGACGCGTTGGCCTACGTCGCCGGCTACACCATCGCCAACGACTATGCGATCCGCGACTACCTGGAAAACTGGTACCGGCCCAACCTGCGCGTGAAGAACCGCGACGGTGCCACCGCACTCGGCCCCTGGCTGGTGGATGCGGCCGACGTGCCCGACCCGCATGCGCTGGAGCTGCGCACTCTCGTCAACGGCCAGCTCAAACAGAACGGCAATACGCGCGACCTGATCGACGACGTGCCGGCACTGATCGAATACCTGAGCAGCTTCATGACCCTGTCGCCCGGCGACATCATCCTCACCGGCACGCCCGAGGGCGTGGTCAACGTCAATGACGGCGACGAGGTGATGTGCGAAATCGATGGGCTGGGCCGGCTGCTCAACACCATCGTCACCGAAGGACCCTGAGATGCGCATCCCCCATCTGATCGACGGCAAGGCGATCGACAGCCGCGACTGCTTCGAAACCGCCAACCCCGCCAACCAGCAGGTGCTGGCCGAGGTCGCCGCCGGCGGCGAGGCCGAGGTGCACGCCGCGGTGGCGGCGGCCAAGGCGGCGTTTCCCAAGTGGGCGGCGACGTCAGCGGCCGAGCGCGCGAAGATGATGCACAAACTCGGCGAGCTGATCACGAAGCACGTCGCCGAGCTGTCGGCCATCGAGACCGGCGACACCGGCCAGACCATCAGCCAGACCGGCAAGCAGCTGGTGCCGCGCGCGGCCGACAACTTCCACTACTTCGCCGAGATGTGCACGCGCGTCGACGGCCACACCTACCCGACGCCCACGCACCTGAACTACACGCTGTTCCATCCGGTGGGCGTGTGCGCGCTGATCTCGCCGTGGAACGTGCCCTTCATGACCGGCACCTGGAAGATCGCGCCCTGCCTGGCCTTCGGCAACACCGCGGTGCTGAAGATGAGCGAGCTGTCGCCGCTGAGCATCTCGCGCTTCGGCGAGCTGGCCACCGAGGCCGGGCTGCCCAAGGGCGTGCTGAACATCGTGCACGGCACCGGCAAATCGGCCGGCGAGCCGCTGTGCGCGCACCCCGACGTGCGTGCGATCTCCTTCACCGGCTCCACCGCCACCGGACAGCGCATCGTCAAGGCCGCGGGGCTGAAGAAGTTCAGTATGGAGCTGGGCGGCAAGAGCCCGTTCGTGGTCTTCGATGACGCCGACTTCGAGCGCGCGCTCGACGCCGCGGTGTTCATGATCTTCAGCAACAACGGCGAGCGCTGCACCGCGGGCAGCCGCATCCTGGTGCAGAAGAGCATCTATCCGCGCTTCGTCGAACGCTTCGCCGAGCGCGCCAAGCGCATCAGCGTCGGCGACCCGATGGACGAGCAGACGGTCATCGGCCCGATGATCAGCCCGCAGCATCTGGCCAAGGTGCGCAGCTACATCGAGCTGGGGCCGCAGGAAGGCGCGACGCTGCTCACCGGCGGTCTGGACGCGCCCGAGCTGGCCGAAGGACTGCGCAAAGGCAACTTCGTACGGCCCACGGTCTTCGCCGACGTGAAGAACTCGATGCGCATCGCGCAGGAGGAGATCTTCGGCCCCGTCGCCTGCCTGATCGCCTTCGACGACGAGGCCGATGCCATCGCCCAGGCGAACGACATCGACTACGGCCTGTCCAGCTATGTGTGGAGCCAGGACGTCGGCCGCGCGCACCGCGTGGCCGCGGCCATCGAGGCCGGCATGTGCTTCGTCAACAGCCAGAACGTGCGCGACCTGCGCCAGCCCTTCGGCGGCACCAAGGCCAGCGGCACAGGGCGCGAAGGCGGCACCTGGAGCTACGAGGTGTTCCTGGAGCCGAAGAACGTCGCGGTGTCGCTGGGCAGTCACCACATTCCGCATTGGGGTGTTTGAGGCCACATTTCGGAGACACCGATCTGAACGTTCCCCAGCGGTTCTCTCCCTGATGCCAGCCGACCCCAGCGTTTACGACAGCGCACGTCTGGCCGAGGCGTACGCCCACCACCGGCCTCGGGTTCATCCGGCCGTCGCCGCGCGCATACGCCGCGTCCTGGTCGGATCCGAGCGATTCGATGCGGTGCTGGATGCAGGTTGCGGCGGCGGTGCCTCGACGGCCGCCCTGCTGCCGCACGCTCGCCGCGTCGTTGGCCTGGACCCCTTTCCCATGATGCTGACGTATGCGGCAGCGATGGCGGCCGGCGCATCCTTCGTGCAAGGACGGCTCGAATCGTTGCCGTTCGGCTCGGGGGCATTCCAGCTCGTGACCTCTGCAGGCGCCATCAACTACGCCGATCCGGGCGTGGCGCTCCCGGAACTGTCACGTGTGCTGCAAACCGGTGGCTGGCTCGCCCTGTATGACTTTCGTGCTGGCTGCCGGTTGGCTCAGGAGTCGGTATTGCCGCAGCGCTTTGCCCAGCTTCGTGCCACCTACCCACCGCCCGGCGGCTACGCGCTGGATCTCGGTGCATTGCCTTTCTCCGGTTCGCGCCTGTCGCCGCTCACGCATCACGAGTTCGAGCTCACGGGACCGATGACGGCTCGGCAGTATGTCGACTACATCATGGGCGAAACTGGCATCGAAGCCGCGGTCGCCGCAGGCGCCAGCCCGACCGTGATTCGGCAAGCATGCGAGCAGCTCTTCACGCCGGTGTTTGCGCGCGGCACGGCGGACGTCGTCTTTGACACGACGCTGGTCATCGCACGACGCATGGACTCGACGGCGCCATGAATCCGAACACCCGAACCAAGGAGACCAACCCATGGGCAAGCTCGCATTGGCTGCCAAGATCACCCACGTGCCGTCGATGTACCTGAGCGAGCTGCCCGGCCCGCGCCAGGGCACGCGACAGGACGCGATCGACGGCCACATCGAGATCAGCCGGCGCTGCCGCGAGCTGGGCGTGGACACCATCGTCGTCTTCGACACGCACTGGCTGGTCAACGCCAACTACCACATCAACTGCGCGCCGCACTTCGAGGGCAACTACACCAGCAATGAGCTGCCGCACTTCATCAGCAACATGGCCTATGAGATCCCGGGCAACCCCGAGCTCGGCCAACTGCTGGCCAGGGCCTGCAACGACATGGGAGTGGAGACGCTGGCGCACCACGCCACCACGCTGGCGCCCGAATACGGCACGCTGGTGCCGATGCGCTACATGAACGCCGACCGGCACTTCAAGTGCATCACGGTGTCGGCGCTGTGCATGGCGCACTACCTGAACGACAGCGCGCGGCTGGGCTGGGCGATGCGCCGCGCGGTGGAAGAGCACTATCCGGGCACCGTCGCCTTCCTGGCCAGCGGGTCTTTAAGCCACCGCTTTGCGCAGAACGGGCTGGCGCCGGAATTCGCCTTCAAGGTGTGGAGCCCGTTCCTGGAAAAGCTCGACGAGCAGGTGGTCAAGATGTGGCAGGCGGGTGAATGGAAGGCCTTCTGCGAGATGCTGCCCGAATACGCCAGCAAGGGCCACGGCGAAGGCTTCATGCACGACACAGCGATGCTGCTCGGCGCCTTGGGCTGGAGCGACTACGACGCGCCGGCGGAAGTGGTCACTCCATACTTCGGCGCGTCGGGCACCGGGCAGATCAACGCGATCTTTCCGGTGACGCCGCAGAGCGGGCGGGCGATCCCGGCGGCGGTGGCGTCGTCGGCCGCGGGCTACCAGGCCGTCGGGCGGCTTTGAAGGGTGGGCTCCGGCCGGGCCCGACCTACGCCAATCCGGTCTGTCGCGGGTTGCGCAGCACCCGCCCGAACAGCGCGAACAGCCGTTCCCAATGCCGCTCGGCCGCCTCGCGCTGGTAGATGCCGGCGCGCAGCGGGAAGACGAAGCCGTGCTCGGCGTGCGGGTACCACTCGACGCGGTGCGGCACCCGGCCGGCCTGCAGCGCGGCCTGCAGCTTGGCTATGTCCGCCGGCGGCGCCCACTTGTCGATCTCGGCGCAGGCGAAGTAGCTCTCGCACTGCAACTGCGCGGCCACGCGGTGCGGCGAATCCGGGTCATCGGTGGCCATGTTGGCGCCGTGGATCGAGGCGATGCAGCGCAGCCTTGACGAGAAGTCCACGCCGGCCCAGACGACGAAGGGCCCGCTCATGCAGTAGCCCACCGCGCCCACGCGCGCGGCATCGGCCTGCGGGTGCTGGTCGACGAAGTCCAGCAGCGCCTGCGTGTCGACGCGGTTGCTGCGCCGGTCCAGCGAACGCATGTGCTCGAACATCACCGCCATCGCGCTTTCCGTACGCTCCTTCAGCCAGTAGTCGCGCTCGCGCCGGTAGTACAGGTTGGGCAGCACCACCAGGTAGCCGACCGCGGCCAGGCGCCGCGCCATGTCGTGCAGCTCCTCGCGCTTGCCCGGCGCGTCCATGTAGAACAGCACCACCGGGAAAGGCCCGCCCTCCTCGGGGTGCACGACGAACGAGTTCATCGCGCCGTCGGCGGTGGGGATGTCCGGGTGGGCTTCGATCATCGCTTCCTCGCGGGTCGTGAGCGGTGGCGGGGTTTTAGCTTAGCTGGCGCCACCGCCGCGGCCCACGGGGAATGCCCGGCGGCGACGCAGCGCCGGACACGTCGTGCGCGGCAGGACTGCACGCCCGGCCGCCGCTCGCCGCGCTCAAGTCGTGCCGCCGGATGCCGTTAACAGGTGATTACCGGTGGATCCTCGGGAGATCAGATGAAACGCACGCTGCTGGCCTGGCTTCTGGGTGGGGCTTCGATGTTCGGGCCGATG
>CAYUPF010000105.1:5251-14118 GCA_964446545.1 uncultured Rubrivivax sp.
CGATGTTCGGGCCGATGGGCGCGGCCTGCGCCCAGGCCGACGCCGAGGTCGCGTTGCTGAAGAACGTCAGCGGCAGCGTGCGCATCCTGCGCGACAAGGGCATGCTGGACGCTGCGGTGGGCACGCCGCTGCGCGTGTCGGACCGGCTGGCCTCGGGGCCGGGCGCGTCGGCCGGCATCGCCTTCAAGGACGGCACGCTGCTGACGCTCGGGCCTTCCACCGAGCTGCAGATCCGCGACTACGTGTTCCGCCCGCAGGAGTCGCGCTACGCCTTCGCCGCCCATCTGGAGAAAGGCTCGGCCATCTATTCGTCCGGGCAGATCGGCAAGCTGGCGCCCGAGGCGGTGAAGGTCAGTTCGCCAACGGCCACGGTGGGCGTGCGCGGCACACGCTTCCTGATCACCGCCGACTGATGCGCGCCGTGGCCGCAGGCGCCGTGCGCGCGTCGCTGCTACTCGCAGCCATGATCGCCGCCGCCGTGGCGCTGGGCGGCTGCGCCAGCACGCCCGCACGCCCCGCGGGTACGACGGTGGTGCTGATGCCCGACGAGGACGGCCAGGTCGGCGCGGTGGTGGTGTCGGCCACCGGCCGGTCGCAGGCGGTGGACCAGGCATTCAGCGCGACCACGGTGCAGGGCCCGGCAGCCACGCCCACCGCGCCGGCCGCGATCGACCGCGCAGCGCTCGAAGCGGCGCATGCCGAGGTGCTGCAGGCGCAGCCGCCCAAGCCGCTGCACTTCGTATTGCACTTCGTGCTCGGCAAGGCCGCGCTGACCGACGAATCGAAGGCGCAGCTCGCACGGGTGGTCGAGGCCGCGCGCCAGCGCAAGCCGGCGCAGATCACCGTCTTCGGCCACGCCGATGCCAGCGGTCCGGCCCAGGCCAACCAGCGGCTGGCGGCGGAGCGCGCCGAGTCCGTCGCGCGGCTGCTGCGCCAGGCCGACCCGGAACTGGGCAGCATCGGCACCTATTCCTTCGGCGACACCGTGCCGCTGGTGGACGCGGGCCCGCGCGGCAGCGAGCCGCGCAACCGCCGCGCCGAAGTGCAGATCCTCTGAGGGACGCCGCTTGCCCGCCCCGGCTTTCCTCCGCAAGCCGTCGCGCCGCGACACCTTCGTGCTGGCGCTGGCCGGCCTGCTGCTGTCGGTGCTGCTCGGCACGCTGGCGGCGCTGCAGTCCGCCGCCATCGGCCGGCTGGACAACGCCGTGCTCGACCAGTTCCTGCAGCGCTTCGCCTCGGGCGAGCACGCCGGCCGCACCGTGGCCATCGACATTGACGACGCCAGCCTGCAGGCCGTGGGCCAATGGCCCTGGCCGCGCTACCGCCTGGCCGCGCTGATCGAGCGCGTCGCCGCCGCCGGGCCGGCGGCCATCGCCATCGACGTGCTGCTGCCGGAGGCCGACCGCGTGTCGCTGACCAGCCTGCAGCAGGTGTTCAAGCGCGACTTCGGCATCGACCTGGCCTTCAGCGGCGTGCCCGACGGCCTGATGGACAACGACGGCTACCTCGGCGAGGTGATGGCACGCACCGGCGTCGTCGGCGCACGCTACTTCCACTTCGACCGCACGCTCGCCGGCGCCACCGCGCAGCCCGGCGTGCGCATCGACGGCCCCACCGGCGGCCTGCGCCTGCACCAGGCCAGCGGCGTGATGCTGAACGCGCCGGCGATCGAAGCGCGCACCACGCTCGCCGGTTTCGTCAACACGCGCGCCGACGACGACGGCGTGCTGCGCCGGCTGCCGCTGCTGATCGAGCACGGCGGCCAGGTGCATGCCGCGCTGTCGCTGGCGGCGGTGATGCGCGCGCTGGGCGTGGACAGCGCCACCATCGAGGTCGCAGGCGACGGCCCGCACATCCGTGTCGGCCAACACCGCGTGCCGATCGACGCGGCCGGCTACGCGACCTTGCGCCCGCACGGCGCGCCGTCGCTGTATGCGTCGCTGCCGGCGCTGGCCGTGCTGAACGGTGACTTCCGCGCCAGCGCGCTACGCGGCAAGATCGTCTTCATCGGCACCAGCGCGGTCGGCCTCAACGACCACCACCGCACCGCGCTGGACCCGGCCTTCCCGGGGCTGAAGATCCATTCGGTGATGGCCGAGAACATCCTCGGCGACCACTTCGTCGGCCAGCCGCCGTGGGCCGCGGTGGCGGTGTTCGCGGCCTGCCTGCTGGCCGGCGCGCTGGTGTCGGCGCTGTTCGTCTTCGGCAACCGCACGCATGCCATCGTCGCGGGCTGTGCGCTGCTTGGCGCGGTGTTCGTAGCGGCGAGCGCGGCGCTGTACCTGCACGGCGGGCTGTTCGTGTCGCCGGCCGCGCCGCTGCTGGTGATCGCGGCGCTGTTCGTCGTATGTCTCGTGTTGCGCTTCGCGACGGAGCGCAGGCGCGCGCAGGCCTCGCGCCGCCAGCTGGAGAACGCGCGCCAGGTGACGATCGAATCGATGGCCTCGGTGGCCGAGACGCGCGACCCCGAGACCGGCGCGCACATCAAGCGCACGCAGCACTACGTGCGCGCCATCGCGCTGGAACTGCGGCGCAGCGGGCACTATGTCGACATCCTCAGCGACGAGTACATCCAGCTGCTGTTCATCTCGGCGCCGCTGCACGACATCGGCAAGGTGGGCGTGCCCGACCACATCCTGCTCAAGCCGGGCAAGCTGACGCCCGACGAGATGGAGCAGATGAAGCGGCACGCCGAGTTCGGCCGCAAGATCATCCTCAGTACCGCCGAGCGCATCGACGGCGAGAACTTCCTGGTGATCGCCGGGCAGATCGCCGCCACGCACCACGAGAAGTGGGACGGCAGCGGCTATCCGCTGGGCCTGGCGGGGCAGGACATTCCGCTGTCGGGCCGCATCATGGCGGTGGCCGACGTGTACGACGCGCTCATCAGCCGGCGTTGCTACAAGGAGCCGTTCCCGCACGCGCTGGCGATGACCTTGCTGAAGCAGGGCCGCGGCAGCAGCTTCGACCCCGCGGTGCTCGACGCCTGCCTGCGCATCGAGCAGGAGGTGATCGCCATCGCCAACAGCTACCGCGATGAGGACGATGGTGCCGCGGCGCCTTCCGCCTGGGCTCGCGATGTCGCACCGGCGCAAGCACAGCAAGAGGCGGCGGCCGCGAACGTTTGACACTCGTTCGCGATCGATCGCCTGCGAAGACGCCATCCGGCGGCCGATGCTTCGAAGTGGCTTGTGCGGTTCGTCTCGACGGGCGTGCCGAGGCGGCTGCGGCAGCGCGCCGGCGCCACCCGCGTTCTCCGGCCCACATCGCGGGCCGACGGCTTCTGTGCGCGGCCATCACCTCGTCGCCACCAGCCAAGCGGGCCAGCAGTCAGCGTACCGCGAACGGTCCTGCGCCCACGGGTGGACACCGTCCCGCTGCAACAGACGCTCGCTGTGCGCCGGACCGAACACCGCGTGCGGTGGCAGGGCGGGCGGTTCGGGTTCGCGGGCGCTGGACCCGTTCGCGGTGCGCTGATCTCGTCCCCGCCTGGTCGGTGAGAACGAGGCAACGCTTGCGAACAACAGCCGTTGGCCCGCGATGTGGGCCGCAGAACGCGGGCCCGGACCGCCCGCCACGCTGAACGCTCGCATGGCATGGCATGGCAAGACCGCACAATGCGCGCACGCCCACCACCGCCCCGTCGGGCAATGAGTGCCATGCCCCATCTGGTCATCCTCTACACGCCGCAGCTGGAGCGCGAAACCGACATGCCCGCACTGTGCCGCAAGCTGGCCGACACCATGCTGTCGGTCAGGGACGAAAGCGGCGCGCAGGTCTTCCCCACCGCCGGCACGCGCGTGCTGGCGTACCCGGCGGCGCAGTACGCGGTGTCGGACGGCAGCGGCGACCATGCCTTCGCCTACTTCAACGTGCGCATGGCCAAAGGCCGCAGCGCCGCGGTGCACCAGGCGGTGGGCGAGTCATTGGCCGCGGCCATCCGCGAACAGCTGGCGCCCGTGCTGGCGGCGCGCCCGCTGGGGCTGACCTTGCAGGTGGACGAGGGCCACGAAGTCTTCGACGCCAAGATCGGCAACCTGCACGCGCTGTTCGCGAAAGCGTCGTCATGAGCACCACCCTCGACACGACCACCATCGCCGCGCTGGCGCGCCGGCTGTACGACGCGCGCAAGGCGCGCACGCCGCTGCGCCACTTCTCCAAGCAGCACCCGGGCATGAGCATCGACGACGGCTACGCGATCCAGCGCGCCTGGGTGGCGCTGGAGCTGGCCGACGGGCGTGTGGTCAAGGGCCGCAAGATCGGCCTGACCTCGCGCGCGATGCAGCAGTCCAGCCAGATCGACGAGCCGGACTTCGCACCGCTGATGGACGACATGTTCTTCGCCAACGGCGGCGACATTCCGCTGTCGCGCTTCATCGCGCCGCGCATCGAGGTCGAGCTGGCCTTCATCCTGGGCAAGCCGCTCAAGGGCCCCGGCGTGACGCTGTTCGACGTGCTCTCGGCCACCGACTGGGTGAGCCCGGCGATCGAGATCATCGACGCACGCATCGAGCAGTTCGACCGCGACACCAAGGCACCGCGCAAGGTCTTCGACACCATCAGCGACTTCGCCGCCAACGCCGGCCTCGTGCTCGGCGGCCGCCCGGTGCGCCCGCACGAGCTGGACCTGCGCTGGGTCGGCGCGATGCTGTTCAAGAACGGCGTGATCGAAGAAACCGGCCTGGCCGCCGCGGTGCTGAACCACCCGGGCAACGGCGTGGCCTGGCTGGCCAACAAGATCGCGCCCTACGACGAGCAGCTGCATGCCGGCGAAGTCATCCTCGGCGGCTCGTTCACACGCCCGGCCACTGCGGTGGCCGGCGACACTTTCCATGCCGACTACGGTCCGCTGGGCGCGGTGAGCTTCCGTTTCGTCTGAAGCAGGCCGTCGCTATGATCCGACGCGCGCCGGTCCGGCGTGCGCCAGGGGGAGGCAGCCACCATGGACGTGAGGACGGAAACCGACAGCCTCGGCAGCGTCGAGGTTCCCGCCAACAAGCTCTGGGGCGCCCAGACCCAGCGCTCGCTGGAACACTTCAGCATCGGCCGGGACCTGATGCCGCGCGAGATGATCGGCGCCTACGCCATCCTGAAGAAGGGCGCGGCGATGGCGAACCACCAAGACAAGCGCCTGGCCGACGAGCCCTTCAAGCTGATCGTCACCGCCTGCGACGAGATCCTGGCCGGTCAGCACCAGGACATGTTCCCGCTGCACGTGTGGATGACCGGCAGCGGCACGCAGTTCAACATGAACGTCAACGAGGTGATCTCCAACCGCTGCTGCCAGCTGGCCGGCACGCCGCTGGGCAGCCACACGCCGGTGCACCCCAACGACCACGTCAACATGGCGCAGTCGTCGAACGACTCCTTCCCTTCGGCCATGTACATCGCCACGGCGATCAGCGCCAAGCAGCGGCTGCTGCCGGCCGTGCAGGCGCTGCACGATGCCATCGCTGCCAAGGCCGAGGCGTGGCGCGACATCGTCAAGATCGGCCGCACCCACATGCAGGACGCGACGCCGCTGACGCTGGGCCAGGAATGGTCTGGGTACGCAGGGCTGCTGTCCGACGGCCTGATGCGGCTGGAGGCCGCGCTGCAGGACGTGTACAAGCTCGCGCTCGGCGGCACCGCGGTCGGCACGGGCATCAACTCGGCCCCGGGTTTCGACGAAGCCGCAGCCGCGCAGATCGCCAAGCTCACCGGGCTGCCCTTCGTCACCGCGCCCAACAAGTTCACGGTGCAGGGCAGCCACGACGCGCTGGTGCAGTTCTCCGGCACGATGAAGACGCTGGCCGTGTCGCTGTACAAGATCGGCAACGACATCCGGCTGATGTCCTGCGGCCCCCGTGCCGGTTTCGCCGAACTGAACATTCCGGAAAACGAACCAGGCTCTTCGATCATGCCGGGCAAGGTCAACCCGACGCAGGCCGAGGCGCTGACCATGGTGGCGGCGCAGGTGATGGCCAACGACGTGGCGGTGGGCTTCGGCGGCGCCGGCGGCTACCTGGAGATGAACGTCTACAAGCCACTGATCATCTACAACATCACGCACTCGATCACGCTGCTCACCGACAGCTGCACCAACTTCCGCAGGTTCCTGATCGAGGGCACGACGCCCAACCTGAAGAAGATCGGCGAATACGTGGAGCGTTCGCTGATGCTGGTGACGGCCTTGTCGCCGGTGATCGGCTACGACAAGGCCTCGAAGATCGCGCACGTCGCGATGGACAACGACCTGACGCTGAAGGCCGCCGCGCTGAAGCTGGGCTACGTCAGCGAGGCCGAGTTCGACCGCGTGGTGGACCCGGCCAAGATGGTGAAACCCTATGTCGCAGCCGACAACTGAGCCGCCGACGGCCTCGCCGGACCCAAGCCGCGCGCTGCACGGCGAAGCCGCGCTGAGGGTGCAGGTCGGCGCGACCCGCTTCAACGCCGACTGGAAGAACCCCGCGCATCGCACGCGCCGGCTGCTGTCCGAGTTCATCGGCGCGGCCGGGCTGACCTTCGTGCTGTCGGCCGGGGCGGCCGTGCTCGCGCTGTATGCCGGCCGGCCGCTGCATCCCTTCGAAGCGGCCTTCATCCTGTCGGCGGTGTCGGCGCTGTGGCTGGTGGCGGCGGTGTACGCGCTGGGCGACATCAGCGCGCACTTCAACCCGGCCATGACGCTGGCCTTCACGCTGCGCGGCGACATGGGCTGGCCGATGTGCGGCGCCTACGTGACGGTGCAGCTGCTGGCCGCCGTGGCCGGCTCGCTGCTCGCACGCGCGTTCTTCGGCATCGAGGGCAACCTGGCAGCGACGCAGCCGCAGCAGGGTCTGGCGCTGGCGGCCGTCGGCTTCGAGGTGATCCTGAGCTTCGGCATGGTGCTGCTGGTGCTGTCGATGGCCAACGGCCCCAAGCTGAACGGGCAGTTCATTCCGCTGGCGGTGGGCGCCTATGTCATGTCGCTGGGCACGATGGGCGGCCCCTTCCAGGGCGCGGCGATGAACCCGGCCCGCGCCTTCGGCCCGGACGTGGCGCGTGGTGATCTGTCCACCTGGTGGGTCTATGTCGTCGGCCCGGTGCTCGGTGCCTTGGTCGCCGTGATGGTCGCCTCGATCCTGCGCGGGCCGGCCAAGGCCCAGGAAGCGCAGGCGGCGATGGGCACGCCGCTGGGTGACGGCTGAAGGCGTCTGCGACACTTGGGCCCTGCCCTGCCGCTGAACCGCCTGACGCCATGCCCCTGATCACCTACCTCACCCAGATCCAGATCGAAGCCGGCGCGCGCCGGCTGCTTGCCGACGAGTGCCGGCGCGTCGGCATCCGCAAGCCGCTGATCGTCACCGATGCCGGCGTGCGCGCGGCCGGCGTATTGCAGCAGGTGCTGGACGCGCTGCCCGCCGCGATGCGCGACGCGGTCTACGACGGCACGCCACCGAACCCGAACGAGAAGGCGGTGCGCGAAGCCGTCGCGCTGTTCCAGCAGCACGGCTGCGACGGGCTGATCGCGGTGGGGGGTGGATCGTCGATCGACTGCGCCAAGGGCGCGGCCATCGCCGCGCGCCACCCCGGTCCGCTGAAGACCTATGCCACCATCGAAGGCGGCGCCCCGTTGATCACCGACGCCTGCGTGCCGCTGATCGCCGTGCCCACCACCGCCGGCACCGGCAGCGAGGTGGCGCGCGGCGCCATCGTCATCCTCGACGACGGGCGCAAGCTGGGTTTCCATTCCTGGTCTCTGCTGCCCAAGGCCGCCATCTGCGACCCCGAGCTCACGCTCGGCCTGCCGCCGCTGCTGACCGCCGCCACCGGCATGGACGCGATCGCGCATTGCATGGAGACCTTCATGGCGCCGGCCTACAACCCGCCGGCCGACGGCATCGCGCTGGACGGCCTGGCGCGCGGCTGGGCGCACATCGAACGCGCCACGCGCGACGGCCGGGACCTGGATGCGCGGTTGCAGATGATGAGCACCTCGGCGCAGGGCGCGCTGGCCTTCCAGAAGGGGCTGGGCTGCGTGCATTCGCTGAGCCATGCGCTGGGCGGCGTGAACCCGAAGCTGCACCACGGCACGCTGAACGCGATGTTCCTGCCGGCGGTGATCCGCTTCAATGCCGAGGCCGCGTCGATGCACAAGGAGCGGCGGCTCGAACGCATGGCGCAGGCCGTGGGAGCACCCAGCGGCGAGGCGCTGCCGGACGCGATCCGGGCGCTGAACCAGCGCCTGGGTCTGCCCAGCGGTCTGGCGGCGATGGGCGTACAGCGCGACTGGTTCGAGCGCATCATCGAAGGCGCGCTAGCCGATCATTGCCACAAGACCAACCCGCGCATCGCCTCGGCGGACGACTACCGCGCGATGCTGGACGCGTCGATGTAGCCTGGCCGATCCGGTCGCGCCGGTGATCAAGGCGCCGCCCGTTGGAAGACACCGAAGCGCAGCTCGCTGTCACCCATGCGTTCGAGCATTGGCGTGCGCCAAGGGCGCCGAGCGGCCTTGGCCACAAGCACCCGCTGCCTTCGATCTGCGAACACCCGCGACGGTGACGGATCAGGACGGTGGGGTGTTCTGCGTAGCGGCGCCACAGCCACGCCTCGGCGCTGGTCGCGCGCGGACAAGGCATCGCGGGCGAAGCCCGATGCGTTGACCTGGGCGAGCCGCTAAGCTGGTCAGGCAGACTCAGGAGGATCGCGCCATGCCCATGTCCATCATCCCCCAAGCCGCGCCCTGCGGCGCCACCGTGCATGGCATCGACTTGCGCCAACCTCTGCTGCCAGACAGCGTCGTCCGGCTACGCCAGGCGTGGCTGCGGCACCAGGTGCTGGCCTTCCCCGACCAGGACCTGTCGCTCGAGGACCTTGAGCGCGTCGCGCTGCACTTCGGCCCCTTC
>CAYUPF010000106.1:0-11822 GCA_964446545.1 uncultured Rubrivivax sp.
GCACGCAGTCCGCTCTTGAGCCAGGGGCTCGGTCCTTTGTCGATTGTCACGGTCATCTCGGTCTTTCTTCAGCGCGCCGCGGTGCGGTCGGTCACGATCTTCGGGGTAATGAACACCAGCAGTTCGGTCTTCTTGGTGGAGAGCAGGCGGTTCTTGAACAGCCAGCCCATGTAGGGGATGTCGCCCAGCAGCGGCACCTTGTTGATCTCTTCCTGGTTGGTCTGCGTGAAGATGCCGCCGATGACCACGGTGCCGCCGTTCTCCACCAGCACCTGCGTGCGCACGTGCTTGGTGTCGATGGCAAAGCCCTGCAAGGTGGCCCGGCCGACGCTGTCCTTGTTGACGTCCAGGTCCAGCAGCACATAGCCCTCGGGCGTGATCTGCGGCGTCACCTCCAGCTTCAGGATGGCCTTGCGGAACTGCACCGACGTGGCGCCGCTGGAGGTGGCGGCCTGGTAGGGCAGCTCCTCGCCCTGCTCGATCAGCGCCTTCACCTGGTCGGCGGTGATGACGCGCGGGCTGGAGACGATCTTGCCGTTGCCGTCCTGTTCCAGGGCCGACAGTTCCAGGTTCAGGAACTTGTCCGCTGAAGCCGAGAACAGCGACAGCGCAAAGGTGGCGGCGGCGACGCCCAGCGCCCCGGTGTTGGCCGGCAGGTTGACGAACTGGGTGTTGGCGAAGTCCACCGGCGGGCTCTGGCCGGTCTGCGCGCCCACCGCGCTGTAGTTGCCGCCGACCTGCGCACCCGGCCCGGAGGTCGGCACCCCGCTCAGGTTGGCGAAGCCGAGCTTGACACCCAGGCTCTGCCCCCAGTTGTCGGTGGCTTCGACGATGCGCGCCTCGATCAGCACCTGGCGCACCGGGATGTCGATCTTGGCGATCATCGCCTGGATCTCTTCCAGCTTCGACGGGATGTCGGTGACGAAGAGCTGGTTGGTGCGCTGCTCGAAGATGACGCTGCCGCGCGGCGACAGGATGCGTCCGCTGTTCTGCCCGGTGCCGTTGTCCACCGCCTGCGCCACCAGCGCCGAGCCGACCAGGCTCTGGGCGATGGTCTCGGCCTTGGTGTAGTTGAGCTGGAAGGCCTGGGTGCGCGTGGGCTCGAGGTCGGCGATCTTGCGGCGCGACTCCAGTTCCACCTGCTCGCGGTTGGCGAGTTCTTCCTTCGGCGCGATCCACAGCACGTTGCCGTTCTTGCGCACGCCCAGGCCCTTGCTCTGCAGGATGATGTCCAGCGCCTGGTCCCAGGGCACGTCCTTCAGGCGCAGCGTGACGGTACCGGTGACGCTGTCGCTGGTGACGACGTTGAAGTTGGTGAAGTCGGCGATCACCTGCAGCAGCGCGCGCACCTCGATGTTCTGGAAGTTCAGGCTGAGCTTCTCGCCCGAGAAGCCCGGGCCCTGCACCAGCTTGTTCGGGTCGGCCTTCATCGGCCGCACTTCCAGCACGAACTGGTTGTCCGTTTGATACGCGCTGTGCTCCCAGGAGCCCTTGGGCTCGACCACCATGCGCACGCGGTCGCCACTCTGGAAGGTGGAGATCGATTGCACCGGCGTGCCGAAGTCGGCCACGTCCAGGCGGCGGCGCAGTTTCTCGGGCAGGGTCGAACGCAGGAACTCGACCACCAGGCTCTGGCCCTGCTGGCGGATGTCCACGCCCACCTGGGTGCTGGGCAGGTCGACGATGACACGGCCTGCACCTTCGCTGCCGCGGCGGAAGTCGACGTCGCGCAGCGCCAGCGGCTGCTCGTTCTGCGCCGGCGCGAAATGCGTGGGCGTACTGCCGGACGCCGCCGCCATCGGACCGGCGGCATCGAGCAGCACGATCAGCGACTTGCCCTGCAGCTGCACACGGTAGTTGGCGGCCTGGCGCAGGTTGAGCACGAGGCGGGTGCGCTCGCCGGACTGTGCGACGTTGGCCGATCGCACGTTGCCCTGGTTCAGCTCCACCGAGTTCCTGCCCAGGCCGTTGCCCACGCCCGGCAGGTCGATGGCCACGCGTGGCGGCGCCTGCACGACGAAGCCTCCGGGTTCGGCCGCCAGCGGCTCGCTCAGCTCGACGCGCACGACATCGGTGCCGGCCTGCTGCGAGCTGGTGATCGACTGGATCATGTTCTGCGCGACCGCCGCGAGCGGAGCGGCGAGTGCGAGCGCCAACACGGCGGCTTTGGCGCGCCACTTGTGCATCATGCGGTTCTCCAGGGTGCTGTTCATTTGGCCTTCTCCTGCAGTTGCAGGGTGCTGGCCCGCTCGATCCATTCGCCAGCGGCGTCCTGCACGATCTCGCGCAGTTCGATCTGGGTCTCGGTGATCTTGGTGATGCGGCCGTAGTTCTGGCCGATGTAGTCGCCCGGCTTGACCTGGTACAGCAGGTTGTCGACGCGCAGCAGCGCGAAGGGCCGGGCCTGCTTGGCGACGCTGCCGACCATGCTCATGCTGTCCAGCGGGTAGGCTTCCAGCGGCTCCTTGCGGCGGCTGAGTTCGGCGCCGAGCATCGAGTTCGGCTGCCGCGCCTCCATCTTCAGCGCCACGGTCAGCTTCTGGTTGCTGAAGGGGTCGACGGCCTGCGCCGAGTTGTAGGGCTGGGCCTCGAACTTCTTCGGCGGCGACAGCGGCGACACGTTGGGCTTGACCTCGCGGCGCTGGCGCTCCATCCATTCCTGCAGTTCCTCGTTCTCGGCGCCGCAGCCGGCCAGCAGGGCCAGCAGCAGCGCGCCGGCCAACAGCCGCATCACGGAGGGGCGGGTGTTCATTTCTTGGCTCCCGCGGCCTTCGCCGCCTTGTCCGCGGCGGCCTTCTTCTGGGCGGCCACCTCGGCTTCGTCCAGGTAGCGGTAGGTGCGCGCGGTGGCCTCCATCGCCAGGTTGCCGCTGGCGTCGCGGGCCGACGGCGGCGTGATCGTCAGGTTGTGCAGCGTGACGATGCGCGACAGGTTGGCCACGTCGGCGGCAAAGGCGCCCATGTCGTTGTAGCGGCCGCTGACCTTGATGGCGATCGGCAGCTCGGCGTAGTAGTCCTTGATCTCCACCTGCCCGGGGCGGAACAGCTCGAACTGCAGGCCGCGGCCCAGGCCCGCCTGGTTGATGTCCGACAGCAGCGCATCCATCTCGGCCTTGCCGGGCAGCTGCTTCTCGAGCTGGGTCACGTATTCCTGCACCTGCAGCTTCTGCTTGCGCAGTTCGCCCAGGTTCACCGCCTGGCCGAGCTTGCTGGTGTAGTCCTGCTTCAGCGCCGGTTCGCGGTCGCGTTCGGCCTGCAGTTCGTCGGTGGCGTCGGACAGCAGCGCGAACCAGCAGGCCACGACCACGGCCGCGGCAGTCGCCAGCCAGCTGGCCGCCTTGGGCAGCGTCGGCCACTGGCCGGGCTCCTTGGGATTGAGCCCGCGGAACTGGGACGCCGCATGTTCGACCATGCTGCTGACATCGAAGGAAGGTTTGCTTGCCTTGGTGTTCATGACGGCCTCACGATGCCTTCTTCACCGCCGCGCCGGCGGCGCCGGCCGGGGCCGAGGCGCCGTCGGCAGGAGCCTGCGGGCGCTTGATGTTCAGGCGCATCGAGAATTCGTTGAGCCGGCGTTGGTCGCGATTGGCGGCCGCAGCGGCACCCGTCGCCGCTGCGGCGGTCTTGATCTCCACCAGCTCGGGACGTTCCAGCCAGGGTGAGTTGTAGAGCGTGTTGCGCAGGAATTCGGAGACCCGCTCGTTGGTCTGCGCCAAGCCGGTGACCAGCACCACCTGGCCGTTCTGCTTGACGCTGGTCAGGTAGATGCCTTCGGGCGTCTGCCTGACCAGTTCGTCGAGCAGATGCACCGGGATGTTGCGGTCGGTCTGCAGGCCTTCGACCGCCTTCTGCCGCGCCTTCAGCGCCTCGATCTCGGCACGCAGCGTGGCGATGTCCTTGATCTGCACCTCGAGGCGGGCGATCTCGGCCTTGAGGAAGTCGTTGCGCGCCTGTTGTGCCGAGGTCTGCTGCTGCAGCGCCACGTACCAGATGCCGGCCACGACCAGGCCGAGCAGGGCGCTGACCACCACCGTGGCGAAGAACGCGCGTTTGCGCTGCCGCCGCTTTTCCTCGCGATGCGGCAGAAGGTTGATCAGGATCACTGCACGAATCTCCGCATGGCCAGGCCACAGGCCGTCAGGTAGGACGGGGCTTCACGCCGCAGCGTGGATTCGCGCACCGCCGAGCCCAGCTTCATGCGGTCGAAGGGGTTGACCACCATCGCGGCAAAACCGGTGAGCTCGGTGACGCGGTCCTTCAGCCCGGGCAGCGTGGCCGTGCCGCCGGCCAGCATCACGTAGTGCACCTTGTGGTGCGGCGTGCTGGTGAAGAAGTACTGCAGCGCGCGGCCGATTTCCTGCGACAGGCTGTCGACGAAGGGGCGCAGGATCACGTCCTCGTAGTCCTCGGGCAGGTCGTTGGCCAGCTTCTTGGCCTCGGCCTCCTCGAAGGAGAAGCCGTACTGGCGGCTGATCAGCTGCGTCAGCTGCGAGCCGCCGAAGGCCTGGTCGCGGTCGTAGAGCATCTCGTCGTCGCGCAGCACCTTCAGGCTGGTGGTGTCGGCGCCGATCTCGAACAGCGCCACCAGCGCGTCCTTGCCCTCGTTGGGCAGCGCCGAGACGATGCGGCCCATCGCCAGCCGCGAGGCATGCGATTCGATGTCCAGCACCACCGGCTTCAACCCCGCGGCCTCGGCCAGGCCCTGGCGGTCCTGCACGCGGTCCTTGCGCGACGCGGCGATCAGCACCTCGACGTCGCCGACCGAGGTGGTGCTCGGCCCGATGACGCAGAAGTCGAGGCTGACTTCGTCGAGCGAGAAGGGGATGTACTGGTTGGCCTCGGACTCGACCTGCAGCTCCATCTCTTCTTCGCGCAGGCCGGCGGGCAGCATGATCTTCTTGGTGATCACGGCCGACTGCGGCATCGCCATCACCACCTGCTTGGTGCGCGTGCCGCTCTTGCCGACGACGCGCTTCACGGCATCGGCGACCTCGTCGAACTTCTCGATCTGGCCGTCGGTGATCCAGCCCTTTTCGAAGGGCTCGGAGGCGAAGCGCTCGAGCACCAGCTCGCCGCTCGAGGCCTGACCCAGCTCGACCAGCTTGACACTGGAGGAACTGATGTCCAACCCGATCATTGCGGGGTGTTTTTGCCCCAGTAGCTGGCTCAGAAAGCTCACGTCACCTGACTCCCAACGCGCACCCCGTAAGGCACGTAGAACTTAATAAGTTACTTGAATCCTAGCAGCAAAGCCCTTGTGACCTAACGCAAAACTTCCTCTGAAGTCTGCCCTTCGTTGTGATTCACCGACGCCCGGAACAGCGCTTGAAACATCTCGCAATTGCGCTTTCGGCGCGTCACCGGCGCGACGGTCGCAGCGCGCTGGAAACCGCGCCCGTTTCCTATAATTCGCCACGCTGCGCAAAGGCTGCACATTGAGCGCCAAGAACTCCCAAACCGATTCGACCCCGTCCACCCGTCCCCGGCCTCGCGCGCCGGGCAGCATCTGGATTCGTCGGTTGGGTCTCGTCATCGTGTGGGCTTCCGCTTTGGCCGCGGCCGGCGTGCTGAGTGTGTTGATCCTCGTCGGCATCGCGGTGGCCGTGGCCTACCCCAACGTGCCCGAGATCAGCGGCCTGGCGGACTACCGTCCCAAACTGCCGATGCGAATCTACGCTGCTGACGGCGTGCTGCTCGGAGAATTTGGTGAAGAAAGGCGCAACTTCACGCCGATCGACCAGTTGCCCAAGGTGCTGAAGGACGCGGTGCTGGCCGCCGAGGACGCGCGCTTCTACGAACATGGCGGCGTGGACTACAAGGGCATCGCGCGCGCGGCGCTGGCCAACCTGCGCGACGCACGCAGCCAGGGCGGCTCGACCATC
The DNA here is from genome assembly GCA_964446545.1 of uncultured Rubrivivax sp. GTDB lineage: Bacteria > Pseudomonadota > Gammaproteobacteria > Burkholderiales > Burkholderiaceae_C > Rubrivivax. Next base: position 5,882 of record CAYUPF010000106.1, read on the forward strand.
ACCATGCAGGTGGCGAAGAACTTCTACCTGCCCACCGAGAAGACCTACACGCGCAAGATCTACGAACTGCTGCTGACGCTGAAGATCGAGAAGCTGTTGACCAAGGAGCAGATCCTCGAGCTGTACATGAACCAGATCTTCCTCGGACAGCGCGCCTTTGGTTTTGCCGCGGCCAGCGAGATCTACTTCGGCAAGCCGGTCAAGGACCTCAGCATCGCCGAGTCCGCGATGCTGGCCGGGCTGCCGGTGGCGCCGTCGGCCTACAACCCCATCGTCAACCCGAAGCGCGCCACGGTGCGCCAGCAGTTCATCCTCGGGCGCATGCTCGAGGAAGGTTTCATCACCCACGAGCAGTACGAGACGGCACGCCTGCAGGTGCTGCACTACCGCGTGCCCAGCGCCGTGCCGGTGCATGCGGAGTACGCGGTCGAGACGGCGCGCCAGATGGTGTTCGCGCACTACGGTGCCGAGGCCTATTCGCGCGGCCTGGACGTCTACCTGACGGTCCGTTCGGCCGAGCAGGAAGTGGCCTACCGCGCGTTGCGGCGCGGGCTGCTCAACTACGAGCAGCGCCAGTGGTACCGTGGCCCCGAGGCGTTCGTCAACCTGCCGGCCAGCGACGCGCAGGCCGAGGCGCGCATCGTCGAAACGCTCGCCGAGCACCCCGACAACGATGAGCTGCGCGCCGCGGTGGTGCTCGAGGCCTCGCCGCGCAAGGTGGTGGCGGTGCTGCAGGACGGCGAGACGATCGACGTCGTCGGCGACGGGCTCAAGCCGGTGGCCTCGGGCCTGTCGCCCAAGGCCGAGCCGAAGCTGCAGATCCGTCGCGGCGCCGTGGTGCGTGCGCTGCGCAACGCCAAGGGCGAGTGGTCGTTGACGCAGGTGCCCGAGGTCGAAGGCGCCTTCGTCGCCATCGACCCGAATAGTGGTGCGATCCGTGCGCTGGTCGGCGGCTTCGACTACGGCAAGTCCAAGTTCAACCATGTCACGCAGGCCTGGCGCCAGCCTGGCTCGAGCTTCAAGCCCTTCATCTATTCGGCCGCGCTGGAAAGGGGCTTCACGCCGATGACCATGGTCAACGACGCGCCGCTGTTCTTCGATGCCGGCGCCACCGGCAGCCAGCCCTGGGAGCCGAAGAACTACGACGGCAAGTTCGAAGGGCCGATGCCCCTGCGCACGGCGCTGGCCAAGTCGAAGAACATGGTATCGATCCGCGTGCTGCAGTCCATCGGCCCGGGCTTCGCCCAGGAATGGATCACACGCTTCGGTTTCGACGCCGACAAGCACCCGGCCTATCTGACGATGGCGCTGGGCGCCGGCGCGGTGACACCGATGCAGATGGCGTCGGCCTACAGCGTGTTCGCCAACGGCGGCTTTCTGGTGAGCCCGCTGCTCATCGCCAAGGTCACCGACAGCAAGGGCCGCGTGCTGTCGCAGAGCGCGCCGGCAGCGCTGGACGAGTCGATGCGCACGCTCGATGCACGCAATGCCTTCGTCATGAACTCGCTGCTGCAGGAGGTGACGCGCTCGGGCACCGCCGCATCGGCCAGGCGCGCACTGGGCCGCGGCGACATCTTCGGCAAGACCGGCACCACCAACGATGCGATGGATGCCTGGTTCGCCGGCTTCCACCGCAGCCTGGTGGCGGTGGTGTGGATCGGCTACGACACGCCGCGCAAGCTGGGCGACCGCGAAACCGGCGGCGGCCTGGCCTTGCCGGTCTGGGCCGAATACATGGCCTATGCGTTGAAGGGCGTGCCGGCGCAGGAACTGACACCGCCCGAAGGCGTGACCAATGTCGATGGCGACTGGAGCTTCGAGGAATTCAGCCAGGGCGCCGGTGTGCGCACGCTGGGCCTGGAGGACGTGCTGCCGCCGGCGCCGACCCCCGAGGAGCGCAACAGCATCCTCGACCTGTTCAGGAGATAGGCCCACCCCCGCAGCGGCTTCGCCGCTCCCCCTCAAGGGGGCGACACCAGCGGCCCGGCGGAGCCGGTTCCGCGGTGTCCGCTTGATGCGCCGCAGCTCAGCCGGGCGCAGCGAAGCGCAGCTCGCGCCCGCCCTGAGTGCTGGCATGGCGCGACAGCGCGTCGAAGAACTCGCTGCCGTCGCGCGTGTCCAGCCACCGCCCCTGCACGTGGCGGTAGTGGAAGCCGCCGGCGCGCGCCGCCAGCCAGATCTCCTGCAACGGCGGCTGGGTGTTGACGATGATGCGGCTGTCGTTGGGAAACACCAACTCCAGCAGGCCGCCGGTGCGCTGCGTGTCGATGTCGATCACGTCCTCCTGCAGCCAGCGGTCGGCCGCCGTCTCGATCGAGGACAGCACGGCCGCGGTCGCGCGCCCGTACTCGGCATCGGTCAACGGCGTGGCGTCGGGGCAGGAGCTCATGGTCGATAGAATCCGCGGCATGGGTGAACACAGTTTAGCGGCGCGGCCACGCGCCGCCACATGGCGGGCAAAGACCACCTTGTGCCTGTTGCTGGGCCTGGCTGCGGGCTGCGGCCAGAAGGGCCCGCTGACGCTGCCCGGCGCTGCCAAGAGCGCAGCACCCGCGGCGTCGGCGCCGGCCGCCCGATGAGCCTGCCAGGCGCCCCCTGCCTGGCGCGCCAGGGCGCCGAACTGCAGCTCGACGGCTGTTCACTGGACGCGCTGGCGCGCGAGTTCGGCACGCCGCTGTACGTGTATTCGCAGCGCGCCATGCTCGATGCGGTGGCCTCGTACCGGCGCGCGCTGGTGAGCCGGCCGCACCTGCTGTGTTATGCGATCAAGGCCAACCCCAGCCTGGCCGTGCTGCAGACCTTTGCGCGCACCGGCTGCGGCTTCGACATCGTCTCCGCCGGCGAACTGGAGCGCGTGCTCGCCGCCGGCGGCGAGGCTTCGAAGGTGGTGTTCTCCGGCGTGGGCAAGACGCGCACCGAGATGCGCCGTGCCTTGCTGGCCGGCGTGCGCTGCTTCAACGTCGAAAGCCACGGCGAGCTGGACCTGCTGTCGCAGGTGGCGGTGGCCGAGGGGCTCACGGCGCAGGTCAGCCTGCGCATCAACCCGGACGTGGATGCCGGCACGCACCCCTACATCTCCACCGGCCTGAAGGACAACAAGTTCGGCATCGCCCACGACCAGGCGCTGGCCAGCTACCGGCGCGCGGCCGCGTTGCCGGGCCTGCAGGTGGTGGGCATCGACTGCCACATCGGCTCGCAGATCACCCAGGTGGAGCCCTATCTCGACGCGCTGGACCGCCTGCTCGACCTGGTCGAGGCGGTCGAGGCCGAAGGCATCGCCATCCACCACATCGATGTCGGCGGCGGGCTGGGCATCCAGTACGCCGGCGAGGCGCCGCCGCCGGCCGACGAGCTGGTGACGCGGCTGCTGCAGCGCATCGACGCGCGCGGCCACGGCCAGCGCGAGCTGCTGATGGAGCCGGGGCGCTCGCTGGTGGGCAACGCCGGCGTGCTGCTGACCGAGGTGCTGTACCTGAAGCCGGGTGCAGCGAAGAACTTCTGCATCGTCGACGCGGCCATGAACGACCTGATGCGCCCGGCCATGTACCAGGCCTGGATGGCGATCGAGCCCTGCCACGCGCGCGACGGCGCAGCGACGCGCTGGGACGTGGTCGGCCCGGTGTGCGAATCGGGCGACTGGCTGGGCCGCGGCCGCGAGCTGGTGCTGCAGCCCGGCGATACGCTGGCGGTGCTGTCGGCGGGCGCCTATGCGATGTCGATGGCCAGCAACTACAACAGCCGCGCGCGCGCCGCCGAAGTGCTGCTGGTCGACGGCCGGCCGGTGCTGATCCGCGAGCGTGAGCAGTTGCAGGAGCTGATGGCACGCGAGCGCCTGCTGCCCTAGATCCGGCCTTCTTCCACCGCGTGGCAGGCCACGCGCACGCCCTGGTTGTCGATCATCGCCGGCCGTTCCGCCGAGCAGCGCGCATTGGCGTGCGGGCAGCGCGGATGGAACGCACATCCGCTGGGCGGATTCAGCGGGTTCGGCACCTCGCCCTGCACCGGCGTGCGCGAACTGCCGCTCATGTGGATGTCGGGGATCGCAGCCAGCAGCATGCGCGTGTACGGGTGCCGCGGCCGAGCGAACAGCTCAAGCTTGTCGGCCAGCTCGACCAGCCGGCCCAGGTACATGACGCCGACCTGGTCGCTGACATGGCGCACCACCGCCAGGTTGTGCGAGATGAACAGGTAGGTCAGCCCGCGCTGGCGCTGCAGGTCCTTCATGATGTTGAGCACCTGCGCCTGCACCGACACGTCCAGCGCCGAGGTCGGCTCGTCGCAGACCAGGAACTCGGGCTGCGTGGCCAGCGCGCGTGCGATCGAGATGCGCTGGCGCTGCCCGCCCGAGAACTGGTGCGGGAACTTCTCCATGTCGGCGCTGGCCAGCCCCACCGACAACAGCAGCTCGCCGACCTTGGTGCGCATGCCGGCCTCGTCGCTGAACAGGCCGTGCTCACGCAATGGCTCGGCGATGATGTCCAGCACCTTCCAGCGCGGGTTGAGGCTGGCGTAGGGGTCCTGGAAGATCATCTGCATGCGCCGGCGCAGACCGCGCAGGTTGGCGGCCGAGGACTTGAGCACCCCCGTGTCCTGGCCGTCGAAGAAGACCGCGCCGCGCGTCGGCTCGTACAGCCCCACCAGCAGCCGCGCCACCGTGCTCTTGCCGCAGCCGGATTCGCCCACCAGCGCCAGCGTCCGGCCCTTGTGGATGCTGAAGCTGACGCCGTCGACCGCATGCACGAACTGCCGCGGCTTGCGCTCGATGACACGGTTCAGCCACGGCGGCGACACATCGAAGGTCTTCGCCAGGTCGTCGACCCTTACCAATGGATTCACCCGACGACCTCCGGCGCCCGCAGCCAGCACGCGGCGCGCGTGGTTCCGGCATCGAACAGTTCAGGCCGCTCGCGGCGGCAGCGGTCCATCACCCGAGGGCAGCGCGGGTTGAAGGCGCAGCCGGCGGGGATGGCGTTGAGCCGCGGCATTGCGCCGTCGATCTGCAGCAGCCGCTCGCGCGTGTCGTCCATCGCCGGAATCGAACCCATCAGCCCGGCGGTGTAGGGATGCGCCGGGTGGTGGATGACCTCGTGCACCGGCCCGATCTCGCAGATGCGCCCGGCATACATCACGGCGACGCGGTCGCAGGTCTCGGCGATCACGCCCATGTCGTGCGTGACCAGCATCACCGCGGCGCCGTGCTCCTTGCACAGCCGCTTGAGCAGCGAAATGATCTGCGCCTGGATCGACACGTCCAGCGCGGTGGTCGGCTCGTCGGCGACGATCAGTTCCGGCTCGGCGGCAAGCGCCAGCGCGATCACCACGCGCTGGCGCATGCCGCCGGAGAACTGGTGCGGGTACTGCTCCAGCCGCTCTTCGGCCGCCGGGATGCCGGTTTCCTGCAGCAGCCGGATCGCACGCTGGCGCGCCTCTTCGGCGCTGACCGGCAGGTGCGTGAGGATGGTTTCGGTGAGCTGCCGGCCGATGGTGTACAGCGGGTTCAACGAGGTCAGCGGATCCTGGAAGATGGCGCCGATGCGCCGGCCGCGGATGGCGCGCATCTGTTCGTAGGGCAGGTTGTCGATGCGCTGGCCGGCCAGGCGGATCTCGCCGCCGGCAATGCGCCCCGGCGGTTCGAGCAACCCGATGATGGCCGCGCCGGTGAGCGATTTGCCGGCACCGGATTCGCCGACCACGCCGAGGATCTCGCCCGGCGCGATCTCGAAGTTGATGTCGTCCAGCGCCAGCAGCGTGCCGCGGCGCGTGGGGAATTCGACGCGCAGGCGGTGGACTTCGAGCAGCGGCGCCGTCACATCGCCCCCTTGGGCCTTCGGCCCGTCCCCCCGAGGGGGAGCGAGCGTCTTCGGAACGGCCGTGCGACGCTCATGCCGCCCCCTTGGGCCTTCGGCCCGTCCCCCCGAGGGGGAGCGAGCGTCTTCGGAAC
>CAYUPF010000106.1:11922-14101 GCA_964446545.1 uncultured Rubrivivax sp.
GGCCCGTCCCCCCGAGGGGGAGCGAGCGTCTTCGGAACGGCCGTGCGACGCTCATCGCAGCCTCGGGTTCAAGGCGTCGCGCAGCCAGTCGCCCAGCAGGTTCACGCTCAGCGCGATCAGGATCAGCATGGCGCCGGGGAAGATCGTGATCCACCACTCGCCGCTGAACAGGAAGTCGTTGCCGATGCGGATCAAGGTGCCCAGCGAGGGCGAGGTCGGCGGCACGCCCACGCCGAGGAAGGACAGCGTGGCTTCGGTGATGATGGCAGCGGCGACGTGGATCGTGGCCAGCACCAGCACCGGACCCATGACATTGGGCAGCACGTGGCTGAACATGATGCGCGAGGGCTTGACGCCGATGACACGCGCCGCCTGCACGTACTCGCGGTTGCGTTCCACCAGCGTCGAGCCACGGACCGTGCGCGCGTACTGCACCCAGCCGGTCAGCGAGATGGCGACGATCAGCACGCCGAAGGCCAGCGTGTCGTGGGCATTCGGGAAGATCGCGCGGCCCACACCATCGATCAGCAGTGCCACCAGCAGCGACGGGAAGGACAGCATCACGTCGCAGATGCGCATGATCAGCGCATCCACCTTGCCACCGACGAAGCCCGACAGCAGCCCGAGGCCGACGCCGACGACCATCGACACCAGCACCGAAGCGACGCCGACGAACAGCGAGATGCGCGCGCCGTACATGATGGCCGAGAGAATGTCGCGCCCCTGGTCGTCGGTGCCCAGCAGGTAGGTGCGCGAGCCGCCTTCCAGCCAGGCCGGCGGCAGCCGCGAATCGCTCAGGTCCACCGAGGCCAGATCGAAGGGGTTGTGCGGTGCCACCCAGTTGGCGAAGACCGCGCAGAACACGCACAGCGCGGCGATGACGGCCGCGGTGATGGCCATCGGCGAGCTCTTGAAGCTGTGCCAGACGTCGCCGTCGAAGAAGCGCGCCAGCGCACCCGGGGCGGCCTGGACTACGGGAGGAGAGAGGGTGCTCATCGGAGCCGAGGCCTTCGATCCAAGATGACGGTGCGGTCGAGCAAACGCCGCGGAGCCGGCGCTGCCGGACCGCTGGCGTTGCCAGCAGCGAGGACGCTGCCGGCGCTCGTAGGCGAGGAACAGTCCGCAGGGACTGTTCCTCGTCCGACTCGCCCCCCTGGGGGGGAGCGCCGAAGGCGCTTCGAGGGGGTCATATCAATGGCCACCGGCAGGTCTTTCGATGCGCAGGCGCGGGTCGACCGCAAAGTACAGCAGGTCGACCACCAGGTTGACGATGACGAAGATCAGCGCCACCAGGCACAGGTAGGCGGCCATCACCGGCACGTCGGCGAACTGCACCGCCTGAATGAACAGCAGGCCCATGCCGGGCCACTGGAACACCGTCTCGGTGATGATGGCAAAGGCGATGAGCGCGCCCAGTTGCAAGCCGGTGATGGTGATCACCGGCACCAGCGTGTTCTTCAACGCATGGCCGAAGTAGACCGCAGCGTTGGGCAGCCCGCGCGCGCGCGCGAACTTGATGTAATCGGTGCGCAGCACCTCCAGCATCTCGGCGCGCACCAGCCGCAGGATCAGCGCCAGCTGGAACACCGACAGCGTGATCGCCGGCAGGATCAGGTGCTTCCAGCCGTCGACGGTGAGCACGCCGGTGGTCCAGCCGCCGAGCGAGACCACATCGCCGCGGCCGAAGCTGGGCAGCCACTTCAGCGTCACCGAGAACAGCAGGATCAACAGGATGCCGATCAGGAAGGTGGGCAGCGACACGCCGAGCAGCGACACCGTCATCGCCACCTGCGACGCGAAGGTACCGCGCCTCAGCGCCGCGAACACACCCAGCGGAATGCCCACCACCAGCGCGATCACCCCCGCGGCCATCGACAGCTCCAGCGTGGCAGGCAGGCGTTCGGCGATCAGCGCCGAGACCTTGCGGCCCTGGCGCAGGCTGAGGCCGAAGTCGCCCTGCACGGCATTGCCCACGAAGCGCGCGAACTGCACCGGGAAGGGCTTGTCCAGGCCCAGATCCTTGCGCAAGGCCTCGCGCTGCTCGGTGGTGGCATCCTGGCCCAGCATGCTGGCCACCGGATCGCCCACGTACTGGAACAGCATGAAGGCGATGAATGCGACCGACAGCATCACCACGAAGGCCTGTGCGAGACGGCGCAGGATGAAGGCGAGCATGCGG
>CAYUPF010000107.1:0-14050 GCA_964446545.1 uncultured Rubrivivax sp.
AGCCCACCAGCGCCGGCATCGGGTTGGCCTTCATCGCGTAGTGCAGCTTGATGGCTGACGGCAGCGCGGCACGCAGCGTGGCGGCGCGCTCGCGCAGCGAGGCGCGGTCGTAGGCATAGAACGGCGTGTGGCCGACGCGCTCGGCCAAGACGGACAGCGCGACACCGCCCAAGCTCAGCTCGTTGTCTTGCACCTTGTGGAATTGGGTCATTGCGGCATGGGCGGGCGCATGCAACTGTTCATTTGGCACGGTGGTAGTCATCTGGTGGTTGGTGGCGTTGGGTGACGGTGATGCCGAATTGTGTCGCCGAACCCGGGCCAACGTCTTGGTCGCGGCGTGCGCGAGTCAATATCGCCAATCCCAACCACGTGCCCGTGGCAATCACCAATGTCGCGCCGACCTGCACCGCCACCCAGCGAACGAAGAGAACCTGCGCGGGCAAAGCGTGGCGTCTGTCCGGACCCAGCAGAAACTGGACGCCGGAAAACACGCTTCCATACTTTTCCACCTCCCGCTCCAGACCTTGATTCAGCAGCCACCAGCCCAGCGGCACCGCGACTGTGGTGAAAAGCGCGCCGCCCAGCAACGCGGGCAGGCGCGCGCCGATGCCTTCGACCAAGAACAGGCTGTTCAGGCTGATCAGTGCGAGCAGCACATACAGGTAGCCGCCTCCGCCCCAACCCCACTCGCCATCACGTGCAATCAGTTCGTTCAGATTGTCGGTGGACGACCAATCGAACGCGATCGCCTTGCACAGCCAAAGTGTCAACAAGGCACCGGCAAGGGTACCCAAGACACGGCTCGGCCGCACGGGCCCGCTGCCAGGCCAGCGACGCACGGCGATCATCAGCCCGAGGAAGATCGGTAGCGGCGCATACAGCGCCGAGTAGCGCACGCAGCGCTCAAGGAAGCTGACGAGGCCGGGCGCTTCGAGACTCAGGAAGATGGCCCGCCAAGTGGCGCCCCACGTGTCCTTGTTCGTGACGAACCAATACAGGTTCGACGACCCAGAGATGTCGCCGATGCTCTCGGTCGTGACGCTCATCCACAGCAGCGACAAGCTGATCAGGCTGACCGCCAAGACCAACGCAGGCAGCAACAGCCAGGGATGGCGCGCCCGTGCCACCGCTATGCCGAGCCAAGCCGAGCCAGCTCCAGCCCACAGCAGCGCAAGTGCGAAGGCGGCCAGCGCCAGTGGGTGTCCGTCGCCGAGGAACAACTCGCGTACGTTGTACGGAATTCCCGGCAACCGCAACATGGCGCTGAGCCCGATGACCGTCAGCGCCACCACCGCCAGCGCGACGAACAAAGGGCGCGGGGTCGAACGTTCGGGTCGTGCGGCGTCATGTGCAGGCAAAGGAGCCTCGATTCGCGATGCGGTCGCAAGCGACGGCAGGCGCGACATCCGGAACGCCTGCCCCAGCAGAATCACGAGCAACGGCAGCGTGATGTCGGCTGTGCGCGACACGATGAATGTCTGGGCCAATTCAATCCCCAGCACCCACACTGCGAGGCCCAGGCTCGCCACCGCAGGACGGCCTCCGGAGATCTGTACGAGATACAGAAAACTGGTGAAGATCAAGACACTGTCGACCAGCGCCTGAGCGTTCGACAGCATCGAGCCCTCGAGCATCGCCGCCATGGGTGACCAGCTGAATGAGCTGGGGGTATCGCGAAACTCGAAAGGCGAGAGCCCTTGCACCGTGTAGGCAGCGATGAGTGCCAGTGCAACGATGACAGTGCGTCGTTGTGCGTCGACCCACGGACTGGTGCACCAAAGCACGGCGCCCACGATGAAACCCAGCGGGGCGGAGAGGTCGATGTGCGCTGAGTGGATGAACAGCTTGCCGACGGCCGCCAGCGCGAGCCATGCCGGCAGCCCCACCAGGGACGCGCGGATACCCACCAGCCGGCTCAGCAGGTATCCCGACATCAGCGCCATCGCCAGCGCGGGCATGAACGCTCCAAACGAGAATGCCCGGGCGTTCAGCACGGCTTTCAGGTTGTCCTTGAGCAATTGAAGGTCGACGCTGGGAACCAGCGGCAGCCAGAATGCAAGCAGCCATGCGCCCAACAGGCTAGCCGCCGCAATCGACACGCCCGCGCCACCGGCATTGACGGCCAAATGCTGCCGTACCCCGCGACCAAGAACGAGTCCTGCGGCCACACCCAGCATGTTCCAGAACACATCGGCCAACGCCGCACTCCGAGAGGGGATCCATAGCTGTGCGATCTGGCAGGCCAGCGCCAATACGAACCCCCCGAGGGCGATGACGATCACCGCACACCCTACTCCTCTGCGCGGCGCGAAAGTCAACATCCCAGCCAGCCCCCACGGCACGAACAGCGCCAGGTTGCCGAGCATGTCGCCGCGTGTGCTGATCAGCGTCCAGTCGCGGAACAGGCGCCGCAGAGCTTCGGGCTCTGGCTTCGCGGCATCGAAGGGATACAAGCTGCCATAGACGATCAGCAGCGCAAGCCCGCCCAGGAGCGCCCAGCCTCGTCCACCGCCGGGTTCACGGTCCGGCTTCGTGGGCATTCGATGCGCCCGGTTCAGGAGTCGCCCGGGGCGTTGGGGCGGCAGCCGGCGGCGCCAAGCGCAGACGCGCCCGCTGCGATGGCGCCCAGGTGATGGCCAGATACGGATACACCGTAGCGAGCATGAGCTCCACTGCCCAGGCCCGCAGGAACAGTGCCCGGCCAACGCACCTTGCACCCAAGCGAGCATGCGAGCGCCGCGACGCCAGATTGAAGCGCGTCATTCGGCTGAAGGTGAATTGCACGCCACGCTCGTACAGGAATTCGTTGGCGGCATGCCAAATGGCCATGAAGGCGGTGCCCATGCGGTACTCGGGGAAGACATATAGATCGAAGTCGAACACCGAGCACTCCGGCGCAGCCAGTTCGTAGGTGCAACGCACCTCGTCTTCATCGTAGCGACCGAAACACAGCCAGATGTAGCCGACGAAAGCGCCCTTGCGGTAGATGCCCAGACAGCGGGCACCCTGCTCGAAGCGTGAAACCTTGATCTCGGTTCGCGCCGGCATGAGCGCGACGTCGTCATCGCCGCGAACTATCTCAACGAATGTCAGATCCCTGGTCCGGCTGGACGGCAGCAGTGGCTTGCCCGTAATCGGCTGCACCATCAGCTCGTACACGAACAGACCAAGTCGCGGCGACACCTTGTGCAGCACACGGCCCAAGACATACAGCGTGCCCGCCGCAAAGCCGAACTCCTTGAACGGGCCAACCACCCTGTCCCACATCCTGAACCCCTGGTACCCGGCGCGACGCCCTATCAACCAAGCCAGCAACCCCCTCAGGAGGCGATGGCACGCATGGTGCCGACCCAGTTTGCCACGATCACCGCTGCGAACCGCGCACGAACCCGCATCGTTTAACGGGGCTGCTCCACGCAGCGTGCTGAAGCTGAACCATCGGCATCTTCATGGCGTTGGGCCCGGCACTCAACCCATTGCGTCGCGAGCAGCTTGCGGTCGATCTTGCCGTTGGGGTTGCGTGGCAGCGGCCCGACAGCCAGATCGATACCGGATGGCAGCATGTACGCCGGCATACGGGCACGGCATTCGGCGAGCAGCGCCGATACGTCGAGTTCGCCGCAGTCGGCAGGTGTGGTGGCAATGACCTGGATGGACTGGCCAAGCGTTGCGTGGTCGACACCGAAGGCGACGCATTCGCCGACCATTTTGGTCGCGTACAGGATCTCTTCCACCTCGGTCGGGCTGACGCGGTAACCCGAGGTCTTGATCATCTCGTCACGCCGGCCGATGAAGTACAGGAAACCCTCGGCATCGCGGCGCACCGTGTCGCCGGAGAACACCGCGTACTCTGGCAACTGCAATCCGCCTTCGCGCCCAGGCAACAACCTATAGCGCTCGGCCGTCTTCTCGGGATCGTTCCAATAGCCCAGGCCGACCAGCGTGCCGCGATGCACCAGTTCGCCTGGCTCATCCACCCCGCAGGGCGTACCATCCTCGCGCAGCACCATGATCTCGGCGTTCGGAATCGCCATGCCGATGGAATCCGGGCGGCGGTCCACCTCTTCCGGTGGCAGGTAGGTCGAACGGAATGCCTCGGTAAGGCCGTACATCAGGAACGGTTTCGCCTTGGGTACGCGTTGGCGCAGCAGCGCCAGAGTCTCCCGCGGCATTCGGCCACCGGTATTGGCGAAGTAGCGCAGGTGCTCACCTACACTCGCCGGCCACTCCAGCTGCGAGAGCTGGATGTACAGCGGCGGCACCGCCGTGAGGCCGGTGACCTTCTCGCGGTCCATGGCCTTGAGCACGTCGCGCGGCAGCAGATAATTCAGCAACACCACGCGTGCGCCAGCATGGAAGGCCGTGGTCAGCTGGCTGAAGCCGGCGTCGAAGGACAGCGGCAGCGCCGCCAACAGCGTGTCGCTCGGTTGGTTGTCGAGGTACGAAGCCACGCTTTTGGCGCCAGCGACCATGTTGCGGTGGCTCAGCACCACGCCTTTGGGTTTGCCGGTGCTGCCCGAGGTATAGAGGATCGCCGCCATGTCGGTGTCGATGACGCGATGCCCCTGCGCCGACGGTTCGGCCAGCAGATCCTGCCAAGCCACCATCGAGACCCCGGCAGGCAGTGCCAGCGGCTCGGCCGGCATTGCAGTCACGACCACATGCCGCAGCGCCGAGCATGCGGCCAGCACAGGCACGAGCAGGAACAGCCTCTCCGGCGACGTCACCAGAACCCGCACATCGCAGTCGCTGGCGATGAACGCCACCTGTTCGGGCTTGAGCAGCGGGTTCATCGGCACGAACACACCACCGGCGGCCAGCGCACCGAAGCTGGCGATCACTGTCTCGAAGCGCTTCTCGAGGTAAATGCCCACACGCTCGGCGCGCTGCAGGCCACGGCCAACCAGTCCCACACCGAAAGCGCGCACCGCATCATCCACTTCACCGTAGTTCAGCGACCGCGCGCCGAAAGTCAAGGCCATCGTCGACGGCGAGCGCTGGCGGGCAGTGGTGATCAACTCGGGCAACAAGGTCGATTCGGGCATACGGTTGGCAGGCGTGGCAGCCGGTCGTGTCGGCTGAAGCTTAAAACTCTAACCCAACACGGTACTGGCGCTGTCCGCGTCAGCGTGAGCGATTGCCACCGGAGGCCAACAGCGTCGCTTCGGCCTCGCGCACAAGGCAAGATCGGCGCCTATTGCATGCTCGAGAACCTAGGTCTGGTTGGACCGGCGCAACGTACTGCCCTTCCCCGCCTTCAGCAGCAAAGCCATTTCAGGTCGCTCCCAATTTCATAGGACCGATATAGGACGTGCCGTAAGCCAGCCCAGTTATGAATAATGTTCTTGGGAGCGTATTCTGCGTCAACCCTCCATGATACCAATTGAACCACAACGCAGTCACACCCAGTTCTCTGACCGGTTGGATGTAGTTCTTGTGGTACGCAGGGTTTTGCCCGCCACTTCCCATCAAGGGCAGTGACCGAAACACCATGCCGGTCTTGCTTAGTGCAAGTCGACCATCTACCCACACGCGCAATTCACCATTCGGCAAGAACCCTGGAGTAGCCGCAAAAACCTTGTTGAGCTTTAGTTCCGTCTCAACGCAGTACCAAAGATCTGCATGCATCATCCCACCCAAACCGCCCTGTTGACTGAAGCTGTCATTGAATGAGTCTTCGCCACCATATCGATAACCAACAGGATTGTGTGAGCCATAATCCCACATATGCACGCCCATCGTCCAACCATCAACTTCCGGGCCGGTTTCGTCGGCGGTGCAGTCAGCCCAACGATGCCGCAGTTGCCAGCCCCAGCCGCCTCCAGAACTCCCGCTGTTGCCGCCTTCGGCCGTCATATGACTGGGCGTGATACCAGTCTTTCCCGCGCAATCGGCCCAGATGGCTCCGCTGGTTGGGGTTTGCCGCATCTGATAACGCTGTGCTATTGGCATCCGATACGGCCTGCCGTTGGGCGTGCCAATACGCATGTAATAGCGCACGAAGATATGATCCAAGTAGCCGAACAATTGCTCCGGCATGAAAATGTAAGCCGACGCCCCTGCTGAGCCGCCGTATGCGTTGCGGTCATACCAATTAACCACCGCGGGATCATGCGCCATAGGGACACGCAAGGCTCCTAGACCGGGTGCAAGCGGCTCAAAACCATCACCTGAGAAACTTGAAGCCACGAGTGACCAACCGGAAGAAGGGTTAATAAACTTTCCCAATCCTTTGTGCGGATATTTGCTGTAGTCGCGACTCCTACTTCCTTGGTAGATGAAAGGATCAAACGCCCAACCGCTGCTGACAGCGGGGCCGCCGGAGAGCGCAAACGCGGACAATTTAGAGCCATCCATATAGCGATGTACACCTATGATGCTTGAGTTATCGACAAGCCCCGCATCAAGCGGTTCTGTACTTGCAACACCAAGCTGGGTCGGTGCAGAATTTACCGTGGGGTCGATAATAAAGAACTCGACAATCGGATTTGACCCCGCCCAATGCTCGGTGACAGTGAAGCTCATGATTGCCGATTGAACGGCCGCAGCAGGTTTATCAAATTCCAGGAACAATGGCATGCCGACATTCGGCTGAGTAGTGCGAGGCAGGGACGTCGACGGATTCGACTCCGCGGATATTTTGCAAGTCAATGTGTCCGATTTACCACCGGAGTACGTCACTCTGATTGAGGGTCTGGCGTGGATTGTGTTGAACACGCCGGCAATGCTGCGCGGAGCTGTCAGGCAACGCACGATGAACGCATTCCACCGGTCGTGGGCGTGGATGAATTGCAGTGCACTGGTGCACTCCACGCTATAAGCGTGGACCGCTGTCTTGCCAAAGACTTTGTTCGCAAGAACCGAAAACCAAGCCACCTTGCCATGGCGCGTCCTCTCGGCGTCTATCCAATCGCCACCAGGCATATCCCAGCTCCAACCCCTCGCAACGGAACGGTAGGTGGGTCCAACGGTATCATTCATAAAATTTCCGCCATCAGCCAAGCGCGACGGTTCATATGCAGACCGGGCTGACTGGAATAGCTGCTGGCTTTGATAGCGATACTTTCCATGGCGCGAAGGACCAAGTGCAGATGCGCGCGCGGGTGCGGTTGCAGACGAAGTGCCAGCATCGACTTGAGGGGTGGCTGCGTCGGCAGTACCGCCTCGGCAGGCAGAGAATGGCAAGGTGCTCGCACCTGCGACAGTTCCAGCAATAAACTTACGCCTGTCCATCTTGATCCTCATCTGCAAACATACGATGATCAACCTTTCCAGATCTGAGCTAAAGTCAGATCCATTTCAGGATCGAACGCCAGCATCGTGCTCCTGTGATGAAGAATCCTTCTGATGATCGACGCCAGTTCCTACAGACCGCATTAGCTGGAGCGGGCGCCCTAGTCTTGAGTCCCTGCACACCCGCGACCGCTCCAGTTGTAGGTTGGGCACCCTCAAAGGGTGGCGACATCAAGAGACTGGCAACCGCGAACTCGTTCCACTCGCAGAATGGCAATCTTGCCGACTGGGCATACGCTTTCGGGAAGATCGTTGATGACTATTCCGGAGGTGTCTTCAATCCGTACTGGGGGCCCTTGGGAGCAATGGTCTTTCATGGCGGCGGACATTCGGCCACGTTTGACAATAGCGTGGTCATAATCGACTTCAATGACCTGACGTTCAAGCGTCTATCGAATCCAACTCCAAGTAATAATGGCGAAAACTGGACTTCCTTGACCAGGTTATCTAAGACGACTGATCCTGCATTCAACGTAAAATATTGCGAATATGGTGATGGGCAACCGGGTGCAGCCCATACCTACGATACGCTCGCCATATTACCACCAGCCGATGGCGGTGCGCCTTGTGGATCATTGATAAGAGTCTCCAGTTACGCCGTTCACGTCAATATGTCGCGAAACACAGGCTGGGCTCATCGATTCGATTTTGAATCCCCGAGCATGCAAGACGGCAGGTGGCAGCGCTGGTCGGTGAATGGGGCTACCGGCAATCTTTATCCCGGGGCATGTTCCGCCTACGATACGCTCCGCAAGAGGTTCTGGTGGATTTCGGGCCTTTCATCGCTCCCGCCGAGGATCTGGTACCTTGACGTCGCGACGCAACAGCAGCTGAGCGTTCACTACAAGGGCAAGGCCCGATTGGCCCCGGCGGCCAGTCCGGACAGCATGACGCTGCGTTACGAGTCCGCGCGCGATATTCTTGTCTTGACGTGTGTCGTGGGGGGTGAGCTGGTTCTTGCGTTCCTTCGCTGTGGGTCCCCGGAACAGGGTTGGGTCGTGCCACCCTTGACAGCGAACATTCCAGCGAAGTCCGGTTCATCACTTCCCTTCGATACTGTGCCAGAGGCGGACAAGTTCGTGCTGCTGACCCGCGCGGACGGTGCTGCCGTCTACGATATCGTTCCGCCAGACGATCCGGCGCTGACTTGGAATGTGGCACGTCAACCGCTGGTCGGCATCCGGGCTCCAACGGCCCACGTTGCAGGCAAACGGTGGAGCTACGCACCGGCCGTCAAGTCCTTCGTCTGGATGGCGAGCAGTTCGTCCGGCGTTGTCGCGTACCGCCCGATCCTGTAAGAGGATGCCGAAATCGCTGTTGCGGGTGCAACGCGACAATCTATGAACTGCCGCACAAACGGGCTCCAGCCCCCTGCCCTCCAATAGTTCGACCAACACACGTTGATGACGCCGGCCGTCGGCCATCAACTGCGGGCAAGAACGCTGAACTGCCTGGATCATCACGTGCGCCAACAACACCACACAGCGGGCACCGTTGCGCGGCTCGCCGGGGCAGCGCGCCGCAGACGGCGCCTAGAATGCGGAACCCAGAGATTCGCCGCGGTCAGGCACCCGCGGCAACCCGCCCTACACGTCCGCCCCGCCACCAGGACGGAGCCCCACCTTGGACACCCAGACCCAAGCCCTGCGCATCCTCGACGAAGTGCTCAGCCTCGGCGGCCGCGCGATGAAGTTCGACGCCGCCACGCCGCTGCTGGGCGCCATCCCCGAACTGGACTCGATGGCCGTGGTGACGCTGATCACGACGCTCGAGGAACGCTTCGGCATCATGGTCGACGACGACGAAATCAGTGGCGATACCTTCGCCACCGTGGGCAGCCTGAGCGCCTTCGTGGCGGGCAAGCTGGCCGGCTGACACCCACCCGCCCCAGGCGCGCACCGGCCCGATGCACCCGCCGCTGGAAGCCTTCTTCCACCCCGCGCCCGAAGGCGGGCAGCGCCTGTACCTGCATCACACGCCGCCGCATGGCCGGTCCGTACATGGCGCGGTGCTCTACGTGCACCCCTGGGCCGAGGAGATGAATAAGAGCCGCCGCATGGCCGCCCTGGCCGGCCGCGCCCTGGCCGCCGACGGCTGGGCGGTGCTGCAGATCGACCTGCTGGGCTGCGGCGACAGCAGTGGCGATCTCGGCGACGCCAGCTGGCAGGCCTGGATCGACGACCTCGCCCGCGCCGCGCACTGGCTGCGCGAGCGCCACCCCGGCGCCCCGTTGTGGCTGTGGGGCCTGCGCGCCGGCGCGCTGCTGGCGACCGCCGCCGCACCGCGTATCGACGGGCCGCTGAACCTGCTGTTCTGGCAGCCGGCGCTGCAGGGCAAGGCGCTGCTGCAGCAGTTCCTGCGCCTGAAGGTCGCGGCGCAACTGGCCGACGGCGGCGGCAAGGCCATCCTGGACGCCGCGCGCGCCGAACTGGCTGCCGGCCGGCCAGTGGAGGTGGCCGGCTACATGCTGGCCCCGGCGCTGGCGAAGGGCCTGGAGGCCGCTCTGCTCACGCCGCCGGCCGCCGCACCCAGCGGCCGCGTGGTGTGGCTGGAGCTGGCCGCCCCGCCTGGGCCGGCCCTGGCGCCCGCAACGGCGGCCGCGCTGCCGCACTGGCAGGCCGCCGGCTGGCTGGTGGACGCATGGGCCGTGCGGGGCCCGCCGTTCTGGCAGACGACCGAGATCGAGGACGCGCCCGCACTCGTCGCGGCAACGCTGGCCGCGCTGGGCGCCACCAACCGCGTCGCCGCCGCAGCGCCGGGCGCCCTGCTGGCCAGCGCCGCGGCATGAATACGGGCGCGCGTTGCTGCGAGCGGGTCCTGCTGCTGCCCTGCGAGGGCGAGCGACTGCTGGCCGTGCTGGCCGAGCCGGCGGGTGAAGCAACAGGCGACCTTGGCGTGGTCGTCATCGTCGGCGGCCCGCAATACCGTGTCGGCAGCCACCGCCAGTTCGTGAACCTGGCACGTGCATTGGCCGGCACCGGGTTCCCCGTGCTGCGCTTCGACGTGCGCGGCATGGGTGACAGCACCGGCGCGCGGCGCGGCTTCGAGCAGCTCGGTGCCGACGTGCGCGCGGCCATCGACGCCCTGCTGGCGGCGCGGCCGGGTCTGCGCCGCGTCGTGCTGTGGGGGCTGTGCGACGGCGCTTCGGCGGCGCTGCTGTACCTGCACGAGCGCCCCGACCCGCGGGTGCGCGGGCTGTGTCTGCTCAACCCCTGGGTGCGGTCCGAGGCCAGCCTGGCGCGCACGCATATCAAGCACTACTACCTGCAGCGGCTGGGCCAGCGCGAGTTCTGGCGCAAGCTGCTCAGTGGCCAAGTGGCGGGGCAGGCGCTGCGCGGACTGTGGGCCAACCTGGCTGCCGCGCGCAACGAGGTCACCTCACCGCGCAGCGGTACGCCGTACCAGTCCCGCATGGCTGCGGCCTGGCAGCGATTCGACGGCCCCAGCCTGCTGGTATTGAGCGGCAACGATTACACCGCCAAGGAGTTCGTCGAATACACCGCGGCAGCGGCCGACTGGCGAGGCCTGCTGCAGCGCCCGCTGCTCAGCCGCCACGACGCGGCTCGGGCCGATCACACATTTTCGGCCGCGTCCGACCGAGGCGAGCTCGAGCAGGTGACGCTGCGCTGGCTGATCCACGCGGCCGCCTGAAGAACGGCATGGCCACGACATCCCCGCGCGCCGCCCAGGCCCCCCTGCCCATAGGCCGATGGGCCGCCAGCGCCAGCGCGCGCTGGCTCTACCGCGCGCACCGCGTGCTGCAGAAGCTGAGCGGCGGCAGGGCCAGCCTGCACGTGTACCTGTTCTGCGCGCAGCCCGTCGGCTCGCTCGCACTGGCCAGCCTGCGCGACGACCCCCAAACCCGCGTGGTACCCATCGGTCCCGGCGAGCCGCTGCTGAGCTACTTTCCCCGCCCGCAGACCGTGCTGGCCCAGCGCTTTGTCGCCGGTGCCACCTGCTATGCGGTGCTGGTGAAGGAGCAGTTTGCGGGCCAAATCTGGCTGGCAAGCGGCCACTACGATGAGGACGAGGTGCGCTGCCGCTACGTGCTGCCCGATGCGACCACGGTGTGGGACTTCGACGTCTATATCGCACCGGCCTTCCGCGCCACGCGTGCCATGGCGCGCTTGTGGAAAGGCGTGGACGCGGTACTGCAATCCAGGGGCGTAGCTTGGTCCTGCAGCCGCATCAGCCTGTTCAACCCCGGCTCCGTACAGACCCACGAGCGGCTGGGCGCGCCATCTGTGCACGGGCGCCTTCCTGACGCTGGGGCCGGTCCAGCTCAGCTGGATGACCCAGCCCGCCAGACTGCAACTGACCCGCGCCGAATCGCCCGCTCCCCTGCTGATCCTGCCCGTGCCCATCCACACCCCCAGCCTAGGAACGGCCCGCACCCGGACCGTATGAGGTCCAGTAGGGCCTGCCCCACGAGCGATGGAGACATCATGAGTGCACACCCAAATACCCACGGCATCCGCAGCCGACAAACACTGGCGGCTGTTCTTCTAGCCGTGATCGGCGCGACCTTCACCTCGCTCGCCCTTGCCCAGTCTTCGGAAAACCCCTGCGGCGCCATCACCAGTTCCTACGGACCCTATGACTACCGCACGGACAGAAACAAGCTTGGGATCGTCGAGCAGTATCACTTCACACCGCCCGTCGAGGCTCTTGTGCGCGGTGCCACTGGCACTATCGCTGCTGACCTCAACTACGTCCTCATCACCTTCCCGAACCACCACCGGGCGCTGCTCGCCATGATGCGACTCGCGGAGCGGGAAAAGTCGCCTAAGGCCAAGGGCGCCGGGTATTCGGTCGACTGCTACTTCGACCGCGCGCTGCGCTTCCGGTCCGACGACACCGTCGCGCGCCTGCTGTTCGCCCAATGGCTTCAAAAGAGCGGCCGGGAGGCGAATGCGCGATCGCAGCTCAAAGCAACCGCCGACCTGGCAGGCGACAACCCCTTCACGCACTACAACATCGGTCTGGCGTACCTGGACATGAAGGCCTACGACCTCGCACTGGTGCATGCACAGAAGGCCATGGCGCTCGGGTTCCCGCGCACCGAGCTGCGCGACCGGTTGCGTGCCGATGGCAAGTGGGCCGACCCGGTAGCAACCACCCCCAGTGAAGCGGCAGCGAGTGCTGCCTCGGCCGCGTCGAATTGACGGCGTCACGCCGCCCGTGACCATGGACTCACTATCACTACCTGACACCAACGAGGAAGCGCAAGGGCTGGGATAAGTGCTGTGCAATCGTTCGCGCACTGCGCGCGCACGGCCTGCCTCGTGACCAAGTTCCGCAGCTACCCCGCAGCGCCGGCCTACCATGCACACTTGCCCGGCCGCCGCCTGCCGCATGAACCGCGCCCTGATGATCGCCTACCACTTCCCGCCACTGGCGGGCAGCAGCGGTATCCAGCGCACGCTACGTTTCGTGCAACACCTGCCGCGCTTCGGCTGGCAGCCACTGGTACTGACGACCGAAATACGCGCCTACGTGCGCACCGCCCCCGATCTCGAACTCGAGATCCCGTCCGGCACCGTAGTGCGGCGAGCCTTTGCGGTCGACACCGCGCGCCACCTGGCAATGGGCGGCCGCTACCTGGGCTGGATGGCCCGGCCGGACCGCTGGGTGAGCTGGCGCTATGACGGGGTGCGTCAAGGCATGAAGATGATCAAGGCCTACCGGCCGGACGTCATCTGGAGCACTTACCCGATCGCTACCGCGCACCTGATCGGCGCCGAACTGCAGCGCCGCAGCGGTCTGCCCTGGGTGGCCGACTTTCGTGACCCGATGGCGCAGGACGGCTATCCCGCCGACCCGAAGACCTGGGCCGCGTTCAAGGACATCGAGGCCCTGGCCATGCAGCGAGCGGCGCAGTGCATGTTCACCACGCCAGGGGCGGCACGCATGTACCGCGAGCGCTACCCCGATGCCGCGGACCGGGTCGCGGTGCTCGAGAACGGGTACGACGAAGAGAGCTTTGCCGCGGCGGCGCCGGGGGCCGCCGCAGGGCCCTTGACTCCCGGCGCGCTGACGCTGCTGCACAGCGGCATCGTCTACCCGTCGGAGCGCGATCCCACGCAACTCTTCATCGCGCTGGCGCGATTGCAGCAGGGCGGGCTGCTCTCGCCGGGCCGGTTCATGCTGCGCTTTCGTGCGCCGATGCACGACGACTTGCTGGCCGGGCTGGCCCGCAGGCACGGCGTCGAGCGCCTGGTCGAGATCCTGCCACCCGTGAACTACCGCGACGCGCTGGAGGAAATGCTGCGCGCCGATGCCCTGCTGGTAATGCAGGCCGCCAACTGCAATGAGCAGATTCCGGCCAAGATCTACGAGTACCTGCGGGCCGGTCGACCCGTGCTGTGCCTCACCGATCCGGACGGCGACACCGCCAATGTCCTGCGAGGCGCTGGCTTGACGTCAATCGCCCGGCTCGACTCAGCCGACGAAGTTTCCGCCTTGCTGCATCGATTCCTGGAAGGCTCGTTTGCACGACACTTGCCAAGCGCTGAAGCGGTAGCGTCCGCATCGCGCTTCGGCCGCACCGCGGTGCTGGCGCGCTGCTTGGACCGCCTGGCAGCAGGTCATTCCCAAAGGCCCGAGCAGGACCGAGGCAATGGCAGACGCCTTGGCCCAACCTAGTACAACATCCCTGAAATATGTTATCTATTTCAAGGCTCAAGATAGGCAACCAGAAGGGTGGTAACGAGTTCGGCGGCCGGTTTCAACTCGGCCGCCGGAGCCGGCAATGGTG
>CAYUPF010000108.1:0-13907 GCA_964446545.1 uncultured Rubrivivax sp.
AATCGCGAGCCAGCGGCCCGAGTTCAGCCGCATCACCGAGCTCGCGAAGGCCATGGCAGTCGCCAAGTGGCTGAACCAACAAGGAGCGACCATTGACATGACGTGGGTGAACGATCGACTGTACGAACTCGCGATCGCCGGCCCCGACAACGTGCCCGCACTCGCAGTCACGTATCGCGACGAGAAGCGCACGTTGATTGACGACGAGAGAGGAAAGGGCGTGAGGACGACGACTCGAACAATGCACTTGTTTGGCGGCGTCGACCTGACCGTAACCCCCGTGATCTCCGCGGCGGACACGCGCACAACAAGATTGGGCAGAGCCGCCGCGGACGCCCTTGCCAACGCACGCGGCAAGGAAACTTTCAATGTCGAGTTCGGCGGCAATGCTTTCGCTGCAAAGGTGCTCACGATCGGACGCGCCCAATCTCTGGCGCAGCGATGAAAGGGACGGTACTCCGAAGCTGCCCCTTCCGATGAAAACCCCTACGGCCCGGCTCAGCAAAGGCTTGTGCCGTCAGAACCTTGTACCTGTACTTCGACATCAACGTGCGCGCTATGCCCCATTGGCAAGCTCAGCATGACGGGGCAGAGCCGCAAGCAACTCTAAACTGGCATTTCATGAGGCGATCCTTGGGGCCCCGACGCCCGTGCACAGAATCGAAGGAGTGCTTGATGCAACTGGAAGGCTCTTGCCACTGCGGCAGCGTGACGTTCTCGGTCGAGTCGGATTCGCCGGTGCCGTTCATGCGCTGTTATTGCTCGATCTGCCGCAAGACCGCCGGCGCAGGTGGCTTCGCGATCAATCTCGGCGCCGCGGCCCGGTCGATGAAGGTGCGCGGCAGGCGTCATCTGCGCATCTACCGTGCCCTCATGCCCGACGAACAAGCGGGCGGCATGCATCCGAGCAGCGCCAGACGCTACTTCTGCGCGCGCTGCGGCAGTGCGCTGTGGCTGTGGGATCCGACCTGGCCCGAACTCGTCCACCCGCACGCCAGCGCCATCGACACCCCGCTGTCCACACCCCCGGAGCATGTGCACTGTCTCGTGGGCTCCAAGGCAGCATGGGTCGAAGTCGAAGGCCGGCCCGAGGACCCGCGCTTCGAACACTATCCCGACATGTCGCTGGCGCAGTGGCACGCCAGCAAGAGGCTCGGCGCGTAGCCGGATGCCGGGCGCGGCAGCCGGGGGGCGTGGCCTCAGCCGTTGGCCGTGGCATCGCCTGCCCACGCGACCGCCTGGGCGAGTTCGTCGTAGCCGAACTTGCGCACGTCGGCGGCCACGAAGTGCGGGGCCAGTCGAGGTGCAAGTTCGGCCAGCCGGCGCAGGTGCCTGAACAATCCCGCGGCATTCTCACAACCCGGGAAATCGCGGGTGTGAATGACCAGACCCTGCAACTGCCCACGGGCCTCGATCGTCGGCGATCGACCCGTGGCCGAGTTGGCCGCAACGCCGCATTTCGGCCGAAGCAGTAGATTGGGCGTAGAGTTCCTGCAACTGGCACTGCAGTGGAAATGAGCCAGGTCGGACGCAAACAGGTTCCCTTCATGACCCCCGGGGCGCTCTGCATCGCCATTGCGCAAGCGCTGCTGCTGCGCGCAGACGAGGTGGTCGAATGAAGCGGCGCGATGCGCTTCGAGCCGTTGTCGCGGTTGCCGCGGCCTCGCCGGCTTGCGGTCCGGCACAACCGCAGCGAATGGCCGGGCCACGCGTGCTGGGCCTGCTCTATCCGAACCCCGGTTCCGCAAGTGCGGGGCCGATCGGCAGCAAGCTCAAGGAACTTGGCTGGACGGTAGGCGTGAACCTTCTGGCCGTAGATGCTTCGTCGGAAGGGAACAACGATCGCCTTGACGCGCTCGCAGCCGAGTTCGTGCGCAAGCCGATGGATGTCATTTGGACCGCCGGTCCGGAGGCCACGATCGCGGCCGCGCGCGCGACACGCAGCATTCCGATCGCCTTCTATGGCGTCGGCTTCCCGGTGGAGCAGGGATTGGTCGACTCGCTCGCTCGTCCCGGCCGCAACGTGACGGGCCTCGCCGCGCTGGCGGGCGGCGAGGAGACAAAGAGGCTCGAGATTCTCAAGGAGGTCGTGCCCACCGCGAAGCGCCTGGCGATCGTTCGGACGGCAACCGTACTCGCCACGCTTGCCGGCGGCGAGTACCGTTTGCCGACGAAGGACCTCGAGGACGCTGCCGCTGCGCTCGGTTTCGAGCCGCAGATCTTTCCCGTGTCCAACACCGAGGATCTCGAGGCGGTGTTCGCGAAGATCGTGCAAATCCGCGCGCACGCGGTCTCGTTCGATTTCACCGCGCTCACCTTTCGCGCGCGCGACCGAATCGCCGACTTCACCAGCCGCAGCCGCCTGCCGAGTGCCGGCGGGACCAAGGAGTTCGCCGAGGACAGCGGCCTCATTGCCTACGGTGCCGATCGCGAATGGATGATCTTGCGCAGCTTCGACCATGTCGACAAGCTGCTGCGCGGCGCGCGTCCCGCCGAGCTGCCGGTCGAGCTGCCGAGCAAGTTCGAACTCACGCTCAATCTGAAGACCGCAAGGGCGCTGGGCATCAACATCGAGCACAGCGTGCTGCTGCGTGCCGACCGAGTGGTCGAATGAGAACCGTACCGCGCGGCGCTCATTCCTGGGCAGCACTGCCGCGCTGCCAGGGGACCACACTTGGGGGCGCCGAGAGATGGCGAAGTCTCACACGGACCACTCCCATCAGGCTTGCCGCGATCACAGACCCTGTGGACCGCAGCTTGACAACGAGCCAAACACGGCCGGTCGGTCCTTCTGATTGCGACTGCTGTGTCAAGAATGCCCTGTTCAAGGATGCCCTGTTCGTGACGCCCAACCTCTTGACCCCTCCGCTGCGTGGCACCGTTGTCATCGCGTCCGGCCGGCCCATCGACCACGGCGTCGAACGGTTCGTGTCACGCAGCGACACGAGCTTCTCCGGCTACTGTGTTGCAGTTAGACCGCCGTCGATGTAGAGGATTTGACCGGTGATGAAGCTTGCGGCCGGGCTGCACAGCAGCAGCACCGCACCGACGATGTCCGCAGGTTCCGCAACGCGCCCCAGGGGAATGCGCTGCAGCAGCGCATCACGTGTTTGCGGGTTGTCGAGCCAGTGGCTGCCCATCGTGCCGCGCACCACCGTCGGCGCGACGCCGTTGACGCAGATGCCGTGCGCGGACAGTTCCACCGCATGCTGCTTGATCAGCATCGCCAGACCGCCCTTGGTGGCGCAGTAGGCCGAGTAGCCGCGGTCGCGCATGCCCAGTTGCGCGCGCACCGACAGGATGTGCAACTGCCGGCCCGGCGCACGGCCGGCCTGCACGGCGGCCTGCTGGTGCCGCAGAACATGCTGCGCGAGGAACATCGCCGCCTTCAGATTGACCTGGACCACCTCGTCGAAAGCCTCTTCGCTGACATCGTCCAAGCGCTGTTCGCGCTGCATGCCGATGCAGTTGACCAGCAGGTCCAGATGACCGAAATGCGCGGCGACCGCATCCACCGCGCGCCGGATGTCGGCCACGCGGCGCGCATCCGTCGCCAGGCCGAGCGCGTCGTGGCCTTCGCTGCGCAGCGCGGCGGCCAGCGCCTGCGCCTTGCTTTCGCTGCGCCCGGCGATGGCGACACGTGCACCGGCCAGCGCCAGGCCACGCGCGATGGCCGCGCCAATGTCGCCGTAGCCGCCGGGCACGAAGGCCACGCGCCCGTTCAGGCCAAAAAGCGAAGGCAGCGCCAAGGGGTGGGAGTCCGGCATCGTCAGTCCATCAACAGGCCGCCGTTCAGGTCGATGACTTCTCCGGTGATGAAGCCCGACAGCGGCGACGCGAGAAAGCACACCACGTGCGCGAATTCCTCCGGCTCGCAGAAGCGTCCAACCGGGATCTGCTTCAGCAGCGCCTGCCGCTGCGCCTCGTCGAGCTGCTCGGTGACCATCGGCGTGCGCACGTAGGCCGGCGCGATGGCATTGGCGGTGACGCCGAAGCCGGCCAGCTCGCGCGCCAGCGAGAAGGTCAATGCGCTCAGCGCGCCCTTCGACACCGCATAGGCGGTGCCCGCGGTCAGCCCGCCGGTCTTCGCCGCCAGCGAGCTGACGTTGACGATGCGGCCCCAGCCGGCTTGCTTCATCGCCGGCACGACCGCCTGCGACAGGAACAGCGCGCCGTCCAGGTTGGCGGCCATGACGCCCCGCCAGTCCTGCGCCGTGGTGGCGGCGAGCTTGTGGTTGTTCAGCACGCCGGCATTGTTGACGAGGATGTCGACGCGGCCCAGCGAGCGCACCAGTTGCCGGTGCGCTGCCGTGACCGCCGCCTCGTCGCCGATGTCGCAGGCCAGCGCCAGCACCGCACTGCCATGCTGTGCTTCGGCCGCGCGCATCGCCTCGCGCTTCAGGTCGAGCATGGCGACGCGGCAGCCCTGCGCCACCAGCGCCTCGACCACCGCGCGGCCCATCGTGCCGCCTGCGCCGGTGACCAGCGCCACCCTGCCCTGCAAGTTCTGATCGTTCATGTGTCCAGCACGCTCTTCTTGCCGAACAAGCCGCGCGCCCTGAAGGTGACGACGGCGATGAACAGCAGGTACATCGACATCAGCGACCATTCGGACGCGTAGGCGCCGCTCAGGCCGATGACCAAGCCCACCAGCAGCCCGGCGATGACCGCGCCCCACAGCGAGCCGACGCCCCCGAGCACGATCACCAGGAAGGCCGGCACCACCGCATCGACGCCCACCTGCGGGCGGATGCCCCAGATCGGCGCCATCACCACGCCGGCCAGTGCAGCCAGCGCCACGCCCAGCGCGAACACCGCCGCGCGCAGCCGGCCCAAATTGATGCCCAGCGCGCGCACCATCTCGCTGTCGTGCGCGCCGGCCTTGATGATCGCGCCGTAGGGCGTCTTCTCCAGGAACAGCCACAGCCCGACGATGGCGACGATGGCGAAGGCGCTGGCGAACAGCCGGTACTTCGAATACAGCAGCCCGCTGGCGACGAAGGCGCCGGAGATCGCCTCGGGCAGCGGCAGCTGCTTCTCGTTCGAGCCCCACAGCACGCGGATGCCTTCTTCGATGACCAGCGCCGCGCCGAAGGTCAGCAGCAGCCCGTACAGCGGGTCGCGGCCGTAGGTGCGGCGCAGGCACAGCTCGATCAGCAGGCCGAACAGCCCCACCAGCAGCGGCGCCAGCAGCAGCGCCAGCGCGTAGCGCGTGCCCACCGGCAGCGCCATCCATGCGGCCTGCAGTTCGGGAAACCAGCCGAGCTGCGGCGCCATCACGAACAGCGCCGCATACATGCCCAGCGCGAAAAGCGAGCCGTGCGCCAGGTTGATGGTCTCCATCACGCCGACGATGAGCATGAAGCCCAGCGCGATCAGCGCGATCAGCAGGCCCAGTGACACGCCGTTGACCAGGTGCGGCAACAGGTTCAGCAGCGTGTTCATCGCGTCGACCGGGTCGGCAGCGGGCTACTGCTGGTAGCTCGGCGTGGCGTCGTAGCTTTCGAGCTTGCAGTTCTTCGGCGCGTCCGGGTCCAGCACCTCCTTCGGCTCGGCGTTCGTCAGGATCCGGAACAGGTCGTCCTTGTCGGCCGGCTTGTCGTTGTAGCTGGCCATGTAGATGGTCTGCTGCACCTGGTGCGTGTCCGCGTCGATCCAGGCGTCGTGGTGCTGCATGCGGTCGCGCGCCGCCATCTTGCGGCCCTCGAGCTTCTTGATGACCGCGATGCTGTTGGTGGAACCGACCTCCTCCACGCAGCGCAGCAGTTCGCGCGTCGCCACGTAGCCGTTGTAGAACACGTTGCCCGGCACGCGGATCGGCATGCCCGGGAACTGCTTCTGGTAGGCGGCGACGAATTCCTTCACGCCCGGCAGGTCGAGCCGGTAGTACCAGGTGGTGCCGAACACGCCGAAGATGGCTTCAGGCCCCAGGCCGTAGACGTCGGGCCAGTCCTGCTGGTTGTTGACCCAGGCCATGTTCTTCTGCAGCCCCAGCTGCACCACCTGCTGGCGCAGCGCCTTGATGTCGTCGCCGCCCACCGCCGTGGCCACCACGCTGGGCTTGATCTGCTGCAGCTTGAGCAGGAAGGACGAGAAGTCGCGCGTGTTCTGCGGCACCAGCAGCTCCTCGACGATGCGCCCGCCGTTGGCCTCGACGATGCCGCGCGTCGCCTTCGAGGTGTTGTGGCCCCACACGTAGTCGTTGGTCAGCAGCACCCAGTCCTTGCCGTTGACCTTGATGGCGTTCTTGACGATGGCCTGCGCGAAGTTGGTGCCGTTGCCGTCCCAGACGAACTTGACGCGGTGGCAGTCCTTGCCCGATTCGGTGGGCGAGCTGGAGTTGGTGTTGAAGAAGATGCAGCCGTACTTCTGCGCCACCTGCGAGATGGCGTTGGCCACGCCCGAATGCACCGCGCCGATCAGGAAGGCCGCGTCGTTGCGGCTGATCATGCGTTCGGCCACGCGCGAGCCGGTCGCCGGCGTGGTCTCGGTGTCCATGTGGATGGCCTCGATGCGCCGGCCCAGCACGCCGCCCTTGTCGTTGAATTCCTTGATGGCCATCATCGCGCCCAGCCGTTCCATGCCGCCGCTGGCGCCGTACTGGCCGGACGCATCCATCGTCAGCCCGATGACCAGCGGCTTCGGGCTAGCCGCCTGCGCCCAGGCGTGGTGGATGCCCCAGGGGCCGAAGAAGCTGCCCACGCCGGCCGCGGCGCTGCCGGTGATGAGCCGGCGGCGGCGCGTCGACACCTCGGATGCGGATGGCTGAGCGGAGGTCGAAGTCTTGTCGTTCATGGTCTTGTCTCCATCGGTTGTCGGGTTGCGGGAAGCGGGCGCTACTGCGGCGCCGCGCGGGGGACGATGCTCACGGCGTTGAGCTGTTCCTGGGCCTTGAACAGGCTGGCGATGAAGGCCTCGCCGTGGCCCAGGTTGCTGGCCGCGACGAAGCTCTGGTGCGCGGCCTCGGCGAGGTAGCTGGTGGTCGGCAGCGTTTCGGTCAGATGGGTGAAGTAGCGCAGGTCCTTGCGGCCGTTGTCGATGGCGAACTTCAGCCCGCCCAGGTCGCCCTGCAGCATGCGGCCGACCATCATCTGGAAGATGCCGGAATTGACGCCGCCGGCCGAGACCACGTCGAACAGCTTCTGCAGCGACAGCCCCGACTTGGCGGCCGCCGCCACGGCTTCGGCGATGGCCGCGGCCGTGGTCATCGCGAGCATGTTGTTGATCAGCTTCAGCACGTGGCCGTGGCCGGGCGGGCCGACGTGGATGACGTTCTCGCAGAAGGCGGCGAGGATCGGCCGCGCGCGTTCGAAGTCGGCCGCGTCGGCGCCGACCATCGTGTTCAGCCGGCCCTCCTCGGCCTCCTTCGGCGTGCGCGCCAGCGGCGCATCGATGAAGCGCACGCCGCGCGCCGCGAAGGCCTCGCGCAGGCGCTGGCTCGATGCCGGCTCCGCGGTGGAGCTGTCGATGACCAGCAGCCCCGGCGCGGCGGCGGCGAGCAGCCCGTCGTCGCCGAGCACGATCTGCTCGACCTGCGGCGAACCGGTGACGCAGACGATCACCGCCTCGCAGCCGCGCGCCAGCTCGGCCCGGCTGTCGCATTCCACCGCGCCCGCGGCCAGCAGGTCGGCCAGGTTGGCGCGGTTGCGGTGCGCGACGAAGCGCAGGCCGTAGCCCTTGGCCAGCAGGTTCCTGGCCATGCCGTGGCCCATCATGCCCAGCCCGATGAAACCGATGGTCTTGTTCATGCGTGTGTTTCCTTGAAAGTGGGGGCGGTGACGTCCGGCGCGCCCGGGCGTCGCGATTGCAGCCACAGCGCGATCAGCCGCTGGTAGCGCGCCGCCACGTCGGCGACCACGCCGGCGTCGTCGAGCCGGCCGGACAGCCAGGCATTGGCGGCGTCGGCGAAGATCGAACGGCCGACCGCGAAGCCCTTGCACAGCGGCTGGCCGGCCGCGGCCCGGAAGCCGCGCGCCAGCACGTCCTCGCTGGCCTCCAGGCCGAGCAGCAGCACGCCGCGGCAATGCGCGTCGTGGGCCTCGATGACCTGCGCGATGCCTTGCCAGCCCAGCGCGTCCAGCGGCGGCACCAGCTTCCACCAGTCGGGCCGGATGCCGGCGCCGTAGACCATTGCCATGGCGCGCGCCAGCGTGTCTGGGCCGCTGGTCAGCTCGCGCGGCGGGATCAGTTCGAGCAGCAGTTCGTGGCCGGTGGCATGACAGGCCTGCTGCAGCGCGAGCACGCTGGCCAGCTGCTGCTGCATCAACTCTTGCGCATCGTCGGGGTGCAGCGCCAGCAGGCACTTCACCACCTGCTCGGCCGGCCAGGTGCGCAACGCCAGACCCACATTCGCGCCTTCCTCGAAAGCCAACGGGCGCGAGCCGGGTTCTTCGACCGGCCGGCCGATCCACCAGCCGCTGCCGCTGAGCCGGCACAGCAGCTCCTCGCCGTACACGCCGTCGACGATCACGCCCGGTGCCGGAAAGCCTTCGGCGGCACCGTGGGCTTCGCGCGCCGCCTGGTAGCCCTGCTCGGCCGCCCGGGCCACCAGCTGCTTGAACGCGGCGATGCGCTCGCGCCCGGCGCCATGCCGCGCGGCCAGCTCCTCGAACTGCGATCGATGGTCGAAGGCCAGCACCGCCAGCGCCGGCCACGCGCCGCCGCGCGTGGTGGCGCGGTGCAGCTGTTCCAGCCCGACATCGTCGCGCAGCCGCCGCTGCGCCGAACCCTGCGCCAGGAAATGCGACAGCTCGGTCCAGCTCGGCATGGCCGGTGCACAGCCGTGCCGCGACACCACCAGCGCACCGCAGGCGTTGGCATAGCGCAGCGCGCCGGCCAGCGATTCGTCGCGCACCCAGCCGCGCAGCAGCCCGGCCATGAAGGCATCGCCGGCGCCGAGCACGTTGAAGACCTCGACCGGGAAGCCGGGGCCGTGCAGCCCGTCGTCGACGCGGGCCGGAATCGCGCCGTCGAAGGCGGTGCAGCCCATCGGCCCGCGCTTCATCACGATCAGCGCCGGCGTCAGCTCGCGCATGCGGCGCAGCGCCGCCAGGCTGTCGTCGGCGCCGCCGGCGATGTGGATCTCCTCCTCGGTGCCGACCAGCAGGTCGCACAGCGGCAGCACGTCCTGCAGGCTGGCGCTGACCGCTTCGGAGGCGACATAGCGCCGCTCGCCCAGGCCCGGCGCAGTCAGCCCCCACAGCACCGGCCGGTAGTCGATGTCCAGCGCCACGCGCACGCCGGCCGCGCGCGCCGCGTGCATCGCCTTCAGGCAGGCAGCGCGTGGACCCGGCTGCGACAGGTGCGTGCCCGATACCAGCAGCACGCGCGCCGCGGCGATGCGCGCCGGGTCGACATCGTCCTCGCACAGCCCCATGTCTGCGCAGTCGTGGCGGTAGAACAGCAGCGGGAAGGTGTCGCGGTCCTTGATGCCGAGGAAGACCAGTGCGGTCAGCCGCTTTGGATCGGTGCGCAGCATCGACACGTCGACGCCTTCGCGCACCAGCGTCTCGCGCACGAAGCGGCCGTTGTGCTCGTCGCCGACGCGGCTGAGCATCGCCGCGCGCAAGCCCAGCCGCGACGCGCCGACCGCCGTGTTGCACGGCGAGCCGCCCAGGTACTTGGCGAAACTGCTCGCGTCTTCGAGCCGCGCGCCGATCTGCTCGCTGTACAGGTCGACCGCGGCGCGGCCCATGCAGATCAGCTCCAGCGACTTCATGCACGCCCCTCTGCGCCGGCAGTGCGGCGCCGGCCGTTGCCGTTGGTCTTGGTCGTCGCGGGCTTCGGTGCCGTGAGTCGGTGGCCGGCGCTGACCACCAGCGCCTGCGCTACGCACAGCGGCGCCACCAGCGAGCGGAAGGCCGGGTTCGGCCCCTGCCCCAGTTCGAAGCACACGGCAGCCGGCGCCTTCAGCGGCGACAGCGCGGTGTCGGTGATGGCCACCACCGGCACGCCGCGCGCGGCGCAGGCGCGCGCGGCCTCGACGACCTGCGGCGAATAGGGCTGGAAGCTGGCGACCAGCAGCACGTCGCGCACGTCGATGCCGCGCAGGCTTTCGCCGAGCATGCCGCCGACACCGTCGACCAGGTGCGTCTTCAGCTCCAGCTGGCCCAGCGCATAGGCCAGGTAGCAGGCCACCGGGAAGGCGCGGCGCTGCGCCAGCACGTGCACGCGCTGCGCCGCGCAGAGGTGGCGCGCGGCGGCGGCCAGGTCGGCGGCGCGCACGTTGTCCTCGAGGTGGCTGAGCTCCTCGACCGCATCGCCGACGAACTGGTGCAGCACGCCGGCATCGGGCCCGGCGGCCGAGCCCTTGCTGGCGCGCTGCATGCGGCCGATGCGCTCGCGGTAGCTGCCCGAGCGTTCGAGCAGCCGCGCCTTGAACAGCTGCTGCATGTCGCTGAAGCCGCCGAATTCCAGCGCATTGGCAAAGCGGATCAGCGCCGAGGGCTGCACGTCCGCGGCCTCGGCCACCGCCGCCACCGTGCCCAGCGCCAGCTCGTTGGGCCGCTCCAGCGCGAAGCGCGCGATCTGCTGCAGCTGCGGCGACAGCCGCGGGTAGGCGGCGGCGATCGCGTCCTTCAGTTGTTCGTAGGTGCTGCTGCGGCTCATCGGGAAAACCTGGGGCGATTTCGGAATGTTTGTTCTTGCTTGTTCCAAGAATAGAACATACATTCCCGCCTGTCCAGTGTCTTTTTCGAGAGTCCGCCGCCGATGGCCCGCCCGCTGCTGAACCCCGCCCCGCTGATCCCGCTGCCGATGGTGCTGACGCTGGCGCTGCTGGCGAGCACGCCGCTGTGGCTGGGCGCGGTCGGCCTGTACCAGTACCTGGCGCTGGAGATCGTCATCTGGATGATGTTCGCGATGGGCCACAACCTGCTGCTCGGCCATTCCGGCCTGCCCAGCTTCGGCCACGGCGCCTACTTCGGCCTGGGCGCGTATGCGGTGGGCCTGCTGCAGCAGCGTGCCGGCGCCGGGCTGCTGGCCAGCCTGCTGGGCGCGCTGCTGCTGGCCGCGCTGCTCGGCGCCGCGGTGGCGCTGTTCATCTCGCACCGCCGCGGCATCTACTACGCACTGCTGACCATCGCCTTCGGCCAGGTGTTCTGGTTCGTGGCCATCAAGTGGCACACCGTCACCGGCGGCGAGGATGGGCTGCTCGGCATCAAGCGCCTGCCGTTGTCGCTGTTCGGCTGGGAGCTCGACCTGAAGAGCAACCAGGCCTTCTTCTACTTCGTGCTGGTGCTGCTGGCGCTGGTGCTGGTGGCGCTGTGGCGGCTGGTGCATTCGCCCTTCGGCCGCGTGCTGCGCGCGATCAAGCAGAACGAGATGCGCGCCGCCTTCGTCGGCCACAACGTCTGGCTGTACAAGTGGGCGGCCTTCGTCATCTCCGCCGCCGTGTCGGGGCTGGCGGGCGGGCTGTTCGCACTGGCGCAGCAGTCGGCCTATCCCAACGTGATGAGCCTGCACAACTCGGGCTTCGTCGTCATGATGGTGCTGATCGGCGGCGGGCTGGTCAGCTTCTGGGGGCCGGTGATCGGTGCGCTGATCTTCATCCTGGCGCGCGACCTGCTGGGCGCCTACACCGAGACCTGGCTGCTGTGGTACGGGCTGCTGTTCATGGCGATGGTGCTGTTCCAGCCGGACGGCGTCGCCGGCGCGTGGCAGCAATGGCGGGCGCGGCGGCTGCGCGCGGCCTCGGCCGGCAGCGCCCACGCGATGCCCTCACGCACGAAGGAAGCCTGAGCATGGCGCTGTTCGAAGCCCGCGGGCTGCACAAGCGCTTCGGCGACCAGGTGGTGCTGGAGAACATCTCGCTGGCCTTCGAGGAGGGCCAGCTGTCCGGCATCATGGGCCCCAACGGCGCCGGCAAGACCACCTGCTTCAACGTGCTCACCGGCCGCTACAAGCCCGACCGCGGCAGCGTGCGTTTCGCCGGCGAGGACATCACCGGCCGCTCGCCGCGGCAGATCGCGCACAAGGGCCTGTCGCGCTCGTTCCAGATCATGAACCTGTTCGACGACGACAGCGCCATCGACAACGTGCTGGTCGCGCTGCCCGCGGTGCGCGCGCGCGGCTGGTCGATGTGGCGCGACCTGGGCCGCGATGCGGCGGCGCACGACGAAGCCGCGGCCGTGCTGGCGCGCGTCGGACTGGCGGGCAAGGAGCGCGTGCCGTGCAAGCGGCTGTCCTACGGCGAGCGGCGCGCGCTGGAGATCGGCCTGGCGCTGGCCGCGAAGCCGCGGCTGCTGTTCCTGGACGAGCCCACCGCCGGGCTCGGCGCCGAAGGCAGCGCGCGGCTGGCCGAACTGATCGCCGAGCTGAAACGCACGTTGAGCATCGTCATCATCGAACACGACATGAAGTTCCTGTTCGGCCTGGCCGACCGCATCTCGGTCATCCACTGGGGCCAGGTCATCGCCGAAGGCTCGCCCGACGCGCTGCGCGACAACCCATGGGTGCAGCGCTCCAACCTGGGGGCGCTGCAGGCATGAGCGCGGTATTGAAGATGCGGGCCGAAGCCGAGCCGATCCTGTCGGTACAGGACATCCACACCTTCTACGGCGAGACGCAGGCGCTGTTCGGCGTGTCGCTGCAGGTCGCGCCCGGCGAGGTGCTGGCGCTGCTGGGGCCCAACGGCGCCGGCAAGACGACGACCCTGCGTTCGATCCTCGGGCTGACGCCGCCGCGCCGCGGGCGCATCGGCTTCGACGGCCACGACATCACGCGCATGGCCACGCACCGCATCGCCGCGATGGGTGTGGGCTGGGTGCCGGACGACCGGCGCATCTTCCCGACGCTGACGGTGGCGCGCAACCTGGACATCGCGCGCAAGAAGACGCGCTTTCGCGCCTGGACGCGCAGCGAATGTTTCGAGATCTTCTCGGCGCTGGAATACCTGCTGGCGCGCGAGTGCGAGAACCTGTCCGGCGGCGAGATGCAGATGGTGGCGATCTCGCGCGTGCTGATGGGCGCGCCGGGGCTGGTGCTGTTCGACGAGCCGAGCCAGGGCCTGGCGCCGAAGGTCGTGCAGGACGTGATGGCGACGGTGCAACGGCTGAAGCACGAAGGCGCGGCCGTGCTGCTGGTCGAGCAGAACGTGCAGAGCGCGCTCGCCGTCGCCGACCGGGTGTGCGTGATGCGCGACGGCCTGATCGTGCACGAGGGCCCGGCCGACGCGATGCGCGGCGACGCCGCGCTGCAGCGCCACTGGCTGGGGATCTGAATGGCCACGCCATTGCTCAGCGTGCAGGGCCTGGTCAAGCAGTACCGGCGCGGCTGGCCGGCGCGCGACGTCAGCTTCGACCTGCGCGCCACCTTCGAGATCGAGGCGCCGGCCATCGTCGGCGTGATGGGCGCCAACGGCGCCGGCAAGACCACGCTGTTCGAGCTGATTACCGGCGGCAACCTGCCGACCGCCGGGCGCGTGCTCGTCGCCGGGCAGGACGTGCACCGGGTGCGCTACGCCGAGCGGGACCGCCTGGCGCTGCACTACCACCAGTCGTACCAGGTGCGCGCCTTCAAGCGCACGCGCCCGTCGTTCATGCTCGAACACGCGAACAGCGAGCGTGCGCAGGTGCACCTGTTCGACGAGCCGCAGTTCAACGCGCAGGACGGCTACATCGGCTTCATGCTCGACTTCTTCCGCCGGCTGCGTACGCAAGGCCGGCTGGTGTTCCTGTGCCTGCACCCCAACGACCCGATCCACCTGGACATCCTGGCCGAGGTCTGCGACCGCCACATGTTCATGCACAAGGACGAGCAGCGGGTGAGCCGGCTGATGTTCGCCGACACGCTGGGTTCGCTGATGCGCGAGCCGAAGGTCGCGGCATACCTGGGCAAGCTGGCGTCACGTCTCTATCCTTAGCCATGTGATTCGCGTCGGTGCGCAGAAGTCTGCCGCCGTCAACGGA
>CAYUPF010000109.1:0-13866 GCA_964446545.1 uncultured Rubrivivax sp.
GCCAGCGCAGCGCCGGCGGCATGTGCCGCAAGTGCTGTGGCCGCAGGAGCTGGCGGCGGAGGTGAGGGGGAAGCTGGTCGAGGGGATCGGGAGGCTGGACGAATGAGTTTGATCCAGACTAGACTTGGTCAACTCAAGCTGCCGGTGTGGAGCCATGGAAACCGTGAACATCTACGACGCGAAGACGCGTCTGTCCCAGCTCGTCAACAGGGCTGCTGGTGGCGAAGACGTGGTCGTCAGCCGAAACGGCAAGCCGCTGGTGCGCATCACCCGGCTGGAGGCGCCGAAACGGCGTATCAGGTTCGGCGTGCTCAAGGGGAAGCTGAGCATCCCGCAGGACTTCGACGCGCCGCTGCCCGTGGACGTGCTGGCGGGCTTCGAGGGGCGCTGATGCGGCTGCTGCTGGACACGCACGTCTTTCTGTGGGCGGTGGCGGGCTCGCCCCTGCTCAAGCCGGCTGCGCGACGTGTCATCGAGGACGCCGAAGAGGTCTACGTCTCCGCGGCGTCCATCTGGGAGGCTGCCATCAAGGCCCGCCTGGGCAAGCTGCAGGCCGACGTTGATGCGCTGGTGGCTGCCATCGAGCCCAGCGGCTTCATCGAATTGCCTGTCAGAGCGACGCATGCCGCCGCCGTCATGCGGCTGGCCATGCACCACGACGACCCGTTCGACCGGCTGCTGATCGCCCAGGCGCTGGCCGAGCCGCTGAGGCTGGTGACCGTCGATGAGGCGCTGGCGAAGTACAGCGATGTGGTGATGGTGGTGTGATGACCCAATGCCCTGTCTCCTCGCATGCTGGGGAGTCAGCTGTGACCTCCTCCCTTCATAAGTTCGACAACGGCTGCCACAACGACGCACATCACAACGGCCCAACAAATGGCCTCGACTTGCCCTTGCGGAGCTTGGGCTGCGAGCAAAGCACCTATCACGCTGGCCTTCTACCACCCGTCGTTCCTGGACGTCATCCGAGGCTTTGTGCCTCGGCCCCATTGAAGCTCCCATTCGACAACCGTGCGGTCCTGCATCGACGCGTCATCCGAGGCGTCGTGCGTCTCGGCCTCATTGAAGCTGCAGGTGCCGCGTACGGACGCAGTTCCGAAGCTCCATCCTTCGGCCCACCGAAACCCTACGCCCGCCAAACCATCTCATGCCGCCACGGCAGCGGCCCCAGCCGCTCGTGCACCTTGCGCTCGACGGTCTCGCGCGCCGCACCCGCCGCGCCTTCACCCGTCACCTGGATGACCTGCCCGTGCACGGCGTGGCTCCGCACCGCCACCTCGAGCTGCGTGCCGCCTTCGTTCAGGTCGGCCAGCACGCCGCGCACCATGCGTTCGGCGGCGTCGATGCGCAGCGCGGGCTTGAAGATCTTGCCGACGCCGGTCAGCGGGATGGCGTCGATCAGGTACAGCATCACCGGCACCGCGGCGCGCTCGGGCGTGCGCTCGCGCACGAAGTCCAGCAGCTCGTCGACATCGATGCTCGCGCCCGGCTTGGCCTGCACGTAGGCCACCGGCAGCTCGCCGGCATAGGCGTCGGGCTGGCTGACCAGCGCCGCCAGCGCCACGCCGGGGTGCTGGTAGAACACCTCCTCGATCGCCTGCGGGTCGATGTTGTGGCCGCCGCGGATGATCAGGTCCTTCGCCCGGCCGGTAATCCACAGGTAGCCGTCGGCGTCCAGCCGCCCCAGGTCGCCCGAATTGACCCAGCCGGGCTCGATGAAGGCGCCGCGGTTGTGCGTGTCGCTGACGTAGCCGCCGAACACGCCCGGCCCGGCCATCGCGACCACGCCGATCTCGTCGATGGCGCAGTCGCCCTGGTAGTTGCCGTCGGCGTCGACCTTGACGATGCGCACGCGGCTGTACGGCAGCGGGTGGCCCACCGAGCCCAGGCGCAGCGGCCGCTCGGGGTAGCTCATCGTGTGCACGCTGGCGGTTTCGGTCATGCCGTAGACCTCGAGCACCGGGCCGTGGATCAGCTCGGCGTAGGCCTTGCCCACGGCCACCGGGATGGCCGAGCCGCCGCCCGAGGCGACGCGCAGGCTGGAGATGTCGGCGCCGCCCACCGGCACCGTCAGCGCCGCGGCCAGCACCGTCGGCACGCCGCCGAAGATCGCCGGCCGGTAGCGCTCGACCAGCTTCCAGGCATTGCGCACCATGCCGGCATCGCGCCAGCCGGCGGGCGTCAGCGTGACGATGGTGCCGCCGCCGGCCAGCGTGGCGATGCCCTGCGTCAGCGAGCCGCCGACGTGGAACAGCGGCAGCCCGCACAGCAGTGCATGCCCGGCCATCGGCAAGGTCAGCCGCAGCCCCCACGCCTGGTAGACCTGGTTGGCATGCGTGTGGCGCACCAGCTTCGGCGTGCCGGTGGTGCCGCCGGTGTGGAAGTAGCCGGCGATGTCGTCGGCGCGGATGCTGCGGCCGCTGACCACGCGCTCACCCGGCTGCCTGGCCAGTTCCGCGTCGAAGTCGTGCACGCCGTGGGCCGGGTCGGCGGCACCGCCGATCACCAGGATCGTCTTCAGCTGCGGCAGCCCGGCGCGGATCTGCTGCACCTTGTCCCAGATGTCGGTGCCGGGGCGCGGGCCGATCGTCACCAGCACCTTGGTGCGCGCCGCGCGCAGGATCTCGGCCAGCTGCTGCGGCGACAGCAGCGGGTTCACCGGGTTGGCGATGCCGGCGACCTGCGCGCCGAACAGGCCGAAGTAGGCCTGCGGCAGCAGCGGCAGCAGGAAACTCACCACGTCCTGCGGCCCGACGCCGAAGGCATGGAACAGGTTGCCGGCCTGCGTGACGCGCGCCAGGAACTGCGCGTGGCTCAGCGTCAGCGCCGGTTCCAGCGATTCGGCGCTGGCGATGAACTGCAGCGCCGGCGCGTCGGGCGCGATGGCCGCGCCGCGCTGCAGCGCCTCGTAGG
Source organism: uncultured Rubrivivax sp. (assembly GCA_964446545.1). Lineage (GTDB taxonomy): Bacteria > Pseudomonadota > Gammaproteobacteria > Burkholderiales > Burkholderiaceae_C > Rubrivivax. The sequence continues at coordinate 2,914 of CAYUPF010000109.1, forward strand.
TGCTCTGCGCGGCGATGCGGTCTTCGTATGTCGCGCTGGCCTCGAAGGCCTGCACGTCGGCGGCTGTGCGGAAGGTCGGCAGCGCGTCGCCGATCAAGCGGTCCAGGGCATGGGCAGGGGGCATCTTCGATCTCCGGTGGGACAGATGCGGGCGATTGTGCGAAGCGCCGCGGCCGCGCGCGGGGTGGGAAACCCTGAATCCGCGCTCGGCGGCACTGCGCGGTGGTGGTTCAATGGGCGCATCGCTCCCCATTCGCCCCTGCGTTCATGAAACCCGACATCGTCATCGTCGGCGGCGGCGCCGGCGGGTTACCGCTGGCCACGCAGCTCGGCCGCCGCCTGGGCCGCAAGGGCCTGGCCGAGGTGACGCTGGTCGACGCGGCGCGCACCCACGTGTGGAAGCCGCTGCTGCACCAGCTGGCGGCCGGCAGCTTCGACACCCATGCCGAGGAGATCGAATATCTGGCGCAGGCGCGCTGGAACCACTTCAAGTTCCGCCTCGGCGCGATCGAGCGCGTGGAGCGCGCCACGCGCACGCTGCATCTGGCAGCGAGCCACGACGCCGAAGGCCGCGAGATCACGCCGCCATCGGCGCTGCACTACGACACGCTGGTCATCGCCATCGGCAGCCGGACGCACGATTTCGGCACGCCCGGCGCGGCCGAACACAGCATCCGGCTGGACAGCGCCGAGGCGGCGCGGCGCTTCAACGAGCGCCTGATCAACGCCTGCATCCGTGCCCAGGCCGTGCCGGTGCCGCCCGAAGGCGCGCGCCTGACGGTGGCCATCGTCGGCGGCGGCGCCACCGGCGTGGAGCTGGCGGCCGAGCTGCACGCTGCGGCGCGCGTGCTGTCCAGCTACGGGCTGGAGCATCTGGACCCGGAATCCGAGCTGCGCATCGTGCTGATCGAGGCCGCACCCAGGCTGCTGTCACAGTTGCCCGAGCGCCTGGGCCACGCGGCGGTGCGCGAGCTGCGCAAGCTGGCGGTCGAGGTGCATGTCGGCGAGAAGGTGGTCGCGGTCGGCCCGCAGGGCGTGGAAACTGCCAGCGGCCGGCGTATCCCTTCGACCCTTACCGTCTGGGCAGCCGGCATCGAGGCCCCCGAGGTGCTGGCGCGGCTGGCCGGCGACGATGCGCTGCAGACCAACCGCCTGGGCCAGCTGGTGGTCGACGGCAACCTGCGCTGCCCGCAGGACGCGGCGATCTTCGCGCTGGGCGACTGCGCGGCCTGCGGGCAGCCGGGCGGCGGCTTCGTGCCGCCGCGCGCCCAGGCGGCGCATCAGCAGGCGATGTACCTGGCGAAGGCGCTGCCGCGGCTGGCGGCCGGCGAGCCAGTCAGGCCCTTCGTCTTCAAGGACAAGGGCTCGCTGGTCTCGCTGTCCGAATACTCGTCGGTCGGCAGCCTGATGGGCAGCCTGACGCGCGGCAGTCTGTTCGTCGAAGGGCAGATTGCCAAGTGGATGTACTGGGCGCTGCACAAGCAGCATCAGCTGGCGTTGGGCGGGTGGCGCAAGACCGCGCTGATCACGCTGTCGGAGCTGCTAGCCCGCGCGCACCGGCCGCGCATCAAGCTGCACTGAGCTGGCCGGCGTTCAGGCGCTGCGTTGCTGTAGCTCGGCGATCGAGACGATGCGCTGCGCCAGCGTGTCCCACAGGATGCAGCGCAGTGCCGCCGGCACCTGCGCCAGCCGGACGCGCCGCACCTCGCTGAACAGCGACGCATACTCGTCGTGGCAGGCCACCAGGCAGTAGCTGGGGATGCGCGCCGACAGGTGGTGCACGTGGTGGTAGCCGATGTTGGCGGTGATCCAGTTGAGCCAGCCCGGCAGCTGCAGGAAGCTGGTGCCTTCGAGCGCGCCGCGGTCGTAGTCCCAGCCTTCGTTGCCGCTGGCATAGGACTGCTCGAAGTTGTGCTGCACCGCAAACAGCAGCAGCCCAGCGGCACCGCCCAGCGAGGCGGCGACGACGAAGAAACCGACGAACAGCAGCGGCCCCATCCACCACGCCATCAAGCCCCACAGCGTGATCAGCACCAGGTTGTTGGCGCCCATGTGGCGCCACTCCTGCAGCGATTGCCAGTGGCGCGACGGGTAGGCCGCCGCCAGCTCGGCCAGCGGCGTGCCGGGTGCGGCGCGGCGCGCGGCGGCCACGTGGCGCAGCAGGCCCATGCTGCCCTTCAGCCAGTTCCAGCGCGGCAGCAGCACCACGTACATGAAGCCGGCCAGCGGCGCCCACCAGATGCTGCGCGCGCGGCGATAGCGGCGCTGCCGGTCGCTGTCCATCGCCTGGTACTCGGCCACCTCGGCGATGTTCAGCGGGCCGCGGTAGCGGTTCCAGTTGCCGTTGTGCGCGTGGTGGAACTGGTGGTGCTGCGACCACACGTACTGCGGCATGCCGCAGAGCACGCCGAAGACGAAGCCGAAGCCGCGGTTCAGCCGGCCGCTGCGGAACAGGCTGCCGTGGCCGCATTCGTGCATCAGCACGAAGGCGCGCAGCAGGAACAGCGCCATCAGCAGCGTCAGCGCCGCGGTCAGCGCGTAGGACAGCTCGGTGCTGCGCCAGGCCGCATAGCTCAAAGCCGCGATCGGCAGCAGCGTGCTCGCCGCCGCGGCCAGGCCCTTCAGGTCGTTGGGCCGCACGTGACGCTCGATGAGCTGGCGCTTGGTGGCTTTCAGGCGCAGCAGGTTGCTCGGCCCGGCCGGGCACGGCGGCCTGCTGCGCGGTGGCTCGTTGCGGCTGGCGCGCCGGCGCGCCGTCCTCAGCCGCAAGGGGCGGGCGAAACCGGTGCTCGGGTGGCCATCGCCTGCAGGCAGCGCAGGCACAGGCAGCCGCTGTAGCGCTGGCGCAGATCCGCCAGCGTGGCCGCATTCAGCGTGACGCCGGTGCAGGCGCAGGGGCCCTCGTCGGCCATGCCGCAGTGGAAGGCATGGCCGCAGCGCGCGCAGCGGTCGGCTAGCGCGTCGTTCATCCGATGAACAGCGTCTTGTGCTGCTCGCGCAGCAGATTCTTCTGCACCTTGCCCATGGTGTTGCGCGGCAGATCGCTCACCACGAACACCGCCTTCGGCACCTTGAAGTTGGCGATCTGCGCCTTCAATGCGGCGCTGATCGCCGCGCCGTCCAGCGTCGCACCCGGCTTGGGCACCACCACCGCCACCACCGCCTCGCCGAAGTCGGCGTGGCGCACTCCCACCACCGCCGACTCGGCCACGCCCGGCATCTGGTTGATGCACTCTTCGATCTCGGCCGGGTAGACGTTGTAGCCGCCGCTGATGATCAGGTCCTTGCTGCGGCCGACGATGCTGACGTAGCCGTCGCTGCCGACCTTGCCGACGTCGCCGGTCTTGAACCACAGGTCGGTGGTGAACTCGTCGGCGGTCTTCTCCGGCATGCGCCAGTAGCCCTTGAAGACGTTGGGGCCCTTGACCTCGATGTTGCCGATCTCGCCCGTGCGCAGCGGCTGGCCCTTGTCGTCGCGCACGCGCAGCCCCACGCCGGGCAGCGGCAGTCCCACCGTGCCGCCGCGGCGCTCGCCCTGCGCTGGATCGTAGGGGTTGGAAGTCAGCATGATGGTCTCGCTCATGCCGTAGCGCTCGAGGATGGTGTGGCCGGTGCGTTCCACCCATTCGTTGAAGGTTTCCAGCAGCAAGGGCGCCGAACCGGCGATGAACAGCCGCATGTGCGCGCAGGCCTGCCGGCTCAGGGACGGCTCGGCCAGCAAACGCACGTACAGCGTGGGCACGCCCATGAACACCGTGGCCTCGGGCAGCCGCTCGATCACCTTGCGCGCGTCGAACTTCGCGAACCAGATCATCTTCGCGCCGGCCAGCAGCGCGCCGTGCGAGGCCACGAACAGGCCGTGCACGTGGAAGATCGGCAGTGCGTGGATCAGCACGTCGTCGCCGCGCCAGCCCCAGTAGTCCTTGAGGGTGCGCGCATTGCTCAGCAGGTTGTCGTGCGTCAGCATCGCGCCCTTGCTGCGCCCGGTGGTGCCGCTGGTGTAGAGGATGGCCGCCAGGTCGTCGCCCTTGCGCTGCGCTACATCGTGCCGGTCGCTTTGCCGCGCGGCGCGTTCCAGCAGGCTGCCCGTGCGGTCGTCGTCGAGCGTGAAGACGTTCTTGGTGCCGCACCTGAAGGCGATCTTGCTGACCCAGCCGAAGTTCCTGGCCGTGCACACCACCACGCCCGGTTCGGCATTGCCGATGAAGTATTCGATCTCGCCGGCCTGGTAGGCCGTGTTCAGCGGCAGATACACGTAGCCGGCGCGCAGCACCGCCAGGTACAGCATCAGCGCCTCGACGCTCTTTTCGGTCTGCACCGCGACGCGCGCGCCGGCGGGTAGCCGCAGCGAGGCCAGCAGGTTGGCCAGCATCGCGGTGCCGCGCTCCAGGTCCGACCAGCGGTAGTACAGCGGCGCGCCGCTGCCGTCGGCGGTTTCGATGGCGGTGCGCTCCAGGTCGGCGGGGAAGGCGGCGCGCAGCGCGGCGAAGAGATTCGAATCGGTGGTGGCCATGGGCTTCGAGGGTGGAGGGTAGGGGTGCATCGGCCGCGGCTGCACACCGGCCGCGGTCGCGTCGCAGGCAAGGCGTCCGTCAGCCCATCAGCAGTGTCGGCAGCCAGGTCGCGAGACCGGGGAAGACGCACAGGATCAGGATCGCCACGACCATGCAGCCCATGAAGGGCAGCGCGCCCTTCAGGATGGTCGGCAGCCGGATGTCGGGCGAGATGCCGTTGATCACGAACAGGTTCAGCCCCACCGGCGGGGTGATCAGGCCCAGCTCCATGTTGATGGTCAGGACCACGCCGAACCAGATCGGGTCGAAACCTGCGGCCGTGATCACCGGCATCAGGATCGGCGTCGTCATCAGGATGATGGCCGCCGGCGGCAGGAACATGCCGGCCACCAGCAGCAGCAGGTTGATGGCGCCGAAGATCACCCACCGGTTGACCTGCATCTCGCCGATCATCTCGGCCAGCGACTGCGTGACCAGCAGCGACGACATCATGTAGCCGAACAGGATGGACGCGCCGATGATCAGCATCAGCATGCCCGACTCGCGCAGCCCGTCGCGCATGATCTGCCACATCGCGGCCGGGGTCCACACGCGATAGATCACGACCACCATCACCAGGCACAGCGCGGCGCCGATGCCGGCCGCCTCCGACGGCGTCGCGATGCCGCCGTACAGCGCGTAGACCACGCCGACGATGACGACGATGAAGGGCAGCAGCCTGGGCAGCAGCTCGAACTTCTCCTTCAGCGTGTAGATGCGGTCGGCGTCGATCAGCCGCGTGCCGCGCTTCCAGCTGAGGAACAGCGCCCAGGCCATGAAGAGGCCGGTCAGCAGCAGGCCCGGGATGACGCCGGCGATGAACAGCCGGCCGATCGAAGTTTCCGACGCGATGCCGTACAGGATCATCGTGATCGACGGCGGGATCAGGATGCCCAGCGTGCCGCCGGCGGCGATGGCGCCGGTGGCCAGGTCGGCGTCGTAGCCGCGGCGGCGCATCTCCGGAATGCCCATCTTGCCGATCGCGGCGCAGGTGGCCGGCGACGAGCCGGTGAGCGCGGCGAACAGCGCGCAGGCGCCGATGTTGCTGATCACCAGCGAGCCGGGAATGCGGTGCAGCCAGCGTGACAGCGCCTCGTACAGGTCGCTGCCGGCGCGTGAACTGGCCACGGCCGCGCCCATGATGATGAACATCGGCAGCGAGACCAGCGTGAAGTCGTCCAGGCCGGCGAACACCGTCTCGGGCACGAAGTGGATGCTGTTCCAGCCGTCGAACAGCATCATGAAACCGAGCGCCGTCGCGCCGAGCGCAAACGCGATCGGCATGCCGGTGGCCAGCAGCGCGACGGTGACGACGAAGATCAGCAGACCGATGACCAGCGGCGACATGCGTCAGAGCCTTTCTTCGGGCGACAGGCCGAAGGGGTGGGCGCGGCGCGTCGCGACCATCCAGATGTCGGCTAGATACTGCAGGCACAGCAGGCCCAGGCCCACCGGCACCGACAGGTACGGGATCCACAGGCGCGCGCGCCAGATCGACGGCGTCGTCGATCCGCTCTCCCAGGCTTCGTGCCACCACGGCAGCGAGGCGTAGAGGAAGATGGCGCAGAAGACCAGCGCCAGCGCGCTGCCCAGCAGATACAGCGCGCGCCGGGGGCCGGGGCGCGCCATCAGCGGCAGGACGTCGACGTTGACATGGCCCCGCGTGAGCAGGATGTAGGGCGCGCCGAGGAAGGTGGCCGCGATCAGGCCGAAGGTCACGAACTCGGTCTGCCAGATCGACGACTGGCCGAGCACCGTGCGCACGAACACCATGTGGCAGATCACGCCCACCGACAGCGCGATCAGCCCGGCCGAGAACACGCCCAGCGCGCGCGAGACGGCGCGGGTCGCCGCCACCCAGGCCGGCGCCGGCGGCGTGTCGGGCGCTCCCGGCGACGCGGTCGGGCTCACTTGACGGCCAGCGCCTTCTCGATCAATTCCTTGCCGCCCGGCACGCTGTCGGAGAAGTTCTTGTACGAGGTCTTCGCTGCCACCGCACGCCAGGCGGCGACATCGGCGTCGGACATCTCGACGACCTGCACGCCGTTCTTCTTGAAGGCCGCGACGAGTTCGTCGTCCAGGCTCTTGGATTCCTTCGCGAAGTAGGCCTCGGCCTTCTTCGACGCATCCATCAGTGCCTTTTGCTGCGCCGGGTTCAGCTTGTCCCAGCTCTTCTTGCCGATCAGCACCGGCTCGTACATGAACCACAGCGCGTTCTCGCCCGGCGCGGTCAGGCACTTGACCTGCTCGTACAGCCGGAACGAGACGAAGCTGCCCGACGAGGTGTCGGTGCCCTGGGCTACGCCCTGCTGCAGCGCGTTGTAGACCTCGTTGGACGGGATCGAGACGATGGAGGCGCCGGCGCCGGCCCACATCTCGGCGAAGGTGGAGCCGGCCGAGCGCACCTTGAGCCCGGCGGCGTCGGCCGGCGTCTTGATGCACTTGTCCTTGCCGGCGAAGGCGCCGGCCAGCCAGGCGTCGGCCAGCACCTTGACGCCGTTGGCCTCGATGATCTTCTTGATGTCGGCCATGAACGGGCTGGCGTTGATGCGCTTGGCATGCTCGTGGCCCTTCACGAGGCCGGGCATCAGCGTGGCGCCGAACTGCGGGTGGAAGCCGGCTGCGTAGTCGAGCGGGAACGAGGTCATGTCGATCTGGCCGGTGAGCATGGCCTTCCACTGCTCCTTGGGCTTGACCAGGCTGGAGCCGGGGAAGACCTTGATCTCCAGGCCGACGTTGGCGGCGGCCACCTCGCGCGCCATCATCTGCACCATCTCGTCGCGCACGTCGCCCTTGCCACCGGGGAACTGGTGCGAGGCCTTGAGCGTGACCGTCTGCGCGGCGGCGGCGAGCGGCAGCGCCGCGAGTACGAAACCGCCGACCAGGCAGGCGGCCTTGGTGGCGAGGGTGCGGTAGCGTGTCATCGTCTGTCTCCGTGGGTTGGGGTTGTGGCGGTCGGCGGGTCTGCGGCATCGCCGGCTTCGGCGACACCCGGACTCTAGGCGCTCACCGCGAAGCGCCATAGGGTGAATGCCATGAGTGGCGGGTCTCGAAGCAAGGCCCGGCCCCGATGCGACGGGCCGGCGTGCAGCAGGCTGGGCGGGGCATGGACGACGGCCACGGTCACATCACGATGTGCACGGCGCGCGAGCGCGCCACTTCACCTTGCTTGAACTTCTCGTGGCTGGCTTCGATCTTGTCCAGGTCGTACAGGTAGTTGACCATGATGCCGAAGGACTGCTTCAGGCCCTTGGCCGACATGTTGCCATGTGCGTTGAGCCGCTCCAGGCGCGCGCCATTGTCGAGGTGGAAGCGCGCCACCGGGTCGCCCTCGGGCGTGGGCGACAGGTGCAGCAGGTAGGCCGCGCACAGCGCCAGCAGCGCCGCGCTCGATTCCTTGTCCAGCTTGTCGTGCGTGGCGGCGCGCTGCAGCGCGGCCAGATCGCCGCCGCACAGCTTGCGCAGCTGCTCGCGCGCCGCGTCGAAATCGGCCGCCGCCTGGCGCCGCAGCTTGGGCAGCGTGCCGAAGTCGGGCTCGGCCAGCAGCCAGGCCGCGAAGCCGGGGATCGGCGACAGCGTGCAGAAGGTGCGGATGCGCGGCAGCTCGCGCTGCAGCTGCTCGGCCACGCTCTTGATCAGGAAGTTGCCCAGCGAGACGTTGCGCAGCCCCGGCTCGCAGTTGCTGATGCTGTAGAAGGCGGCGACGCGAAAGCGCTCGCTCGATTGCGGCGTGCTGGTCTTGTCGATCAGCGGCGCAATGGCGGCGGGCATGTCGGGCAGCAGCGCCACCTCGACGAAGATCAGCGGCTCGTCGGGCAGCTGCGGGTGGAAGAAGGCGAAGCAGCGCCGGTCGGGCTGCAGCCGGCGGCGCAGGTCTTCCCAGCCGTCGATGGCATGCACCGCCTCGTGGTGGATGATCTTTTCCAGCAGCTTGGCCGGCGAGTTCCAGTCGACGCGCCGCATCTGCAGGAAGCCGGGGTTGAACCAGCTGCTGAACAGGTGCAGCAGGTCGGCTTCCAGCGCCATCAGCTCCGGGCGCTTGGGCAGGCGCTGCAGCAGCTTGCGGCGCATGCGCACCAGCGTCGCCGTGCCGCCGGGTGTGCGGTTCAGCCGGCGCAGCAGTTCCTGTCGCGGCGGCTCGGCGGCCTGGGTCAGCGCGATCAGGTGCTGGGCGTTCGGCTGCTCCGCATAGGTCTGCGCCGCCACCAGCACCTGCTTCGGGTCGGGGCTGAGCTGCAGGCTCAGGACGTCGAAGAAGTCGCCGCACTGCTCGTCGGACAGCGCATCGATGCGTTCGACCAGCTGGCGCGCGATGGCCATGCTGTTGGTTTCGCCGTGCTCGGACAGCAGGCGCTTGCAGCCGAAGACCAGGCTGCGCAGGTGGTGGTTGGCGCGTTGCCGCGCCGCGGCCTGGCGCAGTTCATCCAGCATGGGCTTCTCCGCTGCGGGTTTCGAGTTCGCGCAACTGCTTCAACGCGTGCAGCTGCGCCATCAGGTGGTCGTGCATCGCGCGCTCGGCGCGCGCCGGATCGCGCCGCACGAAGGCGTCGATGAGCTCGCGGTGTTCGGCGATCGATGCGTCGATGCGCCCCGGCAGGTTGAGCTGCCGGCCGCGCAGCAGGCGCAGGAACCTGCGCAGGTCGCCGGTGCTGCGGTCGAGCCAGCGGTTGGCGGCCAAGGCCTGCACGCGCGAATGGAACACGTGGTTGGCGCGGTAGTAGCCGTCCACGTCGTGCGCCGCGGCATGGCGCTCCAGTTCGGCATGCAGCCGCTGCAGCTCGGCGATCTCGGCCTCGCCGGCCTTGGCCACGGCCTCGTGGGCACAGCGGCCTTCCAGCAGCGCCATCACCGGGAACAGGTCGTCGGCGTCCTCGTCCGACAGCTCGATGACGCGGCAGCCGCGCTGCGGCACCAGCTCCACCAGGCCTTCGGCGGCCAGCACCTTGAGTGCCTCGCGCAGCGGCGTGCGGCTCACCGACCAGGCTTTGGCCAGCGCCTTCTCGTCGATCCACTGGCCGGGCGCGAGCTGGCGTTCGAAGACCATCGAGCGCAGCCGCGCGGCCACACCGTCGTGGAGCGAGCTGCCGCGCAGCGGGATCGGGTCGGGCATGTCGGGGCGCTGGTGATGACTACCTGGGCATCGTAATGCTGTAATTACATAATTGCAATGCCTGACAACAAAAAGCAACTGTATGGTTTCTGGACGGTCCGCCCGCGGCAGCCTACAGTGCGGCGCTTTCAGCCCTTGAACCCTGCCGATGAACAAGCTGCCCGACGATCAGATGCTCAAGCTGGCGGCGCAGAGCATGTTCGACGTGTTCGCCGGCACGGCCATGGGTTCGATGCTGGTCGACCGGCAGCACCGCATCGTCTGGATCAGCGACAGCTACAAGCAGTTCCTGCCGGCGCTGGGTTTCGACAGCGCCGACCAGTTCGTCGGCAAGCGCGTCGAGGAGGTGGTGCCGAACACGATGATGAACGACGTGGTCGACACCGGCAAAGCGATCCTGGTGGACCTGCTCAGCAACCAGGCGGGCACCTTCCTGGTCAGCCGGCTGCCGCTGCGCAACGAGGCCGGCGAGGTGATCGGCGCCTTCGGCATGGTGCTGCTCGACCAGCCCGAGACGACGATGCAGCCGCTGATGACCAAGTTCGCGCGGCTGCAGCGCGAGCTGGACAGCGCGCGCCAGCAGCTGGCGGCGCAGCGCCGGCCCAAGTACAGCATCGCCAGCTTCGTCGGCAGCAGCGCGGCGGCGGTGGAGGTCAAGCGCCAGGCGCGGCGCGTGGCGCAGACCGATTCCACCGTGCTGCTGCTGGGCGAGACCGGCACCGGCAAGGAACTGCTGGCGCACGGCATCCATGCGGCCAGCGCGCGTGCCGGCAAGCCCTTCGTCGGCGTCAACATCGCGGCGGTGCCCGAGTCGCTGCTCGAGGCCGAATTCTTCGGCGTCGCACCCGGTGCCTACACTGGCGCCGATCGCAAGGGCCGCGACGGCAAGTTCAAGGCCGCGAACGGCGGCACCTTGCTGCTCGACGAGATCGGCGACATGCCGCTGGCGCTGCAGAGCAAGCTGCTGCGCGTGCTGCAGGAGCAGGAAGTCGAGCCGCTGGGCAGCAACCAGGTGCAGCGCATCGACGTGCGCGTGATCGCCGCCACCAGCCGCGACCTGCCGGCGATGGTGGCTGCGGGCAGCTTCCGCGCCGACCTGTACTACCGGCTCAACGTGCTGCCGATCCGGCTGCCGCCGCTGCGCGAGCGGCTGGACGACCTGGAAGCGCTGGTCGAGACACTGGCCGAGGACATCTCGCGGCGCAGCGGCCTGCCGCACAAGAGCCTGAGCGCCGACGCGCTGGATCTGCTGGCGCGGCACGACTGGCCGGGCAACATCCGCGAACTGCG
>CAYUPF010000110.1:0-13859 GCA_964446545.1 uncultured Rubrivivax sp.
GCGCGCTCAGCCGGCTCGGATCGCCGTCGAAGGCCAGCATCACGCGCACGACGGCATCGCCGGTCTCGCTTTCGCGCACGTCGGCGTCGGTCAGCAGCGAAGGCACCTTCCACGAGAAGCTCACCTCGCCCAGCCGATCGGCTTCGATGCGCAGGGGGCGCCGGTACATGCTGGCCGATCGCTCGGACTGCGCATGAAGAACCCAGCGGCCATCCGCGAAACCGGCCGAATAGAGCGTCGCGGTCTTGCCGGGCAGCACGAAGGGCTGCCAGGCATCGGTCCACCGCGCAGACGAGGCCGCCGCTGGCACCGGCACGGGTGCGTGCTGGCAGGCCGCCAGCATCAGGACGCAAGTCGCAGCAACGGCTGTTCGCAACGAGCTCAATCGACCTCCACGACCACGGGATCAGGCGTTCATGCAACTGCCCCATAAAAAAGGCCGCCCGAAGGCGGCCTTTGCCGATGCGACAAGCTGCCTAGCGGCAGCTGCGCGATCAGAAGCTGTGGCGAATGCCGAGCTGGGCGCCGCTCGAGTTGTGGCCCGGCGTAAGGCTGGACGACTGACTCGAGACACTGAACCTGGCGTCGTTGTCGTTGTTGATCGACGCGTAGGTGGCGTAGATCGCGGTGCGCTTGGACAGGTTGTAGTCCACACCGAGGGCCCACTGCGAGGCGTCGGTGTCATCGAGCCCATCCTTGCCATTGGTGCCGGCGTAGCTGGCCTTCAAGTTCCACTGACCGAAGGGGGCTGCCACGCCGACGTACCAGTTCTGGCGACCGCCCTCGCGATTGACGCCGGCAATTTCGCCCTCGGCGTTCATCTCGCTGAAGAAGCCAGTCAGCTTCATGAAGCCGAAGTTCCACGCACCACCGATGTTCCACGCATCCAGATCGCCGCCGCGATTGGCGCCGAGCAGGTCCTCGGTCTTGCCATAGGCAAAGGAGATGTCGAACGGACCCGCGGCATAGCCGATACGGCCGCCGAAGTACTTGTTGCCGGCGGCGCCTTCGCCCGCTGCCACTGACAGCTGGCCGTAGAGGCCCATACCCTGCGTGCCCGCCGGAAGAACATACGAGACCATGTTGTTGGCGCGCACCAGGGTGCCGAAGGTGCTGCCGGCCAAGGCGGCCTGCAGATCCCCACCCAACGCAACGTTGGTGGCTGCACCAACGCCGTTGGTACCGAACGGGTCATACACCGTCCAGGCCCAGAAGGTCGGCGTGTAGTCGCGGCCCAGGCGCAGTTCGCCCCATTGATTCGACAGGCTGACGGTCGAACGGCGGTTGAAGTACAAGCGGTTGGCGTTGGAGCCCGTGGTGTTGCCCCAGCCTTGAGCATTGCCGCCGGTATCGGCAGCCAGACCCATTTCGAGCCAGAAGCTGGCCTTCAGGCCGCCGCCCAGGTCTTCGACGCCGCGGAAACCGAGGCGGCTGCTGGCCATGCCGTCCGTGCCCATCGAATAGGTACGGTCGTCGTTGTCGACGGTCATGACATTCACGTCGACCACACCGAACATGGTCACCGAAGACTGCGCCGACGCCGCGCCGGCGAACGCACCGAGAGCGGCAAGAGCGAGAACGGATTTTTTCATTGCAACTTTCTCCTAGGTTAATAACGAAGACCTGATCGATTCGCGGATTGCGGGGTGATCAGACCTAACCCCTCATCGGAAGTTAACGCATTGCACCAGACCGCCGCCCCGCTGGCAAAGGTTTGGGAGCCAAAGACCCCGCTTTTGTTGTCTAGGCACAACGAGCCGAGGGTGCTCTGGGTGCCGGCCGGATTGCATCCACCGGGCAAGAAACGTGCCTCCTTTCGGTGCGCGTTCGAGCCGGCAGCCTCTTCCACACGCGGATAATGGCCGGCAGTTGCAAGTTCGCATGGAGAGGTGACAGATGTCAAGCGTGGATCGAGTCCTGTCCTGCGCCGACAACGCGCTGCGCACGTTGTCGGGAGCCTACGTGGCGGCGCGCCCGGCGCCTGCCGCCGATGATGACCCGGCTGAGGCCCTGCCCCAGGAACAGCGCCGCCTGTCCGCCGCGCTGATGCGCGTCAACCATGTGGGCGAGGTCTGCGCGCAGGCGCTGTACAACGCCCAGACCCTGGCCACCGACGATCCCGCGCTGAAGCAGCAGTTCGAAGCGGCGGCACGCGAGGAATTCGACCACCTGGCGTGGACCCGACGGCGGCTGCGGCAGCTGGACGACCGCACCAGCCTGCTCAACCCGCTGTGGTATGCCGGCGCCTTCGGCATCGGGCTGCTCGCCGGGCGGCTGGGCCCGGGCATCAGCCTGGGTTTCGTCGCCGAGACCGAAACCCAGGTGGAGCAGCATCTGCGCAGCCATCTCGAACGCCTGCCGGCCGCCGACCAGGCGTCGCGCGCGATCGTGCAGCGCATGATGGAAGACGAATCCCGCCATGCCAGCGACGCTCGCGCCGCCGGCGGCGTCGAACTGCCCACCCCGGTGAAGCTGGCCATGCGCCTGGCTGCCAAGCTCATGACCCGCACCGCTCACCATGTCTGAAACCGCGAAGTTGTCCATCACCCGGCGCCGCAGCTGCACTGCATTGCTGATCGCCGCGCTGGGCCTGGGCGCCGGCTGCACCAACCTGCCCACGGCTTCGCCCTTCAAGGGTACCGAACTGTCCGCAACGCCGCTGCTCGGCAAGTTCGTCTGGCGCGACCTGGTGACGGAGAACCCCGACGCGGTCAAACCCTTCTATGCCGCGCTGTTCGGCTGGGAGTTCGAGGAGGGCCGCGCGCTCGGCGCGCCCTACACGCTGGTCAAGTCCGGCGGGCAGTACATCGCCGGCATCAGCAAGACGCGACGCCCACAGCCCGAGCAACCGGTGTCGCAGTGGCTGAGCTTCATGTCGGTGGCCGACGTCGACCGCGCCGTCGAGACGACCCGAGCAGCAGGCGGCAGCCTGGTGGCCGGACCGCGGGACCTGCCCAACGTCGGCCGCGGCGCCGTGGTGCTGGACCCGGAGGGCGCACCGCTGGGGCTGCTGCGCAGCCGCATCGGCGACCCCGCCGACAGCGCCGCGCCGGCTTTGAACCGCTTCCTCTGGACCGAACATCTGTCGCGCGACCCCCAGGCCAGCGCCGGCTTCTATGCGTCGCTGGCCGGTTTCGAGGTGCGCAAGATCGACTTCGCCGGCCGGCCTTACTGGGTGCTGGTGCAAGGCCGCGAGCGCGCTGCCCTGCTGCGCAACCCGCTCGCGGTCGACCGCCCGATCTGGCTGGCCTATGTCAAGGTGGCGGACCCGGCAGCCTCCGCCGCCCGCGCCGCCCAGCTGGGTGGCCGTGTGCTGCTGGCGCCGCGCGCCGACCTGCGCAACGGCACGCTGGCGCTGATCGCCGACCCGACCGGCGCCGTGCTGGCGTTGCAGAAATGGCCCCTTTGAGTGGAGACGCCGCGATGAAACCCACCCTCGTGCGACGCGCAGCCGCCGCGCTGCTGCTGTGCACCGGCATGCTGCTGAGCAGTTGTGAAAGCAGCAGCAGTTCCGGCGTCGGCTTCAGCGTCGGCCTGCCCACCAACTACGGCAGCATGGAACTGGGCATGGCCACCACCAACTGGGTGGGTGGCCCGTTCTGGTAGGGTCACGGACCGCCGCCTCCGGCCAGGCAGGCGGGGGTCAGCGCCCGCGCTCCGCCACTGGTGGTGCGTCCATCGCTGCCGAAGGGCACCTGGAACCACTGGCACTCGATGTTCTGGAAGTTGTAGGACCAGACCTCGTTGCGCTGCCGCCCGACGACGCTGATGTCGTCCGGCTGGCCCAGTGTCATCAGGACCTGCTCGCGCGTCATGCCGGCCACGACATTGCGGAAGTTGGCCTCGTTCAGCACCTGCACGGAAGCGACCAGCTTGCCCGAGGCATCGACATCGAGCATGTAGGTTCGGGCCCCGCTGCCGCGGAACTCGAGCCGCTGACCGCCGCCCGGCAGCGCATAGGTGGCCCGCGGCGTGCCCATCTGCGCGCGGATCTCGTCGGCGGAGGCCCCGGGCTTCAGCTCACCCGGGCTCACCGACGCGCAACCCGCAACCAGCACGGCGGCCGCTGCCAGGCAGGACAGGACGAGCTTTTTCATGCGAGGCTCCCGGTTCAGGCTTCGACGATGTCGAAGCCGGTGCTCATCTGCGCGGTCTTTGCCAGCATGGCGCTGGCCGAGCAGTACTTCTCATGCGACAACTGGATGGCGCGGGCCACGGCGGCTTCGCTCAGGCCCTTGCCGCTGACCGTGAAGTGCATGTGAATGCGCGTGAACACCTTCGGTTCCGTCTCGGCACGGTCGGCGGCGATCTTCACCACGCAGCCGCTGACCTGCTGGCGCCCCCGTTTGAGGATCAGCACCACGTCGTAGGCGGTGCAACCCCCGGTGCCGGCCAGCACGGTTTCCATCGGCCGCGGCGCCAAGTTGCGCCCGCCGCCGTCGACGGCGCCGTCCATGGCCAGCAGATGGCCGCTGCCGGTTTCGGCGACGAAGGCCATGCCGGCGTCGCTTTGCCAGCGAACGGTGCATTCCATGTTTCTGCTTCTCCCTGGTGAGGCTGGCGCGATGCGCCAAGACGGCGCCCGGTATACGCGCGTCGCGCCCGAAATTGTGCATGAGCGCACGCGCGTCTGGAGGCAGCTCCCTAGTTCAGCCTCGACCCCACGAGGTCATGTTGCGATGCAGCATCGCGCCTGCTAGACTGCATCGCATCGGGAATCGGTTCCCTGCAGCTTGTCTCCTCCACCTTCCGAAAGGGTGGATTCAGCCCAAGGCAGCAATGCCTTGGGCTCTTTTCTTTGAGCTCGTGCCGCGCCCGTATCATCCGGCGCCCTGACTCGCGAAGCACGCCTTGAAGCCCACTCCGTCGAAGCCGCGCCGGCCCGATCTGTCCGGCTACCTGCAGAAGATCCTCAACGCGCGCGTCTACGACGTCGCCACCGAGACCGCGCTCGACCCGGCGCGCAGCCTGTCGCGGCGCCTGGGCAACCACGTGCTGCTCAAGCGCGAGGACCAGCAGTCGGTGTTCAGCTTCAAGCTGCGCGGCGCCTACAACAAGATGGCGCACCTGCCGCCGGAACAGCTGGCGCGGGGCGTGATCTGCGCCTCGGCCGGCAACCATGCGCAGGGCGTGGCGCTGAGCGCGCGCCGCTTGAGCTGCAAGGCGGTGATCGTGATGCCGGTGACGACACCGCGGCTGAAGGTGGACGCGGTGCACGCGCTCGGCGCCGAGGTCGTGCTGCACGGCGACAGCTATTCCGACGCCTACGTGCACGCGCTGGCGCTGGAGAAGGCGCAGGGCCTGACTTTCGTGCACCCCTTCGACGACGCCGACGTGATCGCCGGCCAGGGCACGATCGCGATGGAGATCCTGCGCCAGCACCAGGGGCCCATCGATGCGGTGTTCGTGGCCATCGGCGGCGGCGGGCTGATCTCCGGCGTGGCGGCGTACATCAAGGCGGTGCGCCCGCAGATCCAGGTCATCGGCGTGCAGACCGTCGATTCCGACGCGATGCTGCGCTCGGTGCGCGCCGGCAAGCGCGTGGCGCTGTCCGACGTGGGGCTGTTCGCCGACGGCACCGCGGTCAAGCAGGTCGGCGTCGAGACCTTCCGCCTGGCGCGCGCGCTGGTCGACGACTACGTGGTCGTCGATACCGATGCGGTCTGCGCCGCCATCAAGGACGTGTTCCAGGACACGCGCAGCGTCCTCGAGCCCTCGGGCGCGATGGGCGTCGCCGCGATGAAGCAGTACGTCGAGACCCACAAGCTCAAGGGCAAGACCTTCGTCGCCATCACCTGCGGCGCCAACATGAACTTCGACCGGCTGCGCTTCGTCGCCGAGCGCGCCGAGTTCGGCGAGCAGCGCGAGGCGCTGTTCGCGGTGACGATCCCCGAAGAACGCGGCTCCTTCAAGCGCTTTTGCGAACTGATCGGCCCGCGCGCGGTGACCGAGTTCAACTACCGCATCGCCGACACCAAGGTGGCGCACGTCTTCGTCGGCATCGCCATCACGCGCCGTGACGAGGCCGGGCGCATCGCGCGCAGCTTCGAGCGCCATGCATTCCCGACGGTGGACCTGACCGATGACGAGCTGGCCAAGGAGCATGTGCGCCACATGGTCGGCGGGCATTCGGAACTGGCGCGCGACGAGCGGCTGTTCCGCTTCGTCTTCCCCGAGCGGCCCGGCGCGCTGATGCGCTTCCTGGCGGCGATGCATCCGGGCTGGAACATCAGCCTGTTCCACTACCGCAACCAGGGCGCGGACTACGGCCGCATCCTCGTCGGCATCCAGGTGCCGGCGGCGGACGAGCGCGCCTTCCAGTCCTTCCTGGAAACGCTGGCCTACCCCTACGTGGAAGAGTCGCTCAACCCGGTGTACCGGCTGTTCCTGCGCTGAGCCTCTACACTCGAACGCATGGCCGTCAGTCGTTCGCTCATCGCTCCGACCTCGAACCCGCTGCTCGAACGCTCACTGCTTGAGAAGCTGTCGCGCCGCGCCGAGGCCGCGGGCAGTCTCGGCAAGCTGGAACCGCTGGCCGTGCGCCTGGGACTGATGCAGAACTCGCTCAAGCCGCGCTTTCGCGACCCGCAGCTGGTGGTCTTCGCCTCGGACCACGGCATGGCGGTGGACGGCATCGAGGCCATGTCCAAGTACCAGACCTTCGAACAGGTGCAGCAGCTGCTCAGCGGCCAGCTGCCGGTGGCGGCATTCACGCGCCATCAGCAGATCGGGCTGACCGTCGTCGACTGCGGCGTGGCCGAGACGATTGCCGCGCACGAGCGGCTGCTGATGCGCAAGATCGCGCACGGCACGCGCAATGCGCGCATCACCGGGGCGATGACACTGGATCAGGCGCATGCCGCCAT
The DNA here is from genome assembly GCA_964446545.1 of uncultured Rubrivivax sp. Classification (GTDB taxonomy): domain Bacteria; phylum Pseudomonadota; class Gammaproteobacteria; order Burkholderiales; family Burkholderiaceae_C; genus Rubrivivax. The sequence goes on from CAYUPF010000110.1 coordinate 6,867, forward strand.
GCGCGCCGGCATGGAGATCGGCGACACGCTGCGCGGCAACGTGCTCATCTGCGCCGGCATCGGCGTCGGCTCGCACCTCAGCGCCGCACTGGTGCTGTCGCGCCTGACCGACGAGCCGATACGCGACTTGCTGGTGTCGGGTCCGGACATGAAGCCCGATGTACTCACGCACATGATGGCCATTGCACAAGGCGCGCAGGGTCGGCACCGCGAGCTGCAAGAGCCGATCGAGGTGCTGGCCGCGTTCGGCGGCTTCGAAATGGCGATGATGGTCGGCGCCATGCTCGTGGCGACGAGCAAGCGCCACCTGCTGATGATCGACGGCATGGCCGCCTGCGCGGCGCTGATGCTGGCCTCGCGCATCGCCACCCCGGTCACCGACTACTGCGTGTTCTGCCGCAGCCACGGCCATCGCGGCCTGGACAAGGCGCTGCACCTGTTCCGCGCCTCGGCGCTGCTCGAACTGGGCATGGACAGCACCGACGGCACCGGCGCCACGCTGGCTTGGCCGCTGGTGCGCAGCGCCGCCGCATTGCTCACCGAGGTGGCCGACGGCGAGGACCCGGGCCCGTCGCGGCCGACGCCGATCGCCAACGGCCAGACGCTGGCCGGCTGACGGCTCGGCCTGCCGGAGCCGAGCAAGCGCCGCGGATCCGGCTTCGCCGCTCCACCCGCGCCGCCCCCTGACGGGGCCGGGCAGCGACGAGGAACGTCCCTGCGGACTGTTCCTCGCCTGCGAGGGCCAGCCGGCCTGCATGCCGGCTGGCGCGCGAAGCGCGCAGGGAGTGTTTCACTTCAACCAGCGCCGCCGCGCCGCGAGCCGCGTCAGCCCGCGAAAGCCGGCCACGCCCTCGGCGCGCGCCGAGGGCAGCAATTGCAGCAGCAGCTCGGCCGTGGCCAGCGCATCGGCCATCGCCTGGTGGCGCCGTGTGCAGGGGATGTCGCAGGCCGCCAGCCAGTCGTCCAGCGTGCGTGCCGCGACACCGGGCCGCAGCAGCGCAGCGATGTCGGCGACGTCCAGCCAGGGGTTGCGCAGCCGGCGCCCGAGTTGCGCCTGCGTGGCACGGTCGATCAGCTGCTTGTCGAAGGCCACGTGGAAGCCGAGCAGCGGTGCATCGCCAGCAAAGGTTTCGAAGCGCTGCAGCGCCTGCGCCGGGTCCAGGCCGCGGCCCTGGGCGGCAACGCCGATGCCATGCACGAGGATGTTGGCGCGGTCCGGCGGCGCCGCATCCTCCGGCTGACGCAGCACGAGCTCGAAGCTGTCGGCCAGCTCCATCCATGCGTGCTGTGCGTCGAAGCGCAGCGACACCGCTGCCACCGCCAGCAGCCGGTCGCTGGCGGCGTCCAGGCCGCTGCTCTCCACGTCCAGCACCAGCCAACGCTCGGTGCTGCCTGCAGGGGTCGGCCGTCTGCGCCACATGGGCTCTCAGCGCAGGTAGTCCAGTGTCATGCGCTGCTGCAGCCGCTGCGCCGCACGGAACGACTCCTTCAGGATGCGCTGGTCGATGTGATTCAGCGTCTTCAGGTCCAGCCGGTTGGGGTTGTGCTGCGGCGCCTGCGTGTCGCCGGGCGCCTGTACGCGCAGTCGCAGCATCTGCAGGAATTCGAAGGCGCCGATCCAGGTCTGGCATTCGCGCGGCTCGATCTGCAGCGCCGCGCCCACCGCCTCGAAGCGTGCGCGCGTGCCGGTGGCGTCCACGCCCTGCGCCAGCGCGTACAGCCGCGCGGCATCGACGAAGACCATCGTGCCGTGGAGCTTGAGGTCGATCCACTCGTGCGCGCCCTCGAGCTGCGGGTCGAGCGCGCCGCGCCAGTTCAGTGGCGGCGCATTGCGCAGCGCGTTCTGCGCCAGCTGCCGCGTGAAGCGCGGCATCTGCGCCGCGCGGGTGCGCACGAATTCGCGCAGCGGCGCCGCCAGCGACAGTGCGCCGGCCAAAGGGCGCAAGTCGAAGTAGATGCTGGCCTTCAGCAGGTCCTCGGGCGCACCCTGGTCGATCCAATGGGCGAAGCGCTCGGTCCACTCATCGACCGCCAGGCAGCAGTCCGGCTGGCCGGCCATGATCAGTCCCCGGCACAGCGGATAGCCGCAGGTGTCCAGCGTGTCGTTGACCTGCTGCCCCAGCGCCAGCCAGCGCGCACGCTCGGCCACTGGGTCGTCGGCGGCGAAGACCAGGCCGTTGTCCTGGTCGGTGGCGATGGTCTGCTCCGAGCGGCCCTCGGAGCCGAAGGAGAGCCAGCAGGCGCGCGTCAGGTCCACCCCCTGCTGCTGGGCCACCAGCTGCACCGCGCGCTCGGTGAGCAGATCGTTGAGGTGGCTGATCAGTTCGGTCAACGAGCGCGCCGACAGCCCCTGCGCCAGCAAGGCGTGCGCCAGGTGCCGGATGTCCGGCGCCGTGGCCACCAGCTCCTGCAGGTCGGCCGCTTCGCGCAGCCTGCCGCCGATGCGCCGCAACGACAAGCGCTGCAGCGCGAACAGGTCGCGCTCGGAAACGATGGCGACGACGCGCCCGTGTTCGGTCACCGGCACGTGGCGCAGGCCGTGGCGCGACATCAGCAGCGCCGCGTCCTGCACGCTGTGCGCCGCGTCCAGCGTGTGTACCGGCCGTGTCATCAGCTCGGCGACCGGCGTGTCCATCGACGGCTGCGCCAGCGCCACGCGCTCGAGCAGGTCGTGGCGCGTGAAGATGCCCAGCGCGACACCCGCATCGTCGAGCACCAGCACCGAGCCGACACGCGTGTGCTGCATCAGCTGCAGCACCTGCGACAGCGGCGTGCGCGGCGCGCAGCTCACCAGCGCACGCCGCGGCAGGCTGCCCAGGCGCGCCTCCATCGACTGCTCGTTCAGCGCCTGCGCGGCGAAGGCCGCCTTCAGCGCCCGGCGCGACAGGGCCAGCACATGCTGCACACGCCCGTGCAGGAAATCGGCCAGCACCGCGCTGCGCGCCGCCAGTTCGTGCATCGCCTCGGCCGGCACCTCCAGGCAGAAGCAGTCGTCGAGGGCGACATAGGGCGCGCTCACCGCGCGGCGCCCCAGCCAGGCGGCCGCGGGGAACAGCTCGCCGCTCTCCAGGTGGAAGCCGCTGCCCGCCGCGTCCGCCGACTGCGGCCCGCCGGCGACACTGCCGCGGCGCAGGAAGAGCAGCCGCGCCACGGGCCCGTCGGCCGGCTGCAGCAGCGTTTCACCGGGCGCGTAGTAGGTCTGGCGCGCCAGCAGCACGAAGGCCTCGACATCGGCCACGGCCATCTGCGCAAAGGGCGCAAAGCGCCGCAGCTCGCCGCTCAGGTTCTGCACCAGGCTGGCGGAGGGCGTGGATTCACTCGGTTTCACTGGGATAGCTGCAGGCTGCGCCTTCCGGTATTTGCCCTTGGGGCGGCCCGGCGGACATGCGCGGACGCGGCGGCGAGACGACCACAGCCTGCCCAGCCGCGCACGCACGGACGGTCAGGTCGGCGGACGCTCACCCGGCTCGGGTTGGTCTTCAGGCACGGCCTCGGGCGGCGCCACGGGCTGCGGCGGCGCCTGGACCGGCGGTAGGGGTGGCCGCAGCGGCAACGCCGGCCGCGACATCGGGCCGATGCCGGCAGAGCCGGGCGTGCCGGTGGCCGGCGGCGGCAGCGCCGGCAGTTGCAGATCGACCTGCGCCGGCTGGCCGCGCGGACCGAGCGACGCGCCTCTTGCATGCACGTGCAGCAACACCAGATCGCCATCCACTTCCTTGCCCACGCGGTAGGCCCTGGCCGGCTTGCCGTCGGTGGCGATCAAGGCCAGGCCTTCGGCCTGCGCGCGGCTGTTGCGCGGTGCGACCACGCCGATCAGGCGAAAGCGCGAATCCGTCTGCACCGGCGGTGCAGCCATCGTGGCCGCGAGCGGTGCGTCCTGGCCGAGCACACGGCTCAGGTCGCCCTTGAACCCGCCGGCCGTGGCCACCACGAGGGCATGCGCCGGCACGGCCATCGGCTGCGCCCACAGGCGCAGCGCCCAGAAGACGGCGCAGGCCGCAACTGCGCCCCAGATCACGAATGCGGCAAATCGCGACACCATGTGCCGATTATCATGCAGGGTGCTGCTCAGACCCCGACGTTCATGATGCCCAAGTCCCACCGGCGCGCCGCCATCGTGCGCGGCTTCACGCTCATCGAGTTGATGGTGGTGCTGGTCATCATCGGCGTGCTCGCCGCGCTGATCGTGCCCAACGTGCTCGACCGCGCCGACGACGCGCGCGTGACCGCAGCGCGCACCGACGTCAACAACCTGGTGCAGGCGCTGAAGCTGTACAAGCTCGACAACCAGCGCTTCCCGAGCGCGGACCAGGGCCTGGAGGCGCTGGTGCGCAAGCCCAGCGTCGGTGTGTCGCCGCCGAACTGGAAGCCCTATCTGGACAAGCTGCCCAATGACCCGTGGGGCCGGCCCTATCAGTACGTCAACCCCGGCGTGAAGGGCGAGATCGATGTGTTCAGCTTCGGAGCCGACGGCAGCGCCGGCGGCGATGGCAATAACGCCGACATCGGCTCCTGGCAGTAGCCGTCGGCGCGCGGCGCGCTGCGGCGGTGGCGGCGGCTTCACGCTCATCGAACTGATGATCGTGGTCGCGCTGATCGCGGTGGCAGCCGGCGTCGTCAGCCTGGCGCTGCGCGACCCGTCGGCCACGCGGCTGGAAACCGAGGCCCAGCGCCTGAGCGCACTGCTCGAATCGGCCCGCGCCGAATCGCGCGCCTCGGGCCTCGCCGTGTACTGGATGCCGGCGCGCGAAGGCGACGATGCCGACTTCCGCTTCGTGCGGGTGTCGGGCAGGCTCAGCGAAGCGATGCCCTTGCCCACGCACTGGCTCGATCCGCAGGTCCGCGCCGAGGTCGTTGGCGCGCCCGGCGTACAGCTCGGCCCGGAACCCATCATCGGCGCGCAGCGCGTCGTGCTGCGCCTGGGCCACCAGCGTCTGCTGCTGGCCACCGACGGGCTCGGGCCCTTCAGCGTCGCCACCGAGGCGGCGGCACCATGAAGCGCGGCTTCACGCTGGTCGAGGTGCTGGTGGCGGTGGCGGTGATCGCCATCACCCTGGCGGCCGGCCTGCGCGCCGCCGGCGTGCTGGTCGACAACTCGCAGCGCCTGTCGGACGTGATCGCGGCCCAGTGGTGCGCGGAGAACCACCTCACCGGCCTGAAGCTGGCGCGGCAGTTTCCGGGCATCGGCGAGACCGAATTCGTCTGTGAGCAGCTGGGGCGGCATTACAGCGGGCGCACGCAGGTGGCCAGCACCCAGTATGCCGACCTGCGGCTGGTCGATGCCAGCGTCAGCGACGACAGCGGCCGGCAGCTGGTGCGACTGTCGACGCTGCTCTACCGGCCTTGATGCGATGAAACGTGCGCGCGGCTTCACGCTGGTCGAGGTGCTGGTGGCGCTGATGATCATGGCCGTGCTCAGCACCATGGCATGGCAGGGCATCGACGGCATCGTGCGTGCCCGCGACATCAGCCAGGCCCAGCTGGACCGCAGCCTGCGCCTGAACACGGTGATCGCGCAATGGGACCAGGACCTGGGCGCCGTGCAGGACGTGACGACGGCGCCGGCGCTGGCCTTCGACGGCGCCAACCTGCGGCTGGTGCGCCAGGTGGCCGGCGGCGCGCAGCTGGTGGTCTGGGCGCTGCAAGGCGCTCAATGGATGCGCTGGACCGGACCGGTGGTCACGCGGGTCGGTGAACTGGAGGAAAGCTGGATGCGCAGCCAGCAGCTGCTGGGCAACGAAGCCGGCATGCTCAAGCTGCTCGACGGCGTCACGGGCGTGCACGTCGAGTTCTACCGCGGCAACAGCTGGACGAACGCGCAGTCCACCGGCGATCTGACCGACGATACGGCCGCCGGTGGCACCGGCCGCCGCGACAAGTTGCCACAAGGGGTGCGCCTGGTGCTGTCCCTGGGCGAACAACGGCTGACGCGAGACATCGTGCTGGCCACACAGACGCCATGAGCGCGCCGGACCGTTGCCAAGCGCCCATCCCGAAGCGCGCAGCGCGAAGGATCGTGCAGTGAGCCGCGACCGCCGCACGCAGCGCGGCGCCGCCTTGCTGGTGGCGATGATCGTGCTCACGCTCGTCAGCACGCTGGCCGCCGGCATGATCTGGCAGCAATCACGGGCGATCGAGGTGGAAGGCGCCGAACGCACGCGCGCGCAGGCGGCATGGATCCTCACCGGTGCGCTCGACATGGGCCGCGTGATGCTGCGCGTGGACGCTCGCACCCCTGGCGCCGACCACCTGGGCGAACTCTGGGCGACACGGCTCGAGGAAGCGTCGCTATCGAGCCTGCTGGCGCAGGACCGCAACAACAACGTCGAGGGCACGCCCGAAGCCTTCCTCGGCGGCGGCATCCGCGATGCGCAGGAACGCTACAACCTGCGCAATCTGGTCGAGCCGGCCACACGCAAGCTGGTGCCCGCCGAGGTGGAGGTGCTGATGCGGCTGTGCGAAACCGCCGCCGTGGCACCGGAGACGGCGCAGACCATCGCCACCGGCTTGCAGGCGGCATGGCAGGCCGAAACCGGCGCCGGCGAGCCGACGGCCCCGCTGGCGCCGCACAGTGTCGACCAGTTGGTCTGGCTCGGGCTGGACGTCGACACGGTGCGGCGCTTGCGCCCCTATGTCGAGCTGCTGCCCGAACCGACGCCGCTGAACATCAACACTGCGCCGGCCGAGGTGCTGGCCGGCGTGATCGCGGGGCTGGATCTGGGCAGCGCCAAGCGCGTCGTCAGTCGGCGCCCGTTCAAGACCTTGGATGCGGCCCGCGCCGAGATCCAGGGTGAAGGCGCGCTCAACCCGAAACGGCTGAGCGTGGGCTCGAGCTATTTCGAGATCTCGGGCCGCCTGCGCATGGATGGGCGGCTGCTCGAGGAACGCATGCTGGTGAAGCGCCAGAATCGCGAAATCACGACGCTGATGCGCTCACGCCGGGCCCTGCAGCCCGGGCTGGAGTGAAAGCCGCCGGGCGTTGTTTCAATGCTG
>CAYUPF010000111.1:0-7038 GCA_964446545.1 uncultured Rubrivivax sp.
TCCAGCACCTCGAAGTCCTCGATCGGCTCGACGCCGCAGACCTTCTCGGCCGCCTCCAGGTCGAAGCCGCCGACGAACACCGCCAGCCGTCGCAGCATCATCTGCTCGTTCTCGTTCAGCAGCTCGTAGCTCCAGTCGACCAGCGCGCGCAGCGTCTGCTGACGCTGCTGCAGCACGCGGCTGCCGCCGGTCAGCAGCTTGTAGCGGTCGGTCAGCCGCTTGTTGATGTCGGCCACGCTCATCGCGCGCACGCGCGCGGCGGCCAGCTCCAGCGCCAGCGGAATGCCTTCCAGTCGCGCCACCAGCTCGGCCACCGCCGGCGCCTCGCGCTCGTTCAGTTCGAAGGCCGGCTTGTGCGCCTGCGCGCGCTCGACGAACAGCCGCACCGCCGGCGTGGCCTGCAGCACCTGCAGGCTCGCATCGCGATCGGGCACCGGCAGCGGCAGGATCGGGCAGGTCGTCTCGCCCGGCACGTGCAGCGGCTCGCGGCTCGAGGCGATCATGCGCACCTGCGGCGCACTCCTGACGATCGCGTGCGCCAGCTCGGCCGAGGGCTTGATCAGGTGCTCGCAGTTGTCCAGGATCAGCAGCGCGCGCCGGGTCTTCAGGTACGCGCCCAGCGTGGCCAGCAGCGGCCGGCCCGGCTCCTCGGCCACGTCCAGCACGCGCGCCGCCTCGGCGGCCACCAGCGCGCCGTCGCTCAGCGGCGACAGGTCCAGGAACCAGACACCGTCCGGGTACAGGTGCATCTGCTCGGCCGCCACCTGCAGCGACAACCGCGTCTTGCCCAGCCCGCCCATGCCCAGCAAGGTGACCAACCGCGCCTGGCCGAGCATGTCCTTGACCTCGTCGATCTCGCGCTCGCGACCGATGAACGACGTACCCTGCTGCGGCAGGTTGTTCGGGATCTCCTTCACCGGCAGCCAGCGTTCGCCGCTCTGCACCACCCGGTAGACCTTGTCGCTATCGGGCGGTGCCGCGAACAAGGCGGGGTCGATGCCGACTTCAAAAAGCTCCATCGGCGCCGACACGCCCTTCATCAGCCAGTGCCCATGCGATTGCATGGGCAGCTCGCTCTCGCCCAACGCCTCGCGCGCCTCCGACGTGAGCAGCGTCTGGCCGCCGCGCGCCAGCGACATCACGCGCGCAGCCGTGGGCTTGGCCAGCCCGTCCACCTCCAGCAGCTTGGCGCCGCGCGCCACATCCTCGGCCGTGTTCTCGCGCAGGATCACCGGCCCGACGTGCAGGCCGGCGCGCGCCTGCAGCGGCACCTCCATGGCGGCCAGCGCGCGGTGGTAGTGCAGCGCGTAGTTCACCGCGTCCGAGGCGCTGTCGAACAGCAGCAGCATGCCGTCGGTCTTGTCGATCTCGCGTCCGCGCCACTGCGGCAGCAGGTCGCGCGCCACGCGGTCGTGCGCCGCCCAGACCTGCGCCATGGCCTGGTCGCCGATCGCCTCGGACAGCTTGGTGCTGTCCACCACGTCGGTCAGCAGCAGGGCGCGAAACTCAGTCATTCGGTCCCTGGTGAGTCGGTTCGCAGTTCATGCCGTGCAAATCCGAAAGGTGCCTTGGCGCCGTGTCGCGCGCTTCGTGATCAACGATCGATCGTACGCGGCATTCGTAAGCAGGTGTGTGCGCGCCGGCCGCGTCAGTCCACCGGGGCCACCGCCTCGCGCACCGGATCGCGCGGCGCCCCGGCAAACTGCGCCAGCGCCACGCCGGCCAGCGCCAGCGCGGCACCGGCCAGCTTGATGCCGGTGTAGCTCTCGCCGGTGACGGCCCAGGCCACCAGCCCGGCCACCGGCGGCATCAGGTACATCAGCGGCGCACTGCGCGCCACGCCGCGCACCGCGTTGACCCAACCCCACACCATCCAGCCCAGGAAGGCCGAGATCAGCACGGCGTAGAGCATGCCGGCCCACACGGCCGGGCTGAGTTGGGTCCAAGGCACCTGCAGCCCGGCGGGCAGGCTCAGCACCACCACCGGCAGGCTGCCCAGCAGCACCGCATAGGTCATGACCACCACGCCACCGTACTTTTCGATCAGCGGCTTGGCCGCCACCGTGTAGTACGAGAACAACGACGCGGCCACCAGCAGCACCAAGTCGCCTGCCGAAGCCGACCATTGCCCGCCCAGCAGCTTGTCCGACAGGAACAGCAGCACGCCGCACAGCGCCACGGCCACGCCCGCCACCTGGCCGCGCGTCAGCGTCTCGACGCCCGTGGCGCGCAGGAGCAGCAGCGTGAACAGCGGCCCGCAACCCAGGATCAGCGAGCTGGAAAAGGCCGTGGACCAGTGGATGCCGTAGGTCACCAGCCCCACGTGCAGCAGATGCCCGGCAATGCCCAGCTTCAGCAGCGCCAGCAGGTCGCTTTTCGGCACGCGCGGCCAGCGCCGCCCGAAACGCCAGCACAGCAACAGCGCCGCGGCCACCGGCATGAGCAGATAGCGCACCAGCAGGAAGCCGCCCGGCGACATCGCCGTGAACACCATCTTCTGCACGCTGAAGTTGGCGCCCCACACCAGGATCAGCACCATCGCGACCCACAAGGCCTTGCGCTCGCGTGCGGCACGGTGGCTCAGGTCGGTCGCAGGCGCGGGCGTGTCAGGGTTCGGGCGCATCGCCCGCAGTGTCGCCCAGCCACGCTTGCGCGTCTTCGTCCAGGCCATTGCCCACGGGGGTCGCCCGGGCCAGCGCCATCCACAGCCCGAAGCTCATCTGCATGGGCCGTCTGGGTGCCGCGCGCGCCACCTCCAGGCCGGCCCCGCTGGCGATCATCACGCCGCATTGCGGCGGGATCTCCTCCGGCCGGGCGATGCCCTCGCGGATGACGTACCAGCATTCGCCGCTCGATGCCAGGTAGGCGGCACGCTTGGCCTCGTGGCGCAGGTCCGACAGCAGGTCGGCGCGCCGCACCTTGATCTCGTGCACGATCGGCTCCAGGTAGGCTGCAACAGTGGTGTGGCGGATCGAATAGACGTCGGGCATGGCCATGGCCCAGCCGGCGGTGTCGCCTTCGCCGACGCGCGCACGCAGGCTCAGGCCGCGCCAGACGATGCGCCCGGCGCGCTGCATCTCGCGCGCCACACGGCCTACCAGTGCCTCGTGTGCATCGCGCGCGGCGCGGTTCTTCTGCAGCGTCTGCGCCAGCAGCGCGATGCCGGCGTCGGTGACGCGCAGCGTCTCGCGGCCCTCGGCGTCGCGCAGACGCTGCAGCAGGCCGGCGTGCAGCAGCTCCACTTCCAGCATGTCCTGGCAGGGCCAGCCGGCCGAGCGCCAGATCTCGCGCAGGCGGCGGCGGTGGGCGACGGACAACTCGGTGGCCATGGACACGAGCGTAGCGGCAGTTCAGGCGCACGCAACGCCGCGTTCACGGCGGCTGCACGCGCGCGCGGCAACCTCGTGTCACCATGCCGCCATGAATACTCCCGCCCTCACCCAGCCCCGCGGCATCGAACGCATCATCGCCGGCCAGGCCACCAGCGACGGCGCCGGCGTCAAGCTCACGCGCGTGCTGACGCAGAACCTGCAGCGCCGGCTCGACCCCTTCCTGATGCTCGACGCCTTCGGCACCGACAACCCGGGCGACTACATCGGCGGCTTTCCCGACCATCCGCACCGCGGCTTCGAGACCGTGACCTACATGCTCGACGGCCGCATGCGCCACCGCGATTCCGCCGGCAACGAGGGCGTGCTGGCCGGCGGCGGCGTGCAGTGGATGACCGCCGGGCGCGGCGTCATCCACAGCGAGATGCCCGAACAGGAAGCCGGCCGCATGGAAGGCTTCCAGCTGTGGCTCAACCTGCCGGCCAAGGACAAGATGTGCGCGCCCTGGTACCGCGACATCCCGGCGGAGCAGATCCCCGAAGTGCGCACGCCGCAGGGCGTGGGCGTGCGCATCATCGCCGGTGCCAGCCACGGCGTGGACGGCGCGATGCAACGCGAGGCGACGCAGCCGCTGTACCTGGACCTGTCGCTGCCTGCCGGTGCCGAGTTCGAGCAGCCGTTGCCGGCCAGCCACAACGCCTTCGTCTACGTCTACCGCGGCGAACTGCTCGTGGCCGGCCAGGCGCTGCCGCGCCAGCGCATGGCCATCCTGGCCAACACGCCCGGCAGCGACGGCGCGCGCCTGCAGGGCGGGCCGGAGGGCGCGCGCGCGATCCTCATCGCCGGGCAGCCGCTGAACGAGCCGATCGCGCAGTACGGTCCCTTCGTCATGAACAGCAACGAAGAGATCTTCCAGGCGGTCGAGGACTTCCGCGCCGGCCGGCTGGCCTGAAAGCGGTTCACTCGACGACCTGCACGCCTTTCCAGAAGGCCACGCGGCCCTTGATCTGGGCCGCGGCCTCGCTGGGCTCGGGGTAGTACCAGACCGCGTCGGGGTTCATCTCGCCGTCGACGAACAGGCTGTAGTAGTGCGCCTCGCCCTTCCAGTGGCAATGGCTGCGGTGGTTGCTGAAGCTGGTGTACTCGCGCTTCAGGCTGCTCTCGGGAAAGTAGTGGTTGCCTTCGACCACCACGGTGTCGCCGCTCTCGGCCACGACCACGCCCTTCCACACTGCCTTCATGCTGTTGCTCCTGGGGCGGCGAATGCCGCCGCGGTTGCGCAAGCTTAGCGGCTGCGCGCTGGCGCCGACGGCGTGGTCGCGCCGGCCTGCCAGTCGAGCCACCAGCCCAGCGGCACCTCGTTGGCCACCCGCTCCGGCGACAGGTGCTCGGTCACCTGCAGGCCGCTGTGCAGCTCGTGGCTCGAATCGAACCAGCCGCAGCCCAGCAGCACCTCGTCCAGCCGCTCGGCGCTGGGCTCGCTGCCGCCGTTCACCCAGTCCGGCGTCGCCACGCGTGTCTGGGGCCGGGCCGGCGCGTGGCGCCACCAGTTCAGGCATTGGCGGAGGTTCATGTTGCGCTCCTCGTGGCTGGAGATGACATGGCGCCATCGTCCCGCGGCCGGCCATGCACCTCAATCACCACTAGGGCGGGCCGTCGGGGGCCCCCTTAAGGGGGAGCCGATCGGGCGATGCCGCGCGCACCGGGCATGTCGGCGTGCTGCTCGATCAGCGTGCGCAGCAGGCGCTTGAGCGTGTGTGCGTCGGCCTCGCCCAGCGCCGCCACCACGGCCGCTTCGTGCGCGCGCGCCTGCTGCACCAGCCGGCCCGCCAGCTTCAGCCCCTTGGCGCTGAGGCGGACGCGGGTGATGCGCCGGTCCTGCGCATCGTCGGCGCGCAGCAGCAACCCACCCTGCACCAGGCGTTCGGCCACGCGCGTCAGCGTCGACTGCGGCACCAGCACGATCGCCGCCACCTCGCCGATGCTCAGGCGCTGGCCATCGGCCAGCGTGGCCAGCACGCGCCACTGCAGCACCGGCAGGCGCGAGCGCCGCACCACGGCGTGGAACTCGGCCGAAATCAGGTGGCTGGCGCGCGCCAGCAGGTAGGCCAGGTAGCCGTCGATGAACGGCCCCGCCGCCTCGGCGGAGGGATGGGGCCGCAAAGCCGTGCGGGTTGACATGGACTTTACAAATGCAATTGCATATGTTTAGATGTCAACTATATGCCCGGGTGCGGTCACGCACAAGGGCCACACGGGAACCGTCGATGGCCGAACGATCCTTTGCCGAGGAAGTCAAGAAGCTGCGGCTCGGCGCGGGCGAGGAATTCGCCGGCGAAGGCATCCTGGCCGTCACCAAGGCGCTGCTGCAGTCGGGCGTGGCTTACGTCGCCGGCTACCAGGGCTCGCCGATCTCGCACCTGATGGACGTGCTGGCCGACGCGCAGGACATCCTGGCCGAGATGGGCGTGCGCTTCGAGTCCAGCGCCAGCGAGGCCACCGCCGCGGCCACCTTGGCCGCGTCGGTGAACTACCCGCTGCGCGGTGCGGTGACTTTCAAGTCCACCGTGGGCACCAACGTCGCGTCGGATGCGCTGGCCAACCTGGCCTCGGGCGGTGTCACCGGCGGTGCGCTGGTCATCGTCGGCGAGGACTACGGCGACGGCTCCAGCATCATGCAGGAGCGCAGCCATGCCTTCGCAATGAAGTCGCAGATGTGGCTGCTGGACCCGCGGCCCAATCTGCCGAGCATCGTGCAGGCCGTGGAGCAGGGCTTCGAGCTGTCGGAAGCCACGCACACGCCGGTGATGCTGCAGCTGCGCATCCGCGCCTGCCATGTGCACGGCCGCTTCATTGCCAAGGACAACCGCCGCCCGGCCTTTTCCATCGACGAGGCACTGGCCGCGCCGAAGCGCGATGTCGACCGCATCGTGCTGCCGCCGGCCAGTTTCCTGCACGAGCGCGAGAAGATCGAGCAGCGCTGGCCTGCGGCGCAGCGCTTCGTCCAGGAGCGTGGGCTCAACGAGTTCTTCGCCGAAGACGCCGCCGACGTCGGCATCATCGTGCAGGGCGGGCTGTACAACTCGCTGCTGCGCGCGATGGAGCGGCTGGGCCTGGCCGATGTCTTCGGCCACAGCCGGCTGCCGCTGTACGTGATGAACGTCGCCTACCCGCTGGTCGACGCCGAGCTCACGCGCTTCTGCGCCGGCAAGCGCGCGGTGCTGCTGGTGGAAGAAGGCCAGCCGAACTTCATCGAGCAGGGCATCGCCAGCGTGCTGCGCCGGCACGACCTGCAGACCCGGCTGGTCGGCAAGGGCCCGTTGCCAATGGCCGGCGAGTACAGCCCCGAGATGCTGCACAAGGGCCTGCGCGCCTTCGTCGGCGAGCAGCTGCCGGGCTGGCTGCCGGCGGCGCCGCCCAAGGTGATCCCGCTCAAGCCGATGACCGTGCACGCCCGTCCGCCGGGGCTGTGCACCGGCTGCCCGGAGCGCCCGGTATTCGCCGCACTCAAGCTGGTGCAGCGCGAGCTGGGCGAACACCATGTCAGCGCCGACATCGGCTGCCACCTGTTCTCGATCCTGCCGCCCTTCCACATCGGCAACACCACCATGGGCTACGGCCTGGGCGCGGCCGGCGCCGCGGCCTTCAACACACCGTCGGCAAAGCGCGCCATCAGCATCATGGGCGACGGCGGCTTCTGGCACAACGG
>CAYUPF010000111.1:7138-13856 GCA_964446545.1 uncultured Rubrivivax sp.
GGCCATCCGCGAGGCGCTCACGACCAAAGCGCCGGGGCCGAAGGTCATCGTCGCGCAGAGCGAATGCATGCTCAACCGCCAGCGGCGCGAGAAGCCGCTGGTGAGGAAAGCCATCGCCGCGGGCCGACGCCACGTGCGCGAACGCTTCGGTGTCGACAGCGACACCTGCACCGGCGACCATTCGTGCATCCGCATCAGCGGCTGCCCCAGCTTGAGCATCAAGCCCAACCCCGACCCGCTGCGCAGCGACCCGGTGACCACCGTGCTCGACAGCTGCGTCGGCTGCGGCATGTGCGGCGAGGTCTCGCACGCCGCGGTGCTGTGCCCGTCGTTCTACCGCGCCGAGGTGATCAGCAACCCCAGTGCCTGGGACCGCTGGCGCGCGTCGCTGCGGCGCTGGGTCATCGGCGCGCTGCAGCGCCGCATCGACAGGCGGCTGGCCGCCACTGCCTTCTGATGGCTGTGAGCACCTCGTCAGCGCAGCCGATCAAGATCGCCATCCTGGCCATGGGCGGCGAGGGCGGCGGCGTGCTCGCCGACTGGATCGTCGCCTTGGGCGAGGCCCAGGGCCACATTGCGCAGACCACCTCGGTGGCCGGCGTGGCGCAGCGCACCGGCGCCACCATCTACTACCTGGAGCTGTTCCCGCGCGCCGCGGCCGATGCGGCCGGCGCGGCGCCGGTGCTGGCGCTGATCCCCACGCCGGGCGATGTGGACGTGCTCATCGCCTCCGAGCTGATGGAAGCCGGCCGCGCGCTGCAGCGCGGCCTGGTGACCCAGGACCGTACGACGCTGATCACCTCCACCCACCGCGTCTATGCCATCGCCGAAAAGTCCGCGCTGGGCGACGGCGTGGCCGACAGCGCGGCGCTGGAAGCCGCCTGCGTCGATGCGGCACAGCGCTTCATCCGCTTCGACATGGCCGCGGCGGCAGAGCGCAGCGGCAGCGTCATCAGCGCGGTGCTGTTCGGCGCGCTGTGCGCATCGGCCACGCTGCCCTTCGGCCGCGAGGCCTTCGAGGCCACCATCCGTGCGGGCGGTGTCGGCGTCGAGGCCAGCCTGCGCGCCTTCGCTGAAGGCCTGCGGCTGGCACACGAAGCGCCACCGCCGGCCGGCCCGGCCGCGCGGCCCGTGCCGGCGATGCCGCCGCAGAACCATGCGCATCCGGCCGTCGACGCGCTGCTGAAGCGCGTGCACGGCCAGTTCAGCGACGCGGCACGGCCCTGGCTGGGCGAGGGCCTGCGCCGCACCATCGACTATCAGGACCCCGCCTATGGCGGGCTCTACCTGGAGCGCATGGCGCGCATCGCCGCTGCCAGAAACGACGCCCTGACGGTGGAGGCCGCGCGCCACCTGGCGCTGTGGATGGCCTACGAGGACACCGTGCGCGTGGCCGACCTGAAGCTGCGCGCCGGCCGCTTCCAGCGCGTGCGCAGCGAGGTCAAGGTCGGCGACGCTCAGCTGCTGGACATCCACGAGTTCCTGCACCCGCGGCTGCAGGAGATCTGCGACACGCTGCCGGCCGGCATCGGCCGCTGGCTGGCGCAGTCCGGCGCGCCACGGCGCTGGGTGGAGCGCTTCACGCAACAGGGCCGCATCGTCAAGACGAGTTCGCTGCGCGGTTACCTGATGCTGTATGCGCTGGCCGGCCTGCGCCGCTGGCGCCGCGGCAGCCAACGCTACCAGGTGGAGAACGCGCGCATCGAGGCCTGGCTGGCGCAGATCCATGCCGCACTGCCGGCGCAACCCGCGCTGGCGCTGGAGATCGCCCGCTGTCAGCGCCTGGTCACCGGCTACAGCGACACGCATGAACGCGGCGTGCGCCATTTCGAGCAGCTGATGGCCGCCGCGCGCAAGCTGGCAGGCCGCGACGACGCCGCCGCCGCGCTGCACCGCCTGCGCGACGCGGCACTGGCCGACGAACATGGCAAGGCCCTGGGCGCTGCACTGGCAGCCGCCGGCGTTTGAGAAGGAGCCACCAATGGACCGCTACACAGGCCCCACCGAGAACCTGAAGTCACAGATCCGGGCGCTGGTGCAACCCGACCGGGTGCACCGCGACCTGTACCTGAGCGAGGAGATCTTCCGCCTGGAGCAGGAGCACTTCTTCGCCAACACCTGGAACTACGTCGGCCACGACAGCCAGATCCCGAAGGCAGGCGACTACCTGACGGTGGAGGTCGGCGGCCGCCCGTTGATCGTCGTGCGCCACGGCGATCACAGCGTGCGCGTGCTGATGAACCGCTGCGCGCACAAGGGCTCGCGCGTGGTCTCCGCGCCCTGCGGCAACACCGGCAAGGTGTTCCGCTGCCCGTACCACGCCTGGACCTTCCGCACCGACGGCTCGCTGCTCAACTTCCCGGTGAAGGAGGGCTACGAAGGCACCGCGGTGCGCGAATGCGAAAGCGGCAAGGGACTGGTCGCCGTGCAGAACGTGCGTGTCTACCGAGGCTTCGTCTTCGCCAGGATCAACGACAGCGGACCGAGCTTCGAGGACTATTTCGGCGACTCGCTCAGCTCCATCGACAACATGGCCGACCGCTCGCCCGAGGGCGAACTGGAAATCGCCGGCGGCTGCCTGCGCTACCTGCACAACTGCAACTGGAAGATGTTCATCGAGAACCTCAACGACACCATGCACCCGATGGTGGTGCACGAGTCGTCGGCCGGCACCGCGGTGAAGATGTGGATGGGCAAGCCTGCCGACGAACCCAAGCCGATGGCCATCGAGCAGTTTGCGCCCTTCATGTCGGACTACAACTTCTTCGACGACATGGGCGTGCGCGTGTTCGACAACGGCCACAGCTTCTCCGGCGTCAACTTCAGCATCCATTCCAAGTACTCCGGCGTGCCGGCCTACGAAGAAGCGATGGTCGAGGCCTACGGCGAACAGCGCGCGCACGACATCCTGGGCCTGACGCGGCACAACACCGTGTACTTCCCGAACCTGACGATCAAAGGGGCGATCCAGGCGATCCGCGTGGTCAAGCCGATCGCCGTGGACAAGACGGTCATCGAGAGCTGGACCTTCCGCCTGAAGGGCGCGCCGCCGGAGTTGCTGCAGCGCACCGCGATGTACACGCGGCTGATCAACTCACCCTTCTCGGTCGTCGGCCACGACGACCTGCATGCCTACCGCGGCATCCAGGAAGGCCTGCGCGCCAGCGGCAACGACTGGGTCAGCCTGCACCGCAACTACGATCCGGCCGAGATCGGGCAAAAGGAAGTCACCGCCAACGGCACCAGCGAAATCTCGATGCGCAACCAGTACCGCGCCTGGGCCAGGTACATGACGCTGTCGATGTGAGGCCGGCCATGCTGCAACCCACCGATGTGCACGCCCAGCAGCTGGTCGACTTGGTCTACCGCGAGGCCCGCCTGCTCGATGCGCGTGACTACGACACCTGGAACACGCTGTTCAGCGACGATGCGTACTACTGGGTGCCGCTGGAACACGGCCAGCCCGACGGCATCAACCACACCTCGCACATGTACGAGGACAAGCTGCTGCGCGAGCTGCGCATCCAGCGGCTGAAGAGCCCGCGCGCCTTCTCGCAGATGCCGATCAGCAGAAGCCACCACCTGCTGCAGCAACCGAGCGTGGAAGTGATGGACGTCGCAGCCAACCACTTCGTCACGCGCACCGAGTTCCACTACAGCGAAGCGCGCGGCGACGAGATGCTGATGCTGGTGGGCACCGCCTTCCACCACTTCCGCGTCGACGAAGGCACGCTGCGCTTCACGCTCAAGCGCGTCAACCTGCTCAACTGCGACGCGGCGCTGCCGTCGATCCAGCTGTTCATCTGAGCATGGCCGATACCGTCTTCCAGGCCTTTGCCGAGCGCGCGCGCCGCCAGCCGGCGGCCGACTTTCTGTGCGTCGAGGGTGTCACCGCACAGGCCTACGGCATCGAAGCAGGCACGCTGAGTTACGGCGAGGCGCTGGCGCGCATCGAGGCCTTGCGCGCGCGCTATGCCGCCGCCGGCTACGGCCACGGCCACCGTGCCGGGCTGCTGCTGGAGAACCGGCCCGACTTCTTCCTGCACTGGTTCGCGCTCAACGCACTGGGTGTCGGCGTGGTGCCGATCAACAACGACATGCGCGCCGCCGAGTTGCGCTACCTGCTGAAACACAGCGAGCTGTGCCTGGCCGTCAGCCTGCCCGGCCGCATAGCCGACCTGCGCGCCGCGGCCGCGCCCGATCGCCTGCCGGTGCTGCTGCCGCCCGACCATGCCGGCGCCGTGCCCGACGCGCCATGGCCGCCGCCGAAGGCCGATGCGCCGATCACGCGCGACAGCGAATGTGCGCTGCTCTACACCTCGGGCACGACGGGCCGGCCCAAGGGCTGCGTGCTGAGCAACCACTACTTCCTGCTCGCGGGCGAGTGGTACGCAAACATCGGCGGCCTGTGCACGCTGCACGAAGGCGCCGAGCGCATGATCACGCCGCTGCCGCTGACGCACATGAACGCGATGGCCTATTCGGCGATGGCGATGGTCAT
Source organism: uncultured Rubrivivax sp. (assembly GCA_964446545.1). Classification (GTDB taxonomy): domain Bacteria; phylum Pseudomonadota; class Gammaproteobacteria; order Burkholderiales; family Burkholderiaceae_C; genus Rubrivivax. The sequence goes on from CAYUPF010000111.1 coordinate 11,640, forward strand.
GACCGGCGGCTGCCTGGTGCAACTGGACCGCTTCCACCCCGGCAGCTGGTGGGACTCGGTGCGCGAGTCGCGTGCGACGGTGGCGCACTACCTGGGCGTGATGCCGGCCATGCTGCTGGGCGCGCCGCCCTCGCCACAGGACAAGCAGCACGGCCTGCGCTTCGGCTTCGGCGCGGGTGTGGACCGGCGCCAGCAGGCGGTGTTCGAAGAACGCTTCGGCTTCCCGCTGCTCGAGGCCTGGGCGATGACCGAGACCGGCGCCGGTGCGGTGGTCATCGCCAACCACGAGCCGCGGCACGTGGGACAAAGTTGCTTCGGCCGCGCCGAGCCCGCACTGCAGTGGCGTCTGGTCGGCGAAGACGGCGCCGACGTTGCCACCGGCGAGGCCGGCGAACTGTGGGTGCGCGCGGCCGGTGCCGACCCGCGTTTGGGCTTCTTCAGCGAATACCTGAAGGACGAGGCCGCCACCGCCGAGGCCTGGGAAGGCCGCTGGTTTCACACCGGCGATCTGGTGCGCGCCGATGCGGACGCCAACCTGTACTTCGTCGACCGCAAGAAGAACGTCATCCGCCGCAGCGGCGAGAACATCTCCGCGGTGGAGGTGGAAAGCGTACTCGCCCAGCACCCGCGCGTGGCCGCGGTGGCGGTGGCCGCCGCGCCGGACGCAGTGCGTGGCGACGAGGTGCTGGCCATCATCGTGCGGCGCGACCCGCGGTCCGGCGAGGACCTGAGCGCACTGGCGGCGCAGATCACGCAGCACGCACTGCAGCAGCTGGCCTACTACAAGGCGCCGGGTTACGTCGCCTTCGTCGATGCGCTGCCGTTGACGCTGTCGCAGAAGGTGCAGCGCGCGCAGACCAAGGCGCTGGCGCAGACGCTGCCCGGCCAGCCCAACTGCATCGACACCCGTGCGATGAAGAAGCGAGGCTCATGAGCAGCGCCCGGCCGAGCGAAGCTGCTCGCCCCCGCCTGGCGGGGCGGCGCGCAGCGCCTGGGGTGCCCACGTGACGCGGCGCGGCTACGAAGGCGTGGCGGTGGCGGTGCCGGTGACGGTGCCCTACGAGCGTTTCTCCACCCACGGCGCGCCCTGGTTCCTGGGCCGCGTGCTGGCCGAGATGGTCAAGCAGTCCGGCATCAGCAAGGACGCCATCGACGGCCTGTGCGTGTCCAGCTTCTCGCTCACGCCCGACACCGCAGTGGGCCTGACACAGCACCTGGGCGTGAGCCCGCGCTGGCTGGACCACGTGCCGATGGGCGGAGCCAGCGGCGTGGTGGCGGTGCGCCGCGCGGCGCGGGCGGTGCAGGCGGGCGATGCGGACATCGTGGCCTGCATCTCCGGCGACACCAACCACGTCGATTCCTTCAGGTCGATGCTGGGCAGCTTCAGCGCCTTCGCGCGCGACGCCACCTGGCCCTATGGCTCGGGCGGGCCGAACTCGATGTTCGCCTTCATCACCGCGCACACCATGCGCACGCGCGGCGCGAAGCGCGAGGACTTCGGCAAGATCTGCGTGGCGCAGCGTCAGAACGCGCTGGGCATCCCGCATGCGATGTTCAGGAAGCCGCTGACGCTGGACGAGTACATGGGCGCGCGGATCATCGCCGACCCGATCCACCTGTTCGACTGCGTGATGCCCTGCGCCGGCGGCGACGGCGTTCTGGTGATGAGCGAGGCCCGCGCACGCGATCTGGGGTTGCTCTTCGTGCGCGTGCTGGCCGCCACCGAGCGCCACAACGCCTGGCGCGAAGACCCGATCATGATCCGCGGCGGCTGGTCGGTGGACCGCGACGAGCTGTACGCGATGGCCGGCATCCAGCCCAAGGACCTGGACCTGCTGCAGTTCTACGACGACTACCCGGTCATCGTGATGATGCAGTACGAGGGCCACGGCCTGTGCGCCGATGGCGAGGGCGCGGAGTTCGTGCGCGCGCACACGCTGGACTGCGAAGGCACGATGCCCACCAACACCAGCGGCGGGCAACTGTCGATGGGCCAGGCCGGCGCCGCCGGCGGCTATCTGGGGCTGGTGGAAACCGTGCGCCAGTTGACCGATCGGCCGTTGGGTACTGCGGTTCCCGATGCCAAGGTCGGGCTGGTGAGTGGCTTCGGGATGATCACCTACGACCGCTGTCTTTGCACCGGCGCGTTGATATTGGGGCGGACGTCATGACCATGCCCTTGATGCGCCCCAAGCGCAAGAACCCGGTCCTGCGCAC
>CAYUPF010000112.1:0-13758 GCA_964446545.1 uncultured Rubrivivax sp.
CTCTTCGGTTCTCGACGTTTGAACGCGAATATGAGTGGCTTGGCACGCATCGTGCTCAGTCGTGTGGGATCGCGCTGGCTGTGTCTCAATGATATGACCCCATTTTCTTTTATCAAAGAGTTTCAATCGTTATTAATAGAGTCTGACCCTATTTAATAGAACTTGCCACGTATTGTTGCGCTGCGATAATCTGCGCCCCCGAAAGCGGAACAAAGGACTGCGCCATGAGCACTGCCGAAGACTCCACCCTGCACATCGGCACCGCCAGCTTGGCCGAGCAGTCGGCGCTGCAAGAGCATGGCCTGTACGACCGTACGCGCGAGCGCGATGCCTGCGGCCTGGGTTTCGTGGCGCACATCAAGGGCCTCAAGTCGCACAGCATCATCCAGCAGGGGCTGAAGATCCTGGAGAACCTGGACCATCGCGGCGCGGTCGGCGCCGACAAGCTGATGGGCGACGGCTCGGGCATCATGATCCAGATCCCCGACGAGTTCTACCGCGCCGAGATGGGGCGCCAAGGCGTGACGCTGCCGCCGCCGGGTGAATACGGCGTGGGCATGGTCTTCCTGCCCAAGGAGCATGCCTCGCGCCTGGCCTGCGTCAACGAACTGGAGCGCGCAGTGCGCGCCGAAGGCCAGGTGCTGCTGGGCTGGCGCGACGTGCCGGTCGACCGCGAGATGCCGATGTCGCCCACGGTGCGCGCCAAGGAGCCGGTGATCCGCCAGATCTTCATCGGCCGCGGCCCGGACGTGATCGTGCCCGATGCGCTGGAGCGCAAGCTCTACGTCATCCGCAAGACGGCCAGCAGCGCCATCCAGGCACTGGAGCTGACGCACAGCCGCGAGTACTACGTGCCCAGCATGAGCTGCCGCACCGTCATCTACAAGGGCCTGCTGCTCGCCGACCAGGTAGGCAAGTACTACCTGGACCTGGCCGACCCGCGCGCAACCTCGGCCTTCGGCCTGGTGCACCAGCGCTTTTCCACCAACACCTTCCCCGAATGGCCGCTGGCGCACCCCTACCGCATGGTGGCGCACAACGGCGAGATCAACACCGTCAAGGGCAACTTCAAGTGGATGCGCGCGCGCGAAGGCGTGATGAAGTCGCCGGTGCTGGCCGACGACCTGGTCAAGCTGTACCCGATCAGCTTCGAAGGGCAGAGCGATACCGCCACTTTCGACAACGCACTCGAACTGCTGACCATGGCCGGCTACCCGCTGGCGCATGCGGCGATGATGATGATCCCCGAGGCCTGGGAACAGCACGAGGGGATGGACCCGCGCCGCCGCGCCTTCTACGAGTACCACGCGGCGATGATGGAGCCCTGGGACGGCCCGGCGGCGATCGCCTTCACCGACGGCAAGCAGATCGGCGCGACGCTCGACAGAAACGGCTTGCGGCCTGCGAGATACATCGTCACCGACGACGATCTGGTGGTGATGGCCTCCGAATCGGGCGTGCTGCCCATCCCCGAGAACCGCATCGTGCGCAAGTGGCGGCTGCAGCCGGGCAAGATGTTCCTGATCGACTTCGAGCAGGGGCGCATCGTCGACGACGAGGAACTGAAGAACCAGTTCGCCAACGCCCACCCCTACCGGCAATGGATCGAGACGGTGCGCATCCGCCTGGATTCGATCGCCGCCAAGGGCGAGGTCGGCCAGTTCAGCGAATCGCTGCTCGACCGCCAGCAGGTCTTCGGCTACACGCAGGAGGACATCAAGTTCCTGATGAGCCCGATGGCGGCGATGGGCGAGGAAGGCACCGGCTCGATGGGCAACGACTCGCCGCTGGCGGTGCTGTCCGACCGCAGCAAGCCGCTGTACCACTACTTCAAGCAGCTGTTCGCGCAGGTCACCAACCCGCCGATCGACCCGATCCGCGAAGCCATCGTGATGAGCCTGAACAGCTTCATCGGGCCGAAGCCGAACCTGCTGGACATCAATGCGGTGAACCCGCCGATGCGCCTGGAGGTGGACCAGCCGATCCTCGGCTTCGACGACATGGCGCGGCTGCGCAATATCGACGCGCACAGCTCCGGCAAGTTCAAGAGCCACGAGCTGGACATCTGCTACCCGCTGGCCTGGGGCCCGGCGGGCATCGAGGCCAAGCTCGCCTCGCTGTGCGCGGAAAGCGTGGACGCCATCCGCGGCGGCCACAACATCCTGATCATCACCGACCGGCGCATGGACCGCGAGCATGTCGCGATCCCCGCGCTGCTGGCGCTGTCGGCCGTGCACCACCACCTGGTGCGCGAGGGCCTGCGCACGACCGCCGGCCTGGTGGTCGAGACCGCCAGCGCGCGCGAGGTGCATCATTTCGCGGTGCTCGCCGGCTACGGTGCCGAGGCGGTGCACCCGTACCTGGCGCTGGAGACCTTGGTCGCGCTGCACAAGGACCTGCCGGGCGCGCTGTCGGCCGACAAGGCCATCTACAACTACATCAAGGCCATCGGCAAGGGTCTGTCGAAGATCATGTCGAAGATGGGCGTGTCCACCTACATGTCCTACTGCGGCGCGCAGCTGTTCGAAGCCATCGGCCTGGACAAGCCGCTGGTCGACAAGTACTTCCGCGGCACGGCCTCGCAGATCGGCGGCATGGGCGTGTTCCAGATCGCGGAGGAAACGTTCCGCATGCACCGCGCGGCCTTCGGCAACGATCCGGTGCTGGCCGACATGCTCGACAGCGGCGGCGAATACGCCTGGCGCGTGCGCGGTGAAGAACACATGTGGACGCCCGACGCCATTGCCAAGCTGCAGCACAGCGCACGCTCGGGCAAGTTCGAGACCTACAAGGAATACGCGCAGATCATCAACGACCAGAGCAAGCGCCACATGACCTTGCGCGGCCTGTTCGAGTTCAAGGTCGACCCGGCCAAGGCCATTCCGCTGGACGAGGTGGAGCCCGCGGCCGAGATCGTCAAGCGTTTCGCCACCGGCGCGATGTCGCTGGGCTCGATCAGCACCGAGGCGCACAGCACCTTGGCCGTGGCCATGAACCGCATTGGCGGCAAGAGCAACACCGGCGAAGGCGGCGAGGACCCGGCGCGCTACCGCGACGAGATGAAGGGCATCAAGATCGCCGCCGGCACGATGGTCAGCGATGTCATCGGCAAGAAGGTGGTCGCGGCCGACTATGCGCTCGAAGCCGGCGACAGCCTGCGCAGCAAGATCAAGCAGGTGGCCTCGGGCCGCTTCGGCGTCACCACCGAATACCTGGTCAGCGCCGACCAGCTGCAGATCAAGATGGCGCAGGGCGCCAAGCCGGGCGAGGGCGGCCAGCTGCCCGGCGGCAAGGTGTCCGAATACATCGGCTTCCTGCGCTACAGCGTGCCCGGCGTCGGCCTGATCTCACCCCCGCCGCACCACGACATCTATTCGATCGAGGACCTGGCGCAGCTGATCCACGACCTGAAGAACGCCAACCCGCGCGCCGATGTCAGCGTCAAGCTGGTGTCCGAGGTCGGTGTCGGCACCATTGCCGCCGGCGTGGCCAAGTGCAAGGCCGACCACGTGGTCATCGCCGGGCACGACGGCGGCACCGGCGCGTCGCCGTGGTCGAGCATCAAGCATGCCGGCACGCCCTGGGAGCTGGGCCTGGCCGAGACGCAGCAGACGCTGGTATTGAACCGGTTGCGCAGCCGCATCCGCGTGCAGGCCGACGGCCAGATGAAGACCGGCCGCGATGTGGTCATCGGCGCACTGCTCGGCGCCGACGAGTTCGGCTTCGCCACCGCGCCGCTGGTGGCCGAGGGCTGCATCATGATGCGCAAGTGCCACCTCAACACCTGTCCGGTGGGCGTGGCCACGCAGGACCCGGTGCTGCGCGCCAAGTTCACCGGCCGGCCCGAGCATGTCGTCAACTTCTTCTTCTTCGTCGCCGAAGAGGCGCGCCAGATCATGGCGCAGCTGGGCATCCGCAGCTTCGACGAGCTGATCGGCCGCGCCGACCTGCTGGACACCAAGAAGGGCATCGAGCACTGGAAGGCCAAGGGCCTGGACTTCAGCCGCATCTTCCACCTGCCCGAGGTGCCGGTCGAGGTGCCGCGCCGCCAGGTCGAGACGCAGGACCACGGCCTGGCCAAGGCGCTGGACCTGCGCCTCATCGAGCGCTGCAGGCCGGCCATCGAACGCGGCGAGAAGGTGCAGTTCATGGACGAGGTGCGCAACGTCAACCGCAGCGTCGGTGCGATGCTGTCCGGCGAGCTGATCCGCCAACGTCCGCAGGGCCTGAGCGATCACACGATCTTCATGCAGGTCGAAGGCACGGGCGGGCAGAGCTTCGGCGCCTTCCTGGCCAGCGGCATCACGCTGTACCTGATCGGCGATGCCAACGACTACACCGGCAAGGGCCTGTCGGGCGGACGCGTGGTGGTGCGCCCGAGCATCGAGTTCCGCGGCGAATCGACGCGCAACCTGATCGTCGGCAACACCGTGCTCTACGGCGCCACCAGCGGCGAGGCCTTCTTCCGCGGCGTCGCCGGCGAGCGCTTCGCGGTGCGCCTGTCGGGCGCCAGCGCGGTGGTCGAGGGCACGGGAGACCACGGCTGCGAATACATGACCGGCGGCACCGTGGTCGTGCTCGGCGCCACCGGGCGCAACTTCGCGGCCGGCATGTCCGGCGGCGTGGCCTTCGTCTACGACGAGGACGGCAAGTTCGCCTCGCGCTGCAACACCTCGATGGTGGCATTGGGGCCGGTGCTGCCGCAGGCCGAGCAGCAGGCCGCCGGCGGCGACGCCGAGGGCTGGCACAAGGGCCAGGCTGACGAGGCGCTGCTCAAGGCGCTGATCGCCGACCACCACCGCTGGACCGGCTCGCTGCGCGCGCGCGACATCCTCGACCGCTGGGCCGAGCTGCGCGGCAAGTTCGTCAAGGTCTTCCCGCACGAATACAAGCGTGCGCTGGAAGAGCGCGTGGCCAGGCGGCAGTCCGAAGCCACCATCAGCAAGGCGCGCGACAGCAAGGCCAGCGCGGTCGGCGCCAAGTAAGCCGGCTCGACACGCACAACAGGAAGAATCAAACAGATGGGCAAGGTCACCGGTTTCCTCGAATACGCGCGCCTCGACGAAGGCTACGAAGCCGTTCCCCAGCGGCTGAAGAGCTACAAGGAATTCGTCATCGGCCTGAACGACGAGCAGGCCAAGATCCAGAGTGCGCGCTGCATGGACTGCGGCACGCCCTTCTGCAACAGCGGCTGCCCGGTCAACAACATCATTCCGGACTTCAACGACCTGGTGTATCGCGGCGACTGGAAGAACGCGATCGCGGTGCTGCACTCGACCAACAACTTCCCCGAGTTCACCGGCCGCGTCTGCCCCGCGCCCTGCGAAGCGGCCTGCACGCTGAACGTCAACGACGATGCGGTGGGCATCAAGTCCATCGAACACGCGATCATCGACCGCGCCTGGGCCGAAGGTTGGGTCCAGCCGCTGCCTGCGGCCGCAAAGACCGGCAAGAGGGTCGCCGTCGTCGGCAGCGGTCCGGCGGGCCTGGCGGCGGCGCAGCAGCTGGCGCGCGCCGGCCATGACGTCACCGTGTTCGAGAAGAACAGCCGCATCGGCGGTTTGCTGCGCTACGGCATCCCCGACTTCAAGATGGAGAAGAGCCACATCGACCGGCGCATCGAGCAGATGCAAGCCGAAGGCGTGGTCTTCCGCAGCGGCGTGCTGGTGGGCGCGCTGCCCGAGGGCAGCAAGGTCACCAACGATGCCAAGGAAGTCATCAGCGCCGAGCAGCTGAAGGCCGAGTTCGACGCGGTGCTGCTGACCGGCGGCGCCGAGAACAGCCGCGACCTGCCGGTGCCGGGCCGCGACCTGGACGGCGTGCACTTCGCGATGGAGTTCCTGCCGATGCAGAACAAGGTCGTGGCCGGCGACAAGCTCAAGGGCCAGATCAAGGCCACCGGCAAGCACGTGGTGGTGATCGGCGGTGGCGACACCGGCAGCGACTGCGTCGGCACCAGCAACCGCCACGGCGCGGCCAGCGTCACGCAGTTCGAACTGATGCCGATGCCGCCGCAGCAGGAGAACCGGCCGCTGACCTGGCCGTACTGGCCCTACAAGCTGCGCACCAGCTCCAGCCACGAGGAGGGCTGCGAGCGCGAGTTCGCCATCGCCACCAAGGAATTCATCGGCGGTAGTGGCAAGGACAAAGGCAAGCTGGCGGCGCTGCGCACCGTGCGCGTCGAGTGGAAGGACGGCAAGATGGTCGAGCTGCCGGGCAGCGAGAAGGACCTCAAGTGCGAACTGGTGCTGCTGGCGATGGGCTTCGTCAGCCCGGTGGCATCGGTGCTCGGGGCCTTCGGCGTCGAGCGCGATGCGCGCGGCAATGCCAAGGCGCCCACCGATTCGGCGAGCGCCTACAAAACCAACGTCGACAAGGTCTTCGCCGCCGGCGACATGCGGCGCGGCCAGTCGCTGATCGTCTGGGCGATCCGCGAGGGCCGCCAGGCCGCGCGCGCGGTCGACCTGTACCTGATGGGCCGCAGCGACCTGCCGAACTGAGGAATGTGGCGCGCGCCGCGGGGCGGGTGCCACGTGGGGTGCATGGGACAATCGGCGGCCCCATGCCCGAAGCCCTTCCCCTGATCGAAATCGAGCGTGTCAGCTTCGGCTATGACGCGTCGCGCACGATCCTCGACGACGTGTCGCTGCGCTTTGCGCGCGGCAAGGTCACGGCCATTCTCGGCGGCTCGGGCTGCGGCAAGACCACGCTGCTGCGCCTGATCGCCGGCGTGCATCCGGTGGCGCAGGGCCGGGTGCTGTTCGACGGCGAGCCGGTGAATGCCGCCGACCGTGCGCAGATGTACCGGCTGCGCCGCCGTCTGGGCATGCTGTTCCAGTTCGGCGCGCTGTTCACCGACCTGAGCGTGTTCGAGAACGTCGCCTTCCCGCTGCGCGAGCACTGCCGGCTGCCCGAAGACATGATCCGCGACATCGTGCTGATGAAGCTCAATGCCGTGGGCCTGCGCGGCGCAGCGCCCTTGCGTATCTCGCAGGTGTCGGGCGGCATGGCGCGGCGCATCGCGCTGGCGCGGGCGATCGCGCTGGACCCGGAGCTGATCATGTACGACGAGCCCTTCACCGGGCTGGACCCGATCGCAACAGGCGTTACCGCCAACCTGATCCGCAAGCTCAACGACACCACCGGCGCCACCTCGCTGATCGTCTCGCACGACGTGCCCGAGTGTTTTGCCATCTGCGACCAGGCCTACCTGCTGTCCGGCGGCGGCCGCGTGGTGGCGCACGGCACGCCGGACGAGCTGCGCCAATCGACCGATCCCGAGGTGCGACAGTTCATCGGCGGCGAGCCCGACGGGCCGGTGCGCTTCCACTACCCGGCGCCGCCCTTGGCCGCGGATCTGGGGCTGGCCACATGACCGACGCCGTCGCCTGGCTGGGCCGCACGACGCTGGACTGGCTGCGCGCGCTCGGCCATTCGGCCTTCTTCTTCGTCGACCTGCTGCGCTTCTCGCCGGGCGCGCTGCGCCGCTGGCCGCTGGTGCTGGCGCAGGTGCACTTCATCGGCAACCTGTCCTTGCTGATCATCGCCGCCTCGGGCCTGGCGGTGGGCTTCGTGCTGGCGCTTCAGATGTACTACGCGCTCGTCACCTACGGCGCTGCCGAGAACCTGGGCCTGGTGGTCAACCTCGCGCTGGTGCGCGAGCTCGGGCCGGTGGTCACGGCACTGCTCTTCGCCGGCCGTGCCGGCACCTCGCTGACGGCCGAGATCGGGCTGATGAAGGCCGGCGAACAGCTGGCCGCGATGGAGCTGATGGCCATCGACCCGCGCGGCCGCGTGCTCGCGCCGCGTTTCATCGGCGGCATCGTCGCCATGCCCGTGCTCGCGCTGATCTTCTCCACCGTGGGCATACTCGGTGCCTACGTGGTGGCGGTGCTGCTGATCGGCGTCGATGCCGGCAACTTCTGGTCTTTGATGCAGGACCGCGTCGATGTCTGGCGCGATCTGGGCAACGGCATCGTCAAGAGCATGGTGTTCGGCGTGATCTGCACCTTCGTCGCGCTGTACCAGGGCTACGAGGCACAGCCCACGCCGGCGGGCGTGTCCGCCGCCACCACGCGCTCGGTCGTCGTCGCCTCGCTGTCCGTGCTCAGCATGGACTTCATCCTTACCGCACTGATGTTCTCAACCCCATGAATTTGAACCACCCCCGCAGCGCCTTCGGCGCTCCCCCTCAAGGGGGCGCCGCTGGCGGCCCGGCAAAGCCGGATCCACGGCGGCCGCTTGGCGGAGCTTGTCATGTGATTGATCCTCTGGCTGAACCGAATGTCGAACAAATCCACTGAGGTCCTGGTCGGCGTGTTCGTGCTGCTGGGCATGGCGGCGCTGCTGTTCCTGGCGCTCAAGGCCGCCAACTTGACTAGCTTCAGCACCGAGGCCACCTACCCGTTGACGGCTCGTTTCGACAACATCGGCGGGCTCAAGGTGCGTGCGCCGGTGCGCAGTGCCGGCGTCACCGTCGGCCGCGTCACCGGCATCACGCTCGACGACAAGACCTTCCAGGGCGTGGTCAGCATGGACATTCGCCGCGGCTTCCAGTTCCCGAAGGACAGCTCGGCCAAGATCCTGACCTCGGGCCTGCTCGGCGACCAGTACGTGGGCCTGGAGCCCGGCGCGGCCGACGCCAACTTCGCACCCGGTGCCACCATCACGCAGACGCAATCGGCGCTGGTGCTGGAGAACCTGATCGGCCAGATGCTGTTCAACAAGGCCGCCGAGGCCGGCGATGCGGGGGCGAAGCAGTGAGCCGATGGATCGCGGGCGGCGTGCTGACCGCACTGCTGTTGAGCGGCGGCTGCGCCACGGTGGCGGCGCCGAACGACGACGCGTCCGCGCAGATCGATGCCGAGCCCCAGGGCCTGGTTGCCGACCCCTGGGAGCCTTTCAACCGCGCGATCTTCGCCTTCAACCAGGACCTGGATGCCGGGCTGATCTACCCGTGGACCTCGGCCTACGTCACGCTGGTGCCGTCGCTGGTGCGCCGCGGCGTGACCAACTTCTTCAACAACTTCGAAGACCTGTGGTCCGCCGTCAACAACCTGCTGCAGGGCAAGGTCGAACAGTCCATCGCGATGAGCTTTCGCTTTGCCTGGAACACCGTCTACGGCCTGGCCGGCATCCTCGACCTGGCCACCGAGCTGGGCATCGAGCGCACGCCCGAGGACTTCGGCCAGACCCTGGCGGTGTGGGGCGTGCCACCGGGCAACTTCCTGATGCTGCCCTTCTTCGGCCCGTCCACGGTGCGCGATGCGCTCGGTCTGCCGCTGGACATCGCGGCGACGCCGGCCTATGCCATCAACCAGGGCTCGTTCCGGCCGGTGACCACGGTGGTGCAGATTCTGGACGCGCGCTCGCAGCTGATGGGCGCGTCGCAACTGCTGGACACGATCGCGCTGGACAAGTACAGCTTCGTGCGCGACGCCTTCCTGGCGCGGCGGCTGCGCCTGATCTACGACGGCAATCCGCCGGACGACTATGAGCTCGAGCCGCCCGCCACCCCGCCCGGCCAATGACCCCGGGCACGGGCTGTTGCCCGTGTGGCGTTATCGTGTCGGCCCCTGACGATTACCCGAGGCCCATGAAGATGATGTACCGCTGGATGCTGCTGCTTGCGCTGGCTTTCGCCGCCGCCGCGCCGGCCCGCGCCGATACCGCGCCCGACGAGCTGATCCGGCAGGTCTCGGTGGAGGTCATCGACACCGTCAAGGCCGACAAGGCCATCCAGGCCGGCGACGTGAGCCGGATCATCGCCCTGGTCGACACCAAGGTCATGCCGCTGGTCAACTTCCAGCTGATGACGAAGAACGCGGTGGGCCGGCGCTGGAACGATGCCAGCGCCGATCAACAGCAACGCTTGCAGGAGGAGTTCAAGGTCTTGCTCGTGCGCAGCTACTCCGGGGCGTTGACCCAGGTGAGGAACCAGACCGTGGAAGTCAAGCCGCCGACCCTCAAGTTGTCGGACTCGGAGGTGGAGGTGCGCACCCTGGTCGTGGGCGGAAGCGAACCGCTGCAGCTGGCGTATCGGCTGGAAAAGAGCACGGGCCACTGGAAGATCTACAACGTCAACGTGCTCGGCTCCTGGCTGGTGGAGAACTACCGCACCGTCTTCACCCAGCAGATCAGCGCCGGCGGCATCGATGGCCTGATCAACTACCTCGCACAGCGGAACAAGGGCACGTCCAAAAGCTGAATGAAGCTGCCGCCCACGCTGACACTCGACGGCGCCGCGGCCGCACTGGAGGCGTTGCGCAGCGCTGCGGCATCGGGCCAGGGCGCGCTGGCTATCGACGCGTCCGCGCTGACCGCCTTCGACACCGCCGCGCTGGCGCTGCTGCTGCAGGCCAAGCGCCTGGCGCAGGCGGCAGGGCGTGGCTTCGAGCTGCGCGGCGCGCCGTCGAAGCTGCAGCAGCTGGCGCAGCTGTACGGCGTGCACGAACTGCTGGGGCTGTCCGGCTGAAGCCTACGTCGTCGCGTAGCGCTTGGCGCGCAGGTTCTTCTTGATCTCCTGCAGCAGCGGCCGCAGCGCGCCGCTGCCCAGCCGCAAGGCGACGCCGGTGGTCAGGATGTCGATGATCAGCAGGTGCAGCAGGCGCGAGACCATCGGGCTGTAGCGGTCGTGGTCCTCGGGGTGGTCGGCCGCCAGCAGGATGCGGTTCGGTCCCTGCGCCTGCAGCGCCAGCGGCGAGCCGCTGGCGCTGATGACGACCACCGTCGCGCCCTTGCGCAGCGCGATCTCGCACACGTCCAGCAGGTCGCGGCTGCGGCCGGAATTGCTGATGATCACCGCCACGTCGCCGCTCTTGAGCATGGTCGCGCTCATCACCTGCACGTGGCCGTCGCTGATGGCGGCGCAGTTGACGCCCAGGCGGAAGAACTTGTGCTGCGCGTCCTGCGCGACGATGCCCGAATTGCCGACGCCGTAGAACTCGATGCGCCGGCCTTGGCGCCCGGCCTCGGCCAGCGCCGCGATGGCGCGCTCGAAGGCATGGCCGGCCGCGGCATTGCGGTACTTCAGCAGCGCGCTGACGGCGTTGTCGATGACCTTGACGACGATGTCGGCCGCGCCGTCGTCGTCGTCGACCGCGCGGTGCACGAAGGGCACGCCCTCGTTGACGCTGCCGGCCAGCTTGCGCTTGAAGTCGGCCAGCCCGTCGTAGCCGACGCTGCGGCAAAAGCGCACCACCGTCGGCTTGCTCACACCGGCGCGCGCCGCCAGCTCGCCCACCGGCAGGCTGGCAAAGCCGCGCGCATCGGCCAGCACGAGTTTGGCCACGCGCTGCTCGGCCGGCGGCAGCGCGGAGATGCAGGCGCGGATGCGGTCCAGCATCACGTACCCCGGGCCGCCGCGCCGGGCCGCTCCCAAGCAAGGCCCGATCCCCTCGGGGGAGCGTAGGCGGACAGGCAGTTCTCGACTGCTCGGGAACTGCCCGCTGGAGCGCCGCGCGGCCTGCCAGCCGCGTGGCCGACCCATGTACTCATGGGGCGAGGGGCTGTCATTGTTCCTCGGCCCAGGCGCAGCCGTCGCGTGCGATCAATGCGCTGGCCGCGGCCGGGCCCCAGCTGCCGGCGGCATAGGGCCGCGGGCCGCTCGGGTCCGCGTCCCAGGCGTCGAGGATCGGCTCGACCCAGCGCCACGCCTGCTCCTGCTCGTCGCTGCGCACGAACAGGTTCAGCCGCCCGGCGATGGCATCGAGCAGCAGCCGTTCGTAGCCGCCGACCCGTTCGCTGGAGAAGGCCTTGTCGAAGTCCAGGTCCAGCGAGACCGGCGCCAGCAGCTCGCCGGGGCCGCTGCCCTTGGACGCCATCAGGTGCAGCTCCAGGCCATCTTCGGGCTGCAGCTTGATGACCAGCTTGTTGGCCCGGTTGGCGCCCGGGAAGATCGGGTGCGGCACGCCGCGGAAGTTGACGACGATGTGCGCATCGCGCCCGGCCAGGCGCTTGCCGGTGCGCAGGTAGAAGGGCACGCCGGCCCAGCGCCAGTTCTGCACCTCGGTGCGCAGCGCGACGAAGGTCTCGCAGCGGCTGTCGCTCTGCACCTTGGCTTCGTCCAGATAGCCCGGCACCGGCTTGCCGTCCACCGTGCCGGCCTTGTACTGGCCGCGCACCACGTCGCGCACCACGCTGTCGGTCGTGAAGGGCTTCAGCGACTTCAGCACCTTCAGCTTCTCGTCGCGCAGCGCGTCGGCGTCGCCCGCCGGCGGCGGTTCCATCGCGATCATCGTCAGCAGCTGCAGCGCATGGTTTTGCACCATGTCGCGCAAGGCGCCGGTGCGGTCGTAGAAGTCACCGCGCGTGCCCACGCCGATGCCCTCGGCCAGCGTGATCTGGATGTTGGCGATGCTCTCGCGCCGCCACAGCGGCTCGAACAGCGCATTGCCGAAGCGCAGCGCCGACAGGTTCTGCACCGCCGGCTTGCCCAGGTAGTGGTCGATGCGTAGCGCCTGCGCCTCGCGGAACACCGAGCCGACCACGCGGTTGATCTGCTGCGCGCTGGCCAGGTCGTGGCCCAGCGGCTTTTCCAGCACCACGCGGATGCGCGGCGTGTTCAGCCCGGCGGCGCCGAGCTGCTCGCAGATCACCGGGAACAGGTGCGGACTGGTGGCCAGGAACAGCACCACCGTGTCGGCGGCGCGCGTGTCCAGCCATACGCGCAGGCCGGCATAGTCGGCCGGCTGCGACAGGTCCATGCGCCGGTAGTGCAGCAGCTCGGCGAAGCGCGCGAACTCCTCGGCGCTGGGCCGCTTGGGCTCGTCGACGTCCTCGAAGCGCTCCTTGATGAAGGCGCGGTAGGCGTCGTCGCTGCGCTCGTCGCGCGCCACCGACAGGATGCGCCCGCCCTCGGGCAGCTTGCCGTGGCGGAAGGCCTGGAACAGCGCCGGCATCAGCTTGCGCCAGGTCAGGTCGCCGGTGCCGCCGAAAAGCACGAGATCGAAAGACATCGTCACCCTGGATGTAATTTTATTACATCATCGATCATGCAATAGTTTCAGGGTCCGGTCAATCTGCAACGAGAAGCCGGCTGCGGTGCTGGTTCGAGGATCGTCTTCGATTCTGCACTTCTGCGGTGCGGCCGACTGTGAGGCGCGGCTGCGCGAGGCCTCATCGGATCGCGCCGGCGCATTGGTGTTTGTGCGGCTTGCACCGGTTCGCCATGCCGGTGCACAGTCCGGCCACGTTGCGACGGCCGTGCAAGTTACGGTCGAAGCCGGGGCAACGGCCTCGTTCTTGCTTGAATGCGTCCAACACCACCTTCGGGTGGTCACTTCAACCGATCTGGAGAACTCAGATGCGCCTACTTGTCATTGCCGCCGCTCTTTCGGCCGTATTTGCCGCCCCGGCCCATGCCGGCAAGACCCTCGATGCCATCAAGGCCCGTGGCCAGGTGGTGTGTGGCGTGAACACCGGTCTGGCCGGCTTCTCGGCCGCCGACAGCCAGGGCAAATGGACCGGGCTGGACGTGGATGTGTGCCGCGCCATCGCCGCCGCCACGCTGGGCGACCCGGAGAAGGTCAAGTGGGTGCCGCTGACGGCGCAGCAGCGCTTCACCGCGCTGCAGTCCGGCGAGGTCGACATCCTGTCGCGCAACACCACCTGGACGCTGACGCGCGACGCTTCGCTGGGCCTGAACTTCGCCGCCGTCACCTACTACGACGGCCAGGGCTTCATGGTGCCGACCAAGCTCAACGTGAAGAGCGCCAAGCAGCTGAAGGGCGCCACCGTGTGCGTGCAGTCGGGCACCAC
>CAYUPF010000113.1:0-13521 GCA_964446545.1 uncultured Rubrivivax sp.
CAATCTGGTGGTGGATGGTGCGATCACCGGGCGTGTCAACTTCTGAGCTGGCGCTTGACGTGTTGTGCCGAGGCGGTTACCAGTCATGCGTTCATATTTTCATGTAGAATTCTCCGAATTATTCATGAAACATTCCCGCGGATGTCAGCCCCACCCTATTCTGGCGACGACTTGGGCCGCGAGATCGAGCGTGCCCTCTCGGGGGGCCCGCGAACGGCATCGCAACTGACTGCGGCCCTCGAAATCAGCCAGCCAACGCTGTCGCGAACTATTCGAGCGCGGTCACAAACAGTGACCAGTTTCAGGGTGACAGGGCAGAGGACGCCGCTGTACGGGTTGTTGCGGCAGCTGCCGATGGGGCTCAACCCCCGCCAGCGCATTCATCGATATCTCGGCAAGGGCCACATCCGGCCCTTCGCGGATGTCGAGTTCCTTGCGGGTGGCGCCACCTTGGAACGGGCTGGCAGGGTCACCATGCTGTACGACGGCCTGCCGCCCTATATGGCGTTCGCGGCGCCATCGGGCTTCCTCGGACGTCAGTTGGCCCAGGAAGCGGCCCGCGCCGATCGGTTCCCTGCCAGCCTCAAGGACTGGGGCGACGAGCATCGGATCGCCTACCTGTTCACCCAGGGATTGAATCTGCCGGGCAATCTGGTGTTCGGGGACGTGCCGCTGCAGAAGGAGATGGAGCTGCGGGCCGCGGCGCCGGTTGCTGCGGCCGCGAAACTTGCGCACTACGTGGAGATGGCGTCGGCCCTCAAGACGGCAGCGTATGGCTCGAGCGCCGGCGGCGAGCAGCCGAAGTTCCTGAGCCTGGCGGAGGACTCGGGCCACGTCATCGTGAAGTTCGCCAGGCTCGGCAGTCGGATGGCCGAACTGCTGCCGCTCGAGCACCTCGCCCTGCGTGCGCTGGCAGAAGTCGGGGTTCCGGCGGCGCCGACGCAGCTGCTGGCCGCGGGCGACTACGTCTTCCTTGAGGTCGTGCGCTTCGACCGGGTGGGGCTGACCGGTCGAATCGGCATGCTGTCGGCCGGCTCGGTCGACGACGAGTTCTTCGGACTGCGCGACTCATGGTCGGAATTCGCGGCGCGCTGCGAGCAGGCGAAGTATCTGTCGCCTGGCGACGCCCGGCACATCGACACCATGGCGGCCTTCAGCGAGCTCATTGGAAACACCGACAGGCACTTCGAGAATATTTCGCTGCTCATCGACGAAGGCGGCGAGTACCTGGGCGTCGCACCGGCCTACGACATCCTGCCGATGCGCTATGCGTCCATCGGCGGGGGCATGGACCCGGACCTGACGCCCATCGAGCCCAAGATCGGCACCATCGGCCCCAGGCCGGAGATCTGGGAGCGGGCAGCCCGGGCCGCTGAGCGCTTCTGGCTGTCGGCGCAGACGGCAAGCCTGACGGTGCCGTTGTCGCAGCAGATCAGGCGGTTGGCTGCGCAGAACCTGGAGGTCGCGAGGACATTCGTCGCGCCCCTCTTGCCGAGGTGACTCAGGTCGATCGATAGACGCGGAGCCGATGCTACACCTCGGCAAACCGTCGAACGCAGGCCTCAGCCCAGCCGCTTCGCCGCCTTGCGCGCCATGAACTCGCCCATCAGCGCCTGCGGTTCGCCGCTGGCATAGGCTTGCGCGAATTCGCCGATGCTGTCGCGCACGGCCTGCGCCAGCGGCACGGTCTGCCAATGGCGCAGCAAGCGCTTTTGCTGGCGCAAGGCCTGCGGCGGCAGGGCGGCCAGCGCCTGCGCGCGCCGCTCCACCAGCGCGTCCAGCCCGCCGACGGCGCAGCGCTCGTGCACCAGGCCCCAGGCCTCGGCGCGCGCCGCGTCGATGTTCTCGCAGCACAGCAGCAGCCAGTTGGCACGCGCCTGTCCCAGCAGCCGCGGCAGCAGCGCCGCGTGGATCACCGACGGGATGCCGACCTTGACCTCGGGCATGCCGAACATCGCGCTGTCGTCGCACAGGCGCAGGTCGCAGGCCAGCGCCACTTCCAGCCCGCCGCCCAGGCACCAGCCGGGAATACGCGCGATCACCGGCACCGGCATCTGCGCCACCGCGTCGCACAGGCCGGCCAGGCGGGTGATGAAGGCTTCGGCGCTGGCCGGGGTCAACCCAACCATCTCGCCGATGTCTGCGCCGCCGATGAAGGCGCGTTCGCCGCTGCCGCGCAGCACCAGCACGCGCAGTTCCGGCCGCGCGGCCAGCAGCTGCAGCGCCTGGCGCAGATCGGCGATGGCCGCGCTGCCGACGATGTTGAGCTTGCCGGCGTCGGTGAGCTGCAGCGTGCCAATGCCCGCGGCGTCGATCGTGGCCAGTGCATGTTGGGATGAGTGCATGGTGTGTGCGGGTGGAGTTGCAACGCGCATTCTGCGGCAGCGCCGCCGGCTACCATCGACTTCATGAGCCTGTCCATCCCCGCCGGCTTCGTGCCGCTGCAACTGCGCACCAACCCCTACATCGATGCCTGCGGGCCGCTGTACGGCCGGCGCGAGGGCGAGGCCCTGTGCCTGGGCCTGCGCGTCGAGCGCCGGCACTGCAATCCGGGCGGCAGCTGCCACGGCGGCATGCTGACGACCTTGGCCGACATGCTGCTGGTGCTGGGCTCCAGCGCGCAGACCGGGCTGTCGCGCTACATGGTCACGGTCAACCTGAGCTGCGATTTCATCGCGCCAGCGCTCGAAGGCACGTGGATCGAAGGCCGGCTGCAGGTGCTGCGCAGCACGCGCAACCTGGTGTTCTGCCAGGGCAGCCTGGACGCGGACGGCGCGCTGGTGCTGCGCCTGAGCGGCATCGCCAAGCCCAGCGGCGCGCACGAGGCCAGCTTCACGCTGGCGCACTACCTGGGCGAGGCGACGCCGTGACTGCGCTCAGGCGGTGCCGCCGACGGTAAGCCGGTCGATGCGCAAGGTCGGCTGGCCCACGCCCACCGGCACGCTCTGGCCTTCCTTGCCGCACACGCCCACGCCGGTGTCCAACTGCAGGTCGTTGCCGATCATGCTGACGCGCGTCATCGCCTCGGGGCCGTTGCCGATGAGCGTGGCGCCCTTCACCGGGTAGGCGATCTTGCCGTTCTCCACCCAGAAGGCCTCGCTGGCCGAGAACACGAACTTGCCGCTGGTGATGTCGACCTGCCCGCCGCCGAAGTTGGTGGCATACAGCCCGCGCTTCATGCTGGCGATGATCTCTTCCTTGGCCATCGAGCCGGCCAGCATGTAGGTGTTGGTCATGCGCGGCATCGGCACGTGCGCGTAGCTCTCGCGCCGGCCGTTGCCGGTGGGCTTGACGCCCATCAGCCGCGCATTCATCGAATCCTGGATGTAGCCCTTGAGGATGCCGTCCTCGATCAGCACGTTGCGCTGCGTCGCATGGCCCTCGTCGTCGACGTTGAGCGAGCCGCGCCGGTCGGCGATGGTGCCGTCGTCGAGCACCGTCACGCCCTTGGCCGCGACGCGCTGGCCGATGCGCCCGGCGAAGGTGCTCGACCCCTTGCGGTTGAAGTCGCCCTCCAGCCCGTGGCCCACGGCTTCGTGCAGCAGCACGCCGGGCCAGCCGGGGCCGAGCACCACGCTCATCTCGCCGGCGGGCGCGGGGCGGGCTTCCAGGTTGGTCAGCGCGGCGTTCACCGCCTGCTCGACGTAGCCCTGCAGCAACTCGTCCTGAAAGTAACCCAGCCCGAAGCGTCCGCCGCCGCCGCCGGTGCCCACCTCGCGCCGGCCGCCGTGCTCGGCGATCACCGTCACCGACACGCGCACCAGCGGGCGCACGTCGGCGGCGCGTGTGCCGTCGGCGCGGGCCACCAGCACCACGTCGTATTCGGCGGCCAGGCCGGCCATCACCTGCACCACGCGCGGGTCCTTGGCGCGCGCCATCTTCTCCACGCGTTCGAGCAGCGCCACCTTCTGCGCACTGTCCAGCGTGGCGATCGGGTCGGTGGGCGCATAGAGCACGCGGCTGCCGGCGTAGCGCGGCTTGGCGGCCACCTTGACGCGCTTGTTCTGCCCGGCGGCGGCGATGGTGCGCACCGTGCGCGCCGCATCCAGCAGCGCGGCTTCGGACAGTTCGTCCGAATAGGCGAAGGCGGTCTTCTCGCCGGCCACGGCGCGCACGCCCACGCCCTGGTCGATGCTGAAGCTGCCACTCTTGACGATGCCTTCCTCCAGGCTCCAGCCTTCGTGGCGCGTGCTCTGGAAGTACAGGTCGGCGTCGTCGATGCGGTGCTCGCCGATGGTGGCCAGCGCGCGCGCCAGTGCGGCCTCGTTCAGCCCGAAGGGTTCCAGCAGTACGGCTTGTGCGATGGCCAGGCGTTCGAGGGTGGGTTCGCGGCTGATCATGGGCGGATCCTCAAGGGTGTCGTTTCATTGTAGAAGTGGCCCCCCGGCCGCGGGCATCAAGGGGCATCGGCCTTCATGCGCAACGCCGCCTGGTACAGCGCATTGCGCGGCGCGGCGCTCAATTCGGCCGCCAGGCTCACCGCCTGCTTCAGCGGCAGTTCGCGCAGCAGCACCGTCAGCATGTCGGTGGCGGCGGCAGGCAGTCCGGTGTCGGCGCTGTCGTCGGGCGGCGGCGCATGCAGCACCAGCACGAACTCGCCGCGCAGCCGGTTCGCATCGGCCGCCAGCCAGGCCGGCAGTTCGGCGGCGGGCAGGGTGTGCACGGTCTCGAACTGCTTGGTCAGTTCGCGGCACAAGGTCAGCGTGCGCTGCGGCAGCAGTGCGGCCAGCTCGCCGGCCAAGGTGGCGATGCGGTGCGGCGCCTCGAACAGCAGCTGCGCCATGCGGCCTTCGGCCAGTGTGCGCAATGCCGCGGCACGCTCGGCACCGCGCGCCGGCAGGAAGCCGACGAAGGCGAAGCCGCTGCTGCGCGCATCGCCGGCGACGCTGAGCGCGGCCAGCGCGCTGCTCGCGCCAGGGATCGGCAGCACGCGGCAGCCGGCCGCGGCCACCTGCGCCACCAGCGCGGCGCCGGGGTCGGACACCGCTGGCGTGCCGGCATCGCTGACATAGGCCACGCGCTGGCCCTGCGCCAGGCGCTGCAGCACCAGCGCTGCCGCCTGGTGTTCGTTGTGCTGGTGCAGCGCGATCAGCGGCTTGTCCAGCCCCAGATGGCGCAACAGCCCTGCGCTGACGCGCGTGTCCTCGCAAGCCACCGCATCGGCCAGCCCGAGCACGTGGATGGCGCGCAGCGTCAGGTCCGCCAGGTTGCCGATCGGCGTGGCCACGACATACAGCGCGCTTGCGGGATACTGCTGCGCGCCCGCGGCTTCGGCGGCGGCACGTTGCAGCAGGGAGGGGTCGATGTTCAAGGCGGGGGGCCGCGAAGGGCGCAGCACGAAGGCGATCGGTGACGATGCCGAGTCGCTCGCGCTGGCCTATCTGCAGCGCCAGGGCCTCGTGCTCGTGCAGCGCAATTATCGGGTGGCCGGTGGCCCCAACGCGCGCGGCGCCGAAATCGACCTGATCCTGCGCGAGCGCGACGGCACGCTGGTCTTCGTCGAGGTGCGCTCGCGCGCCGCGGCCGATCACGGCGGCGCGCTGGCCAGCGTCACGCCGACCAAGCAGCGCCGCATCGTGCGCGCCGCCCGGCACTACCTGCTGCGCCTGCCCGGCCTGCCGCCCTGCCGCTTCGACGTGGTGGCAGTCGATGGCGGGCAGATCGGCTGGCTGAAGGCGGCCTTCGACGCGGCATGAACTGCGCGGCGGCTCGGGGCCACGCGCTAATCATGACATCACGTCGTGGCTTTTCTTGCCCGGCCCGGGCTACAAGCGTAAAAGACCCCTGAGGCTTTGAAGGCTTGCATTGCTGGACGCGCCGCAAGGCGAAGGGGGCAGGTATGCGCAGGCGGATCTATTGGCTTCTACCCAATGTGGCGAGCGCTCGCCGCACGATGAACGACATGCTGCTGGCGCGCATCGACGAGCCGCACATCCACTTCGTCGCCCGCGAGAGCACGGACCTGTCGGACCTGCACCCGGCCAACGTGCTGCAGACCTCGGACGTGGTCCGGGCGGCCCAGGTGGGCCTGCTCGTAGGTTGCGTCGCGGGCGCCGCCGCCGGCACTTGGCTGGCCTGGTTCTATCCGATTACAGGTGACCCCCCGCAATGGGGCCTGGCTGTCGTGCTGGCCATCGTCGGTGCGATCTTCGGCGCCTGGGCATCGAGCATGATCGGCATCTCGACGCCCAGCAAGCGGCTCGTGCGCTTCGAGAAGGCGATCGAAGAGGGGCAGATCCTGCTGATGGTCGATGTGCCCCGCGGGCGTGTCGAGGAAGTCGAGGCGCGCCTGCAGGCGCTGCATCCCGAAGCCCATCTGGAGGGTGTCGAACCGAACATACCGGCTTTCCCCTGAGGCGCCACCGCCGACGCGGTGGTGGGCCACCCTCGGAGGGTGCAATGCAACTTGGAACCCAGCGGCAGCCAGCGCAAGCCCAGGGTCCGATGAGGGCATGGGCCGGTTCGTGCTTCACCGGCTGGAGCTAGTCCGGCCATGGCCATCGCGATTGCACTGCTGTTGATCGTCGCCGCGTCGGTGATCTTCCATGTGGTCACGCCGTGGTGGTCGACCCCGCTGGCCTCGAACTGGGGGGCGATGGACGACACGATGACGATCACCGTGATCGTCACCGGCGTCTTCTTCGTCGTCATCAACCTTTTCGTCGTCTACACGCTGTGGCGCTTCCGCCACCGGCGCGATGCGCGTGCCGCCTACGAGCCGGAGAACAAGCGGCTCGAGCTCTGGCTGATCGGCGTCACGACGATCGGCATCGTTGCGTTGCTGGCGCCGGGCCTGGTGGTCTACGCGCGTTTTGTCGATCCGCCGCGAGAGGCCACGCAGCTCGAGGTTCTGGCCCAGCAATGGCAGTGGCGATTCCGCCTGCCCGGCGCGGACGGGGCGCTGGGCGGAAGCGATGTGCGCTTCGTGTCCGGCGACAACCCCTTCGGGCTCGACCCCTCCGATCCCAAGGCGCAGGACGACGTGCTCGTCAGCGCCAACGAAGTCCACCTGCCGCTCGGCCATCCGGTCAAGGTGTTGATGCGCTCGCACGATGTGCTGCACGACTTTTTCGTGCCGAATTTTCGCGCGCGCATGAACATCGTGCCGGGCCAGGTCAGCTGGTTCTGGTTCACGCCGACGCGTCCAGGGCGCTTCGAGGCGATGTGCGCCCAGCTGTGCGGCGTCGGGCATCCGGCGATGCGCGGTTTTGTCGTGGTCGACGACGCCGCCGCCTATCAGGCCTGGCTGCGGCAGCAGCCGACCTTCGCGATGACGCTGGTCAAGGCGCCGGCCGAGGCGCCGGGATCGGCGGCAGATCTGCTCGAACGCGGCCGCGCGCTCGCGCAGTCCAAGGGTTGCGTGGCCTGCCACACGGTCGATGGCCGCCCCGGCGTCGGCCCGACGTGGAAGGGCCTTTTCGGCAAGACGGAGACCTTTGTCGATGGCTCCACCGCGCTGGTCGACGAGGCCTACCTGCGCGGCTTCATCCGCGACCCGAAGGCGCGCAACGTCAAGGGCTTCCCGCCGGTGATGCCGCAGATCGAACTCGCCGGCGACGAACTGGACGCATTGGTCGCCTACATCATCGCGCAGAGCGACACGCCGGCGCGGCGCTGAGACTCGAGCAGGGAACACCGATGGCACTCGTCGACACCGCAGCCCACGATGACGCGCCGAAGAGCTTCTTCACGCGCTATGTCTGGAGCCAGGACCACAAGGTCATTGCCGTGCAGTACGCCGGCACCGCCATCGCCGTCGGCTTGATAGGGCTGCTGCTGTCCAACCTGATGCGCCTGCAGATCGGCTTTCCAGGCGTGTTCGAGTTCATCGACGCCGAACGCTACTACCAGTTCGTGACGATGCACGGAATGATCATGGTGATCTACCTGCTGACGGCGCTGTTTCTCGGCGGCTTCGGCAACTACCTGATCCCGCTGATGATCGGCGCGCGCGACATGGTGTTCCCGTACATGAACATGCTGAGCTTCTGGGTCTACCTGCTGTCGGTGCTGGTGCTGATGGCCAGCTTCTTCGTGCCCGGCGGCGCCACCGGCGCCGGTTGGACGCTGTATCCGCCGCAGGCGATCCTGCCGGGCACGCCCGGACACGACGGGGGCATCGTCTTGATGCTCGTCTCGCTGCTGATCTTCATCGTCGCCACGACGATGGGCGGCCTGAACTACGTCACCACGGTGCTGCAGGCGCGTTGCGAAGGCATGACGCTGCTGCGCATGCCGCTGTCGGTGTGGGGCATCTTCGTCGCCACGATCCTGGCGCTGCTGGCCTTTCCGGCGCTGTTCGTCAGCGGCGTGATGATGCTGCTCGACAAGACGCTGGGCACCAGCTTCTTCATGCCGGCGCTGCTGTCGATGGGCCAGGCCACGGACTACAAGGGCGGCAGCCCGCTGCTGTTCCAGCACCTGTTCTGGTTCTTCGGCCACCCCGAGGTCTACATCGTCGCGCTGCCGGCGTTCGGCATCGTCTCGGACCTGATCAGCGTGCACGCGCGCAAGGCGATCTTCGGCTACCGCACGATGGTCTGGGCGATCGTCATCATCGGCGGCCTGAGCTTCGTCGTCTGGGCGCATCACATGTTCGTCAGCGGCATGAATCCGTGGTTCGGCTTCTTCTTCGCCACCAGCACGCTGATCATCGCGGTACCCACCGCGATCAAGGTCTACAACTGGGTGCTCACGCTGTGGCGCGGCGACATACACCTGACGGTGCCGATGCTGTTCACGCTGGCCTTCATCCTGACCTTCCTGGCCGGCGGGCTGACCGGGCTGTTCCTCGGCAACGTCAGCGTCGACATTCCGCTGTCGGGCACCTATTTCGTCGTCGCGCATTTCCACATGGTGATGGGCGTGGCGCCGTTGCTGGTGGTGTTCGGCGGCATCACGCATTGGTTCCCCTGCATCACCGGGCGCATGCTCGACGAGCGGCTCGGGCGCTTTCATTTCTGGGTGACCTTCATCGGCACCTACCTGATCTACTTCCCGATGCACTATCTGGGCGTGCTCGGCATGCCGCGGCGCTACCACGACTATGCGAACTACGACTTCATTCCCGCGTCGGCGCACGCGCTGAACGCCTTCATCACCGTGGTCGCGCTGTTCGTCGGCGCGGCGCAGCTGGTGTTCGTCTACAACCTCGTATGGAGCGCGCTGCGTGGGCGCCCGGCCGGCAGCAACCCTTGGCGCGCCGCGTCGCTGGAATGGGCCACGCCGCACGTGCCGCCGCGGCATGGCAACTGGGGGGCGAACTTGCCGGTGGCCTATCGCTGGGCCTACGCCTACAGCGTGCCGGATGCGCCGCAGGACTTCATCGCGCAGAATGCGCCGCCGCAGGACGGCGGCATCGAGCCGCAGCCGCCGTCGACACCGGCCGCGGCCAGCGAGGCGGTGCGCCGATGAACAGCACCGCGCTTCGCCCCTGGGACCGCGGCGGCGCCTCGGACCGCGCCGCCGAGACCGGGTTGTGGCTGTTCATGGCCGTGGTCGCCACGCTGTTCACGCTGTTCCTTGCCGCCTATGCCATGCGCATGGACACGGACGACTGGACGCCGCTCGCGGTGCCAAGCCAGCTCTGGTCGAGCACGGCGCTGTTGCTGGCGGGCAGTGTGGCCATGCAGCGCGCCGCCATCGCCGCGCGCACGCTGCACCGCGCGCGCGCGCGGCGCCTGCTGCTGGCGGGCGGTGCGGCGGCCATGGCCTTTCTCGCGTCGCAGCTGTGGGCCTGGCAGGCGCTGCTCGACCAGCGGGTGGGGCTGTCGGCCAACCCGGCGGCAAGTTTCTTCTACGTGCTGACCGCGCTGCATGGCCTGCATGTGATCGGCGGCCTGCTGGCCTGGGGGGCCGTGGCCCAGGCCGCCGCATCGCCGCAGGCCGAAGCGCGCCGCCTGGCGCTGCAGATCACGCTGTGCGCACGCTACTGGCATCTGCTCTTCGCCGTCTGGATCGTGCTGTTCGCGGCGCTGGGCTGGCTGACGCCCGAGGTCGTGCGCTTCATCTGCGGCACCGCCTGATCGACCGCCATGGACAGCGCACCGCTGCTCGCTCGCCCGGCCTCGATCGCGCCGCCGGGCCTGCGTGGACTGGTCGCCGACTGGTCGTCCGACCGCCAGGCATTCCACGTCGCCTGGGGCAAGGCGATGATGTGGATCTTCCTGCTCAGCGACACCTTCATCTTCGGCTCCTTCCTCACCGGCTACATGACGGTGCGCATGTCGACCACCGTGCCCTGGCCGAATCCGAGCGAAGTCTTCGCGCTGCAGATCGGCGGCACGTCGGTACCGCTGCTGCTCATCGCCATCATGACCTTCGTGCTCATCAGCAGCAGCGGCACGATGGCGATGGCCGTCAACTGCGCGTATCGGCGCGACCGCGTCAATGCGGCGCGTCTGATGTTCGTCACCGCGGCCTTCGGCGCGCTGTTCGTCGGCATGCAGGCCTTCGAATGGAGCAAGCTCATCGCCGAAGGCGTGCGCCCCTGGGGCAACCCGATGGGCGCGGCACAGTTCGGATCGACCTTCTTCATGATCACCGGTTTCCATGGCCTGCATGTCACGGCCGGGGTGATCTACCTGGTCGTCGTCGCGCTGCGCCTGCAGCGCGGGCGCTACGAGCACACGGGCAACTACCAGATCGTCGAGATCGCCGGCCTGTACTGGCACTTCGTCGACCTGGTGTGGGTCTTCATCTTCGCCCTCTTCTACCTGTGGTGAACCCATGGACACGACCGCCGGCCAGCAACAGCATCCGATCAGCCTGTACCTGAAGATCTGGGCGCTGCTCTTCGTGCTCAGCGCGCTGTCCTACGCCGTCGACTACTTCCACCTGCAGGGCCTGTGGCGCTGGGGCCTGATCCTGGCCTTCATGATGCTCAAGGCCGGCCTGATCGTGGCCGTGTTCATGCATCTGGCCTGGGAACGGCTGGCGCTGATCTACGCCATCCTGCTGCCACCGCTGGCCTTGCTGGTGCTCGTCGGCCTGATGGCGTCGGAGGCCGGCCATGTGCACTTGACGCGACTGCTCTTCTTCCGCTGAGAGCCGCGCCGTGATCGAGCTGCCCGCCATTGCCGCTGCCGTGCCGCGGGGCGACGCGGCCGCTTCGTGGCGCAGCTACCTCGAACTGGTGAAGCCGCGCGTGGTCGCATTGATGATGTTCACCGTCGCCGTCGGCATGGTCTTGGCTACGCCGCAGCTGCCTGCGTGGCGGGTGCTGGTCTTCGGCGTGTCGGGCATCGGCCTGGTGGCGGCCGGCGCGGCCGCTCTCAACCATGTGATCGACCGGCGCATCGACGTGCTGATGCAGCGCACGCGCGGCCGGCCGCTGCCGCGGGGCGCGCTGGATGCGGTGCGCGCCTCGGTGTTCGCCGCCGCGCTCAGCCTGGCGGGGGCGTCGCTGCTGCTGTGGGCGACGAATGCCCTGTGCACGGCGCTGACGCTGGCTTCGCTGGTCGGCTATGCCGTGATCTACAGCCTGGTGCTGAAGCCGCGCACGCCGCAGAACATCGTCATCGGCGGGGCCGCCGGCGCCGCGCCGCCGTTGCTCGGTTGGGTCGCCGTGACCGGGCAGGTCGATCCGGGGGCGCTGGTGCTGTTTCTCATCATCCTGATCTGGACACCACCGCATTTCTGGGCGCTGGCGATCCACCGCCGTGACGACTATGCCCGCGCCGGCGTGCCGATGCTGCCGGTGGTGCGCGGCGTGCCGCACACGGCCGAGCGCATCGCGCAGTACAGCGTCGCGCTGTGGCTGGTGTCGCTGCTGCCCGCCGCGATCGGCATGTCGGGCCTGCCCTACCTGCTCGGCGCCTTGCTGCTCGGCGCCCGCTTCGTGGCATTGGCGTGGCGCTTGCGACGCGACAGCCGCCTGGCGCTGGCCACGTTCCGCTTCTCGATTTTCTATTTGGCCGCGATCTTCGCGCTGCTGCTCGCCGACCATCTACTGGCGGCACTGTGAGCTTGCCGTGTATCTGCCCATGCGCCTGTCGGACTACTTGTCCCGGTGCGATGCGAGCTACGAGGTCTGCGAGCACCGGCACAGCCGCGGCAGCTCGCAGACGGCACGCACGGCGCGCGTGCCGCTGCATCAACTGGCCAAGGCGGTGATCGTCGAGGACGACGCGGGCTGTGTGATGGCGGTCGTGCCGGGCGACCGCTACGTGCGCCTGGGCCGGCTATCGGAACTGCTCGGCCGGCGCCACCTGCGGCTGGCCGACGAGCAGCGCGTTGCCGCGCTGTTCCCGGATTGCGATCGCGGCGCGGTGCCGGCGCTCGGCATGGTCTGGGGCCTGCAGACCTGGGTCGACGACGAACTCGAACTCAACGACGTGGTGTATCTGGAGTGCGGCGACCACGAGCGGTTGCTCAAGCTGACGCGCCGCCAGTTCCAGGTGCTCATGCGCCCGGCGCTGCACGGCCGCTTCAGCGACCTGCGCATTCACTGACGCGGCCGCGGCCTCACATCAGCGCACCAGGTCCCGGTAGGCGTGCCAGGTGGCGTGCCCGAGCCAGGGGAAGATGACGATCAGACCTACCATGAACGTGGCAAAGCCGATCAGGGTCAGGCCGGCAATGAGCGCCGCCCACAGCAGCATCGCGCCGGGGTTGTGCAGGCAGCAACGCATGCTCGTCAGCGCCGCGGTGACGACATCCACCGGCCGATCCAGCAGCAACGGGGCGGTGACCACCGACAGCGTGAACACCATGGCCGCGAACAGCGCACCGGCTGCCATGAACGCCAGCGTCAGCGGCAGGTAGTTGCCCGAGAAGAGCACGTCGCTCATGACGGCCGACAGGTTGGGGGCCGTGCCGCCATAGCTCAACGCGAAAACGATGGCCGCGATACGCTCCCACAGGATGAGCGACAGCGTCAGCATCAGCCCGAACAGCGCGATCGAACCGGCATTGCGGCGCCAGGCGAACAGGGCCCACGCCAGATCGACAGGCCGCTTCGTCTCGATCTGCTCCGAGATCGCATACAGGCCGATGGCCGCGAACGGCGCCACCAGCAAGAAGCCGCCGATCAGCGCCGGCACCAGATAGGACGCACCCCAGGCCAGGGCCAGCAGCACCACGCCGAAGCCGGCGACAAACGCGCCGATGCCCAGACTGGGGGCGCGCGAGACTGCCAGATCCGCGTAGCCCCGCCGCAACCACTCGATCGGCCGGGCAAGCTCGACACTGCGAACTTGCGGCATGTCCGTTGCCGCGCTCGGGCGTTCCATGACATGGTCCATTGCAACCTCCTGCGTGAAGAAGTCAACGCATGTCTGGCGCAGCGGCGCGCGGCGACGAGGCGGGTGCGGTCAGCGACTTCCGATGGCCTGCTGGCCTGCGCCGAGCGCTGCTGGACGGCATGCAGACGGAATGCTAGGCGTGCGCAAACGCATCTGCAAGCCATCGGCCGATGACTGCTGCGCGCTCAGGGTTGTCGCCCGTCGGCCGCCGCCCACGCCGGCGCGGTGCGCGGAACCGGCATGGCAGCGCCATGTCATATGATGCATGCTCATGCTC
>CAYUPF010000114.1:0-2287 GCA_964446545.1 uncultured Rubrivivax sp.
CTCAGCTCACGAGCTGGGCCCACGCTCGATCCAGCCGCTTCGCGCTCACCGGCTGCGGCGTGCGCAGCTCCTGCGCGAACAGGCTGACGCGCAGTTCCTCCAGCAGCCAGCGGTACTCGTCGAGCCGCGCGTCGCCGCTGCCCTTGAGCTCGCTCAGTCGGCGCAGCCAGCGCTGCTCCAGCGGCCGCAGTTCGGCCAGGCGCACCGCGTCGCGGGCCGGGTCGGCCTTCAGCTTGTCCAGCCGCAGCGTCACCGCCTTCAGGTAGCGCACCACGTGCTGCAGCTGCGCGTAGGGCGCGGCGAGCATGAAGCGCTTGGGCATCAGCCGCTGCAGCTGGGCCTGGATGTCCTCGGCCACGTCCTTCGATGGGCGGCTGTCCTTGAGCTTGCGCTGGGCGCTGCCGTACTCGGCCAGCAGCTGGCCGGCCAGGCGTGCCACCTCCTGTGCGATCAGGGTCAGCCGCGAGCGCCCTTCGTCGACGCGGCGCTTGAAGCCGGCCTCGTCGGTGGGCAGCGGCTCGGCCAGGAAGGCGCGGTCCAGGGCGAGCGCGATGATCTGCTCGCGCAGTTCCTCCAGCGTGCCCAGGCTCATGTAGGCCGCGGCCATCTTCTGCAGATCGGGGATGTTCTTCTCCAGGTACTTCAGCGGCTCCTTGATCTGCAGCGCCACCAGCCGGCGCAGGCCGGCGCGGTGCCTGGAGGCCGCCATCTCGGGCTCGTCGAAGACCTCGATCTCGACGCCGTCGCCGCAGTCCACCAGCGCCGGGAAGCCGACCAGGCGCTGCGCGCCGCGGCGGATCTCCATCAGCTCGGGCAGCTCGCCGAAGCTCCAGGCGGTATGGCGCGCCGCTTCCACGGCTGGCGTGGCACGGGGCGCGAGCTGCGCCTTGACGCCGCGCACCGGCCCGTCGGCCGGCGCCGCCGGCGACGGCGCTGCGGCCGGCAGCTTCAATGCCGCCAGCGCCTGGAAGGCCGTGCGCGCCAGGCCGCCGAGTTCAGCCTTGAGGGTGGCCAGGTTGCGGCCGGTGCCGAGCTGCCGGCCATGCTCGTCGACGATGCGCAAGTTCATCAACAGGTGCGGCTGCAGCTGCTCGAGCTTGAAGTCGTTGCGCTGCACCGCCAGCTGCGTGCGCTCGCGCACCGCCTTCAGCAGCGCATCCAGCAGCGCGCCCTGCGCGAAGGGCGTGCCGGCGACAAATTCGTCGGCGTAGGCCGGCAGCGGCACCAGCCGCGAGCGCGGCCGCTGGTGCAGCGTCTTCAGCAGCGCCAGCACCTTGTCCTTCAGCATGCCGGGCACCAGCCATTCGCAGCGCTCCTCGCTGACCTGGTTGAGCGCGTAGATCGGCACGGTGACGGTGACGCCGTCCTTCGGATCGCCAGGTTCGTGCAGGTAGCTGGCCTCGCAATCGATGCCGCCCAGGCGCAGCGTCTTCGGGAAGGCCGCGGTGGTGATGCCGGCCGCCTCGTGGCGCATCAGCTCGTCGCGCGTCAGCATCAGCAGGCGCGGCTGCTTCTTCACCTCGTCGCGGTACCAGCGCTCCAGGCTCGCACCCGAGCACAGGTCGTGCGGCAGCTGCTGGTCGTAGAAGGCGAAGATCAGCTCGTCGTCGACCAGCACGTCCTGGCGGCGGCTCTTGTGCTCCAGCTCCTCCACCTGCTTGATCAGCTTGCGGTTGTGCGCCAGGAAGGGCAGCTTCGTCTCCCACTCGCCGCCGACCAGCGCCTCACGGATGAAGATCTCGCGCGCCGCGGCCGGGTCGACATTGCCGAAGTTCACCCGCCGGTTGCTGTAGATGACGATGCCGTAGAGCGTGGCCCGTTCCAGCGCGATGACCTCGGCCGCCTTCTTCTCCCAGTGCGGCTCCAGCAGCTGTGTCTTCAGCAGGTGTCCTGCGATGCCGGGCAACCACTGCGGCTCGATGGCGGCCAGCCCTCGGCCGTACAGCCGCGTCGTTTCCACCAGCTCGGCCGCCACCAGCCAGCGGCCGGGCTTCTTGCTCAGGTGCGCGCCGGGGTGGCGCCAGAACTTGATGCCGCGCGCGCCGAGGTACCACTCGTCGTCGTCGCTCTTCAAGCCGATGTTGCCCAGCAGCCCGGCCAGCATGGCCAGGTGGATCTGCTCGTAGGTGGCGGGCAAGCCGTTCAGCCGCCAGCCATGCTCGGCCACCACGGTGTGCAGTTGGCTGTGGATGTCGCGCCATTCGCGCACGCGGCGCACGTTGACGAAGCTGTCGCGCAGGCGCTGCTCCTGCTGGCGGTTGGACAGCTTGTGGCTGTCGCTGCCGGC
>CAYUPF010000114.1:2387-13378 GCA_964446545.1 uncultured Rubrivivax sp.
CGCGTAGCCGTCGGCGATGGCCTTCTTCGGCGGGGCTTCGAGGAAGGGAAACTCCTCCACCGACCCCAGCCGCAGCGACTTCATGCGCAGGATCACGCCGGCCAGCGACGAACGCAGGATCTCCGGGTCGGTGAAGCGCGGCCGCTGCGCGAAATCAGCCTCGTCGTACAGGCGGATGCAGATGCCGTTGGCCACGCGGCCGCAGCGGCCGGCACGCTGCTGGGCCGCGGCCTGGCTGATGGTCTCCACCTGCAGCTGCTCGACCTTGCTGCGGTAGCTGTAGCGCTTGATGCGCGCCAGCCCGCTGTCGATGACATAGCGGATGCCGGGCACGGTGAGCGAGGTCTCGGCCACGTTGGTGGCCAGCACGATGCGCCGGCCGCCGCCGGCTTCGAAGACACGCTCCTGCTCCTGCTGGCTCAGGCGCGCGAACAGCGGCAGGATCTCGGCGGCCGGCCCGCCCTTCTGCGCCTGCGCCAGGTGCTTGCGCAGGTGGTCGGCGGCCTCGCGGATCTCGCGCTCGCCGGGCAGGAAGACCAGGATGTCGCCGGGGCCGCCGTCGCGCCACAGCTCGTCCACCGCATCGGCGATGGCGTCGTCGAGGCCGTGGTCCCGGCGTTCCTGGAAAGGCCGCCAGCGCTGCTCCACCGGGAACAGGCGCCCTGACACCATGATCACCGGCGCCGGCCCCGAAGCGCCGGCAAAGTGCTGCGCAAAACGATCGGCGTCGATGGTGGCCGAGGTCACCACCACCTTCAGCTCCGGCCGCCGGGGCAGGATCTGCCGCAGATGGCCGAGCAGGAAATCGATGTTCAGGCTGCGCTCGTGCGCCTCGTCGATGATCAGCGTGTGGTAGGCACGCAGCAGCGGGTCGCTCTGTGTCTCGGCGAGCAGGATGCCGTCGGTCATCAGCTTGACCGAGGCGCCCGGCTGCAGCCGGTCCTGGAAGCGCACCTTGAAGCCGACCACCTCGCCCAGCGGCGAGTTCAGCTCCTGCGCGATGCGTTTCGCGACCGAACTGGCCGCGATGCGTCGCGGCTGCGTATGGCCGATCAGGCCCTGGCCGCGGCCGAGCTGCAGCGCGATCTTCGGCAGCTGCGTGGTCTTGCCCGAGCCGGTTTCGCCGCAGACCACCACCACCGGGTGCGCGCGCAGCGCCTGCGCGATCTCGTCCCGGCGAGCGCTGACCGGCAGCGACTCGGGGAACTCGATCGGCGGAATCGGGGTGGCGGTGCGGGCATTTTTCACGGGCCGCGGATTATCCGCGCCGTCCCGAAGCTCAGGCTGCGCGCGGCGCGTAGGCGATGGCGCAGATCGTCGCGCCCTGCGGGTCCTGCAGCATCGCGAAGCGGCCGACGTTCGGAATGTCCATCGGACCCACGCAGACCTTGCCGCCGAGCGAGCTGCACTTCGCGGCCGTGGCGTCGCAGTCGGCCACGGTCACGTAGCTGCCCCACATCGGCGGCATGCCCTTGGCCTCGGCCGACGTGGCCATGATGCCGCCGATGGCGGCGTCTTCGCCGACCTTGATCACGTGGTAGCTGCCTTCGGCCATGGGCATCGCCTCGAAGCGCCAGCCGAACAGCGCGGCGTAGAAGGCCTGCGCGGCGGCGGGATCGGGGGTGCTCAGCTCGGTCCAGCTGACGGCACCAACGGTCTGGAACGGGTCCATGAAAAGCTCCTCGTCGGTGGGTGGTGGAGGCGGCATCGTCGGCCTGCCGCAGCGGCAGGTCAATCCCTCGCGGCGTGGCGATCGGTTCGCCGGCTTTGCGCCGAAACGACGAAGCCCACGCCGTGGTGCCCGCGCGCAGCGCTGCGGCACAATGCCGCCGGTCCCGCAACGAGCCCTTCATGCACCTCGTCTTTCCCCACACCTTCGTGCCCTGGTTCCGCTCGGTCGCGCCCTACATGCACGCCTACCGCGGCAAGACCTTCGTGGTGGCGATGGCCGGCGAGCTGATCGCCGCGGGCAAGCTGAACGCCTTCGTGCAGGACCTGGCGATCCTGCATTCGATGGGCATCAAGCTGGTGCTGGTGCACGGCTTCAGACCGCAGGTGAACGAGCAGCTCGCCGCCAAGGGCCATGTGTCGCGCTTCAGCCATGGGCTGCGCGTCACCGACGCGGTTGCGCTCGATGCCGCGCAGGAAGCGGCCGGCCAGCTGCGCTTCGAGATCGAGGCCGCGTTCTCGCAGGGCCTGCCGAACACGCCGATGGCCAATTCGACGGTACGCATGGTGTCCGGCAACTTCCTCACCGCGCGGCCGGTCGGCATCGTCGACGGCGTCGACTTCATGCACAGCGGGCTGGTGCGCCGCGTCGATGCCGCGGGCATCCGCCGCGCCATCGACATCGGCGCGCTGGTACTGCTCAGTCCCTTCGGCTTCTCGCCCACCGGCGAGGCCTTCAACCTGACGATGGAAGACGTGGCCACCAGCACGGCCATCGCGCTGCGCGCCGACAAGCTGCTGTTCCTGACCGAGGTGCCGGGCATCCGCGAGAACCCGCAGGATGCCGAGGCCGCGATCGACACCGAGCTGGCGCTGGCCGATGCCAGGCGCATGCTGGCCAACCTGCCGGCGCCGACCCAGCCCAGCGACACCGCCTTCTACCTGCAGCATTGCGTGCGCGCCTGCGAGGGCGGCGTCGAACGCTCGCACATCCTGCCCTTCGCCACCGACGGCGCGCTGCTGCTGGAGGTGTTCACGCACGACGGCATCGGCACCATGGTCGTCGACGAAAAGCTGGAAAGCCTGCGCGAGGCCACGGCTGACGATGTCGGCGGCATCCTGCAATTGATCGAACCCTTCGAGCGCGACGGCACGCTGGTGCGGCGCGAGCGCACGGAAATCGAGCGCGATATCGCCAACTACACCGTCATCGAGCACGACGGCATCATTTTCGGCTGTGCCGCGCTATACCCCTACCCCGAGGCACGCAGCGGTGAAATGGCTGCGCTAACGGTATCGTCACAGGTGCAGGGCCAGGGCGACGGCGAGCGCATATTGAAGCGCATCGAACAGCGCGCCAAATCGATGGGGCTGGGCAGCATATTCGTGCTGAGCACGCGCACGATGCATTGGTTCATCAAACGCGGGTTCGTGCAGGTCGATCCGGACTACCTGCCCGACGCGCGCAAGAGAAAATACAACTGGGACCGGCGCTCGGTGGTGCTGGTCAAGAAGCTCGGTTGAGGCCGGGGAATTTTCGACCTACAGGAGTGTGACGATGGCACGAATGGTGCAATGTGTTTATCTGAAGAAGGAAGCCCCAGGCCTGGATTTCTCGCCCTACCCGGGCGAACTGGGCAAGCGCATCTACGACAACGTCAGCAAGGAAGCCTTCGACGCCTGGAAGAAGCACCAGACGATGCTGGTCAACGAGAACCGGCTGAATCTGGCCGATGCGCGTGCACGACAGTATCTGGCGCGTCAGATGGAGCAGTTCTTCTTCGGCGGCGGTGCCGAGCAGCCTGCCGGCTTCGTGCCGCCGCCTTCTGCCTGAGTTCCCTTCCTTTCAGTATCTCGCTCACGGACAGTCCTGATATTTCCGTTGCCAGTATCCCGCTGCAGGATGTTATATTTGAACTCTCATCCTGCCTCCTTGGAGATAATCGATATGGCATCTGTCAGCGAGTTACTGGCCCAGAAGGCCGCCATCGAGCAGCAGATCGCCGAGGCGCAGCGTGCCGAACGCGCCGGCGCGTTGGCCCAGGTACGTGCCCTGATGGCCGAACATGGTTTGACGCTGGCGGATCTGTCCGCCAAATCGACAGCCGTCAAGCGCACCGGCGCCAAAGTCGCGCCCAAGTATCGCGACGCGGCCACCGGGGATACCTGGTCGGGCCGCGGGCTGCAGCCCAAGTGGCTGAAGCAGGCATTGGCCTCAGGCAAGAAAATCAGCGATTTCGCCCTCTGAGCCCAATCCAAGCCTCGAATCTGCAGACCGCATCTTCGAGGCCATGATTGCCGCGCCAGCCCGACCCCCTACCTTGTGGGGCTGGGCATGTCCGCGATGCAGCGTCCTGCGCAGCGGCTAGCATCGAATCTCCAAACGCCGATTCGAGCCTGCCTTGACGCCCACCCCCGGCCCCGACGCCAGCGCCTCGCGCGCGGACGAGACCGCGCCCATGGTGGTACGGGTGCAGCGCGCGCTGATCCTCGCGCTGGCCTATGGGCTGGTCGGCAAGGCCTGCCTGCTGCTGTCCGACGCGTCGACCGAATGGTCCCCGCTGTGGCTACCGCTGGGCGTGTTGCTGGCGGTGTGGCTGCGCTGGGGCGTGGCCAGCCTGCCCGGTGTGCTGCTGGGTGCGCTGGCCCTGCTCGCCGACCCGAGCAGCCCGCACAAGCTGCTGCTGGCACTGATCGCTGGTGACTTGATGGGCGCCTTGCTCGGCGCCTGGGGCCTGCGCCGTACAGGTGTCAACCCGCACCTGGAACGCCGCGGCGACGTCGGCCTGCTGCTCGCCGTGGGCTTGGCTGCGGCCATGCTGAGCGCCGGTGTCAGCATGGCGCTGCTGGTGCTCGGCGGACAGCGGGTGTCCGAGACCTTGCCGCAGTGGCTGCTGCTGAGCGTGCTGGGGCGCTGGATCGGTGCGCTGCTGGCCGCCGTGCCGCTGCTGGCGCTGGATCGCGAGGCCCTGCGCCGCGCGTTCGCACCCGCGCGCCGCTCGCTGACCTGGCTGCTGCTCGGCACGGTGCTGGCCAGCGCGGCGGCGGCCTTCGGCGTGCCGGCCGAACGCAGCGTGCTGCCGCTGGCGCTGGCCTGCCTGCCGGCGGCGCTGCTGTCGGCGTTGCTCGTGCATGCCGGGCTGGGCCTGGCATCGGCGGCCACGGCCGCGCTGGCCCTGGGCGCGGCTTGGGCCAGCATGCTGGGGCTCGGCCCCTTCGCAGCGCTGCAGCCGCCCTACTCGCTGGCACCCGCCTGGGCCTACGCCGCCGCCTTGGTGGGCACGCTGCTGGTGGTGCATGTGCTCACCAAGGACAGCCTCAGCGTCGAGAAGCGCTGGCTACAGGCGTTGGGAGGTGCCGGGCTCGGTGTCGGCGAATGGGTGCTGGGGCGCGACGAAGGCCGCACCTCGCCCCAGTGGCATCAGCTCAGTGGCGATGCCTCGACCTCGCTGTCGTCGTGGCTGGCGCGCGTGCACGATGACGACCGGGCCGAGTTGCAAACGGCACTGGACCATCTGCGCGGCGGCGCGCAGTCGCGTGCCCAGCGCGAACTGCGCATCCAGGCCGACGGGGGCTGGCGCTGGCTCGACCTGCAGTTGCTGGTGGCCGAACGCGACCACCACGGCCACGCCGCGCGGCTGATCGCCACGCTGTCCGACAGCAGCGAGCGCCACGATGCGCAGGAGCGCCAGCGTCTGTCCGCGAGCCTGTTCCAGCACCTGCACGAAGGCCTGCTCATCGCCGATGCCGACCTGCGCGTGCTCGACGTCAACCCCGCCTACACGCAGATCCTGGGTGCGACGCGCCAGGAGTTGCTGGGCAGCGTGCCGTCGATGCTGCGCCCCTCGCCGCCCGACCCGCTGGTGCGCCAGCAGCGGCTGCTGATGTGGTCCAGCCTGCGCAGTACCGGCCGCTGGCGTGGCGAGGTGGTGGAGCGCCGCCGCAACGGCGAGGCCTGCACCTTGCAGGTGACCATCTCCACCGTCACCGACGCCGACGGCAAGGTGCGCTACCACGTGCTCGTCATCTCCGACATCACCGAACAGCGCCAGCAGCGCGACCGGCTCGAACGCCAGGCGCATTTCGACGAACTCACACGGCTGCCCAACCGCGTGCGGCTGATGCAGATGCTGTCCGAGGCCATGACCGCGGCCGACGCCGACGGCTACCTGCTGACCGTGTGCTACCTCGACCTGGACCGCTTCAAGCCAGTGAACGACCGTTTCGGCCATGCCGCCGGCGACCGGCTGCTGGTCGAGCTGGCGGGGCGCTTGCGCAGCGCGCTGCGCAGCAACGAGGTCTGGTCCGACGCCGCCGGGCGGCTGGGCGGCGACGAGTTCGTGCTGCTGCTGCGCGCCACCACGATGGAAGAGTCGCGCCTGGCGGTCGAGCGCGTGCTGCGCGTGGTGGCGCAGCCCTACGTCATCGACCCCAGCGTCGACCCGGTGCTGGTGACGGCCAGCATGGGCGCCACCGTCTACCCGATCGACCGCAGCGACGCCGACACCTTGCTGCGCCATGCCGACCACGCGATGTACGGCGCCAAGCAGGCCGGGCGCAATGGCTACCAGTTCTTCGACCCCGAGAACCGGCGGCGCAACGAAGAGCGCGTCATGGCCATCGGCCGCGTGCAGGAGGCGCTGGACAAGGCCGAATTCACGCTGCACTACCAGCCCAAGGTGGACATGCGCCGCGGCGTGGTGCTGGGGCTGGAAGCGCTGGTGCGCTGGGACCACCCGCAGCACGGGCTGATCGCGCCGGCGCAGTTCCTGCCGCTGATCGAGAACACCGGGCTGTCCTCGCGCGTCGGCGACTGGGTGCTGGGCCAGGCGCTGGAGCATCTGGCGCAGTGGCGCCGCGCCGGGCACGACATCTCGGTCAGCGTCAACGTCTCGGCGCGCCACCTGCAGGAGCCCGACTTCGCGCTGCGGCTGTCCGAGTTGCTGGCACGCTTTCCCGACGCGCCTGCCACCACGCTGGAACTCGAGGTGCTGGAAACCGCCGCGCACGCCGACATCGAAGCCACCTCGGCGCTGCTCGCCCGCTGCCGCGCCTTAGGCGTGCGCTTCGCGCTCGACGACTTCGGCACCGGTTATTCGACACTGACCTACCTGAAGCAGCTGCCGGTGGACGTGCTGAAGATCGACCGCTCCTTCGTGCACCACATGCTCGACGATGCCCAGGACCGCGCCATCGTCGAAGGCGTGATCGGCCTGGCGCGCACCTTCCAGTGCGTGGTCGTGGCCGAGGGCGTGGAATCGCCGGCGCAGGCGCGCACCCTGCTCGACATGGGCTGCAACATCGGCCAGGGCACCGGCATCGCCGCGCCGATGCCGGCCGCGGCGGTGTCGGCCTGGATCCGCGACTACCGCGGCTTGTTCGCACTGGTGGCCGCCCCGGCCGCGCCGGGGTCTCGGACCGCCGGCAGCTGACAGCGCGCCGCACTGGCGGCCTTGAGTAGACTGCGGCGGTGATCCCCCCCGGCTTCCTGCAGGACCTGCTGTCTCGCGTCGACATCGTCGAGGTGGTGGGCCGCCATGTCGAGCTCAAGCGCAGCGGCGCCAACCACATGGGGCTGTGCCCGTTCCACGGCGAGAAGTCGCCGAGCTTCAGTGTCAATGCACCGAAGCAGTTCTATCACTGCTTCGGTTGCGGCGCGCACGGCGACGCCATCCGCTTCCTGATGGAGCATTCGGGCATGGGCTTTCGCGATGCCGTGTCCGACCTGGCGCAGCAGGTA
Source organism: uncultured Rubrivivax sp. (assembly GCA_964446545.1). GTDB lineage: Bacteria > Pseudomonadota > Gammaproteobacteria > Burkholderiales > Burkholderiaceae_C > Rubrivivax. Next base: position 9,796 of record CAYUPF010000114.1, read on the forward strand.
GGCATGGCGGTGCCCGACGACCCGATGGACCCGGCCGAGCAGCAGCGCGCGCTGCAGGCACGCGCGCACCAGGCCACGCTCAGCGAGGTGCTAGAACGCGCCGCCGAACACTACCGCCGGCAATTGAAGGAGCACCCGCCGGCCATCGACTACCTCAAGCGCCGCGGCCTGAGCGGCGAGCTTGCCAAGCACTTCGGCCTGGGTTACGCGCCGCCCGGCTGGCGCAGTCTGGCCAGCGTTTTCCCACGCTACGACGACCCGCTGCTGGCCGAGAGCGGCATGGTCATCGTGCAGGGCGACGAAGGCCCTGAGCAGAAGCGCTACGACCGCTTCCGCGAGCGCATCATGTTCCCGATCCGCTCGGTCAAGGGCGAGGTCATCGGCTTCGGCGGCCGCGTGCTCGACGGCGGCGAGCCCAAGTACCTGAACTCGCCGGAGACGCCGATCTTCGTCAAGGGCCGCGAGCTCTACGGCCTGTTCGAAGCCCGCACCGCGCTGCGCAGCAAGGGCTACGCGCTGGTGGTCGAGGGCTACATGGACGTGGTCGCGCTGGCGCAGCACGGCTTCGGCAATGCCGTGGCGACGCTGGGCACGGCCTGCACCGCCGAACATGTGCAGAAGCTGTTCCGCTTCACCGACACCGTGGTCTTCAGCTTCGACGGCGATGCCGCCGGCCGCCGCGCCGCCGGCCGCGCACTGGAGGCCGCGCTGCCCCACGCCACCGACCTGCGCAGCGTGCGTTTCCTGTTCCTGCCGCCCGAGCACGACCCGGACAGTTTCGTGCGCGAACTCGGGCCCGCCGCCTTCGACGAGCAGGTGAGCAAGGCCGTGCCGCTGTCGCGGCAGCTGATCGAACACGCCAGCCAGGGCGCCGACCTGGGGCAAGCCGAGGGCCGCGCGCGCATGCTTGCGCAGGCCAAGCCGCTGTGGCAGGCACTGCCCGAAGGCGCGCTGCGCCGCCAGCTGCTGCCCGAACTGGCGCGCCAGGCGCAGATGGAGCCGGCCGACCTGGCCGCGTTGTGGGGCCAGGCGGCCGTGGCCGCACGCCCGGCGCAGGGCGCGCTGCGCCCGCCGCCGCGTGCCGCCGCGCGCCGCGCACCGGCCGGGCTGGCCGACCAGGTGCTGCGCCTGCTGTTGCGCCACAACGAATGGTGGGAGCAGCTGTCCGGTGAGGACCATGGCCTGCTGCACGAGTTGGGCGGCACGCACGGCGAGGTACTCGCCTGGCTGGAGCGGCAGATCACCGAGCACGGCCCGCAGACCTGGGCCGTGCTGGACGAGGCCATGGCCGACGAAGCCTGGGCCACGCTGGCGCGCGGCTGGCTCAAGGCCGTGGCGGTGGACGAGGAACACGGCTTCGAGGACTTGCAGCGTGTGCTGCAGCGCATGTGGATCGAGGCCCTCGGCGACGATGCCCACGCGCTGGCCAGCGCCGAGCCTGACGCCGAGGGGCTGGCGCGGCTGCGCCAGCTGCGCGAGCGCATTGCCAGCCTCAAGGCTGCTCTCGTCGGACAGGCCGGACAGGCCGCCTGAGCAGCCTTCTTGGGTATAATCCACGGCTGTCCAAAGCGGCAGGCGTGACTTGAGCACCTCCGGCCCCGGCTACCCTCGACAAGGGTTACCTCCTTCAGCCAAATCACCCGCAAGGACTGCGCCTGACCCGCGCTCACGCCCGCCAGACATGTGTCCCATTGCATCCTGCCTGAAGGCAGCGTGCGTCTCGCCTCGGCACGAATGTGCGTGGGCTGACGAGACGGCGCGGCGCATGCAGTGGGCGCACCGCAGACCCCATCAACGAGGAATCGCATGACCGCCAAGAAACCCGCCGCCCCTGCCAAGGCCTCGCCGGTGACCCAGGCCAAGGCCAGACCCACCGTCGGCGCCGCCGCCAAGAAGCCGGCGGCCGTGGCCGCGACGGCGCCGCCCAGGGGCAAGCCTGCACCGAAGGCGGTGGCGCTGGTGAAGACGGCGGCACGCACCACGGCGCCCGCGTCGGCACCGGCAAAGGCCAAGCGCGGCGGCAAGGCCGTGGCCGAGCCGGCGAAGAAGCTGCCGGACATGCCGGCCGACGAGGACTTTGCCGACCTGGAGGCCGATGCCGAGGTCAGCGCTGCCGAAACCAAGGCCAAGGCCAAGCCGCTGCGCATGAAGGTGTCGCGCGCCAAGGAGCGCGCGCTGATGCGCGAGTTCGGCTTGGAAGAAGCCACGCTCACCGAGGAAGAAGTCGCCAAGCGCCGCCACGAGCTGAAGACGCTCATCAAGATGGGCAAGACGCGCGGCTTCCTGACGCACCAGGAGATCAGCGACCACCTGCCCGAGAAGCTGGTGGATAACGAGATCCTCGAGGCCATCGTGTCGATGCTCAACGACATGGGCATCGCGGTCTACGAACAGGCGCCGGATGCGGCGACCTTGCTGATCAGCGGCAGCAACACCGCCACCGCCACCGACGAGGAAGCCGAGGAAGCCGCCGAGGCCGCGCTGTCCACCGTGGACAGCGAGTTCGGCCGCACCACCGACCCGGTGCGCATGTACATGCGCGAGATGGGCACGGTGGAGCTGCTGACGCGCGAAGGCGAGATCGAGATCGCCAAGCGCATCGAAGGCGGGCTGCAGGCGATGATGCTGGCCATCAGCGCCAGCCCGACGACCATTGCCGAACTGCTGTCGATGGCCGACCGGATCGCCTCGGGCGAGATGAAGATCTCCGAGGCCGTCGACGGCTTCGTCAGCGACGACGAGGCCGACGACTACGTGGCCGAGGAAGACTTCGACGAGTTCGACGAGGAGGACGACGACGATGGCGCCGGCGGCAGCAAGGCGCTGACGAAGAAGCTCGAAGAGCTGAAGCTCGCCGCGCTGCTCAAGTTCGGCGAACTGCGCGCGCAGTTCGAGAAGATGCGCAGGGCCTACGAGAAGGAAGGCTACAGGTCGCCCTCGTACAACAAGGCGCAGCACGCCATCAGCGACAACCTGATGACGATCCGTTTTACGGTGAAGACCATCGAGAAGCTGTGCCACATCCTGCGCAGCCAGGTCGACGACGTGCGCCGCTACGAGCGCGAGATCCGCAAGATCGTGGTCGACAAGTGCGGCATGCCGCAGGAACACTTCATCCGCACCTTCCCGCACAACGTGATGAACCTGAAGTGGGCCGAACGCGAGATTGCGCTGGCCAAGCCCTACAGCGCGGTGCTGGCACGCAACCTGCCCGCGGTACAGGAACTGCAGCAAAAGCTCATCGACCTGCAGTCGCGCGCGGTGGTGCCGCTGGAAGATCTGAAACAGATCAACAAGAAGATGAACGAGGGCGAGAAGTCCTCGCGCGACGCCAAGAAGGAGATGATCGAGGCCAACCTGCGCCTGGTGATCTCGATCGCGAAGAAGTACACCAACCGCGGCTTGCAGTTCCTCGACCTGATCCAGGAAGGGAACATCGGCCTGATGAAGGCGGTGGACAAGTTCGAATACCGCCGCGGCTACAAGTTCTCGACCTATGCCACCTGGTGGATCCGCCAGGCGATCACGCGCTCGATCGCCGACCAGGCGCGCACCATCCGCATCCCGGTGCACATGATCGAGA
>CAYUPF010000115.1:0-13048 GCA_964446545.1 uncultured Rubrivivax sp.
GGTCGGCCACCCCCGACAGCCGCGTGTGCACGTCGCCGCCGCCCAGGTCCTCGGCGCTGACGACCTCGCCGGTGGCGGCCTTCACCAGCGGCGGGCCGCCCAGGAAGATGGTGCCCTGGTTGCGCACGATCACGGTCTCGTCGCTCATCGCGGGCACGTAGGCACCGCCCGCGGTGCACGAGCCCATCACCACCGCCACCTGCGGGATGCCGGCGGCCGACATGTTGGCCTGGTTGTAGAAGATGCGGCCGAAGTGGTCGCGGTCGGGGAAGACCTCATCCTGCCGCGGCAGGAACGCGCCACCCGAATCGACCAGGTAGATGCACGGCAGCTGGTTCTGCAGCGCGATCTCCTGCGCGCGCAGATGCTTCTTCACCGTCATCGGGTAGTAGGTGCCGCCCTTCACCGTGGCGTCGTTGGCGACGATCAAACATTCGCGGCCCATCACGCTGCCGATGCCGGTGATGACACCGGCCGAGGGCGCCTCGTCGTCGTACATGCCCAAAGCGGCCAGCTGCCCGACTTCGAGGAAGGGCGTGCCCGGGTCCAGCAGTTGCGCCACGCGGTCGCGCGGCAGCAACTTGCCGCGCGCTTCGTGGCGCGCGCGTGCCACCTCGCCGCCACCCAGTGCGACCGTCGCCGCCTTGGCGCGCAGATCGTCGACGAGCTCGCGCATGCGCGTGGCGTTGGCCCGGAAGTCCTCCGAGCGGGTGTCGATCTGGCTCTTCAGCGCTTGCATGTTCATTCGTTCTCGTTCATCGACGCGAGCGTCTGTATCGATGCCTCGTGCCGCTCTTCCCAGTGCTGTGATCCATCCACGCTGACACCCAGCGGACGCAGCAGGCCGTCGTCCAGGCCATAGACCAGGCCGTGCACCTCGACCGGCTGACCGCGGAACCAGGCCTCGCGCAGGATCGTCGTGCGGCAGACGTTGGCCACCTGCTCGACCACGTTCAGCTCCACCAGCCGGCGGCCCAACTCGACCTTGTCGCCGTGACGGTCGAGCCGGCTCATGTGCTTGAAGGCCACGTCCGCCACATGGCGCAGCCAGTTGTCGACCAGGCCGGCCGAGCGCCGCTCGGCCACCGCCTGCACGCCGCCGCAGCCATAGTGGCCGACGACCATCACATGCTCGACCTTCAACACGTCCACCGCGTACTGCAGCACCGACAGGCAATTCAGGTCGGAATGCACCACCAGGTTGGCAACGTTGCGGTGCACGAAGATCTCACCCGGCTCGAGGCCGAGGATCTCGTTGGCCGGCACGCGGCTGTCGGAACAGCCGATCCACAGGTACTTCGGAGCCTGCAACGTCGCCAGGCGGGTGAAGTATTGCGGATCTTCGGTGATACGCTGGTTGGCCCAGGCGCGGTTGCTGGCAAATAGTCCGTCGAGGCTGCACATGATCAGGAAAACTCCGTCCGTAGGCTGGCTGTTCTCCGCAGGCGGCGGAGCGCGCTTGTCCTCTCGGGCATCGGGTAGCGACCGATGCGGGCCATCACATCGACTCCGCGTAGAGTTCTCGTCCGATCAGCATGCGGCGGATCTCCGAGGTCCCCGCCCCAATTTCGTAGAGCTTGGCGTCGCGCCACAAGCGGCCGGCCGCATAGTCGTTGATGTAGCCGTTGCCGCCCAGCGCCTGGATCGCCTCGCCGGCCATCCAGGTGGCCTTCTCGGCCGAGTACAGGATCGCGCCGGCGGCGTCCTTGCGCAGCGTGCGCGCGTGGTCGCCGCGGTCGCAGGCCTGGCCCACCGCGTAGACGTAGGCGCGGCAGGCCGACCAGGTGCTGTACATGTCGGCCAACTTGCCCTGCATCAGCTGGAACTCACCGATGCTCTGACCGAACTGCTTGCGCTCGTGCACGTAGGGCAGCACCACGTCCATGCAGGCCGCCATGATGCCCAGCGGCCCGCCCGACAGCACCGCACGCTCGTAGTCCAGGCCGCTCATCAGCACCTTGACGCCCTTGCCCTCGCCGCCCAGCACGTTCTCGGCCGGTACCTCGCAGTCGTCGAAGAAGATCGGCCAGGTGTTGCTGCCGCGCATGCCCAGCTTGTCCAGCTTGGCACCGAAGCTCAGGCCCTTGAAGCCCTTCTCGACGATGAAGGCCGTCATGCCACTGGCGCCGGCGTCGAGGTCGGTCTTCGCGTAGATCACCAGCGTGTCGGCATCACCGCCGTTGGTGATCCACATCTTGCTGCCGTTGAGCACATAGCGGTCGCCCTTCAGCTCGGCGCGCAGCCTCATGCTGACCACGTCGGAGCCGGCATTGGGCTCGCTCATCGCCAGCGCGCCCACATGCTCGCCGCTAACCAGCTTGGGCAGGTACCTGGCCTTCTGCGCCGCCGTGCCGTTGCGATGGATCTGGTTGACGCACAGGTTGGAATGCGCGCCATAGCTCAGCCCCACCGCGGCCGAGGCGCGCGACACCTCCTCCATCGCGAGGATGTGCGCCAGGTAGCCCATCTGGCTGCCGCCGTACTCCTCGCTCACCGTCATGCCGTGCAGGCCGAGTTCGCCGAGCTTGCGCCACAGGTCGACGGGGAACTGGTTATCGCGGTCGATGGTGTCGGCGCGCGGCGCGATCTGCTCGGCGGCAAAGCTCTGCACGCTGTCGCGCAGCATGTCGATGGTCTCGCCCAGCGCGAAGCTCAGGCCGGTGGTCAGGGGTGTCATGGGTGGGGCTCCAGAGTCAGGCGGTCTTGTCCACGCTCAGGCCAAGTTCTTCGATCATCTTGTCGCGCATCACGAACTTCTGCACCTTGCCGGTGATGGTCATCGGCATCTCCTGCACGAAGCGGATGTAGCGCGGCACCTTGTAGTGGGCGATCTGGTCGCGGCAGAAATCGCGAATCTCCTGCTCGGTGCATTGTTCACCAGGCTTGAGCACGATCCAGGCGCAGACCTCCTCGACGTACTTCGGATCGGGCACACCGAAGACCTGCACCGACTGCAGCTTCGGATGGCGGAACAGGAACTCCTCGACCTCGCGCGGGTAGACGTTCTCGCCGCCGCGGATCAGCATGTCCTTGGCGCGGCCGACGATGTTGCAGTAGCCCTCGGCGTCGATCGTGGCCAGGTCGCCGGTAAACATCCAGCCGTCGCGGATGGCCTCGCGGGTGCGCGCCTCGTCGCCCCAGTAGCCCTGCATCACCGAGTAGCCGCGCACCAGCAGCTCGCCCTTCTCGCCCACCGGCACCACCTGGCCGGTTTGCGTGTCGACCACCTTGGCCTCCAGCCGTGGCTGGATGCGGCCGACGGTGGACACGCGCCGGTCCAATGGGTCGGAGGTGCTGCTCTGGAAGGACACCGGCGAGGTCTCGGTCATGCCGTAGGCGATGGTCACCTCGCGCATGTGCATCTGCGCGACCACACGCTTCATGGTCTCGATCGGGCAGGGCGAGCCGGCCATGATGCCGGTGCGCAAGCAGCTCAGGTCGAACTCGGCGAAGCGCGGATGGTCGAGCTCGGCGATGAACATCGTCGGCACGCCGTGCAGCGCGGTGCAGCGCTCTTCGGCCACCGCCTGCAAGGTGGCCAGCGGCTCGAAGGCCTCGCCGGGGAAGACCATGCGCGCGCCGCTGCTCACGCAGGCCAGCACCGCCAGCACCATGCCGAAGCAGTGGTACAGCGGCACCGGGATGCACAGCGAATCGTCCTGGCTGAAGCGCATGCACTGGGCGATGAAGCGCGCGTTGTTGAGCACGTTGTGGTGCGTCAAGGTCGCGCCCTTGGGGTTGCCGGTGGTACCGCTGGTGAACTGGATGTTGATGGCATCGAAGCAGCTCAGGTCCGCGCTGATCGTGTCCAGTTGCTGCCGCTGCGCTCTGGCGCGGCCGCGTTCCAGCAGCGTGCCGTAGTTCAGCATGCCGGGCGTGGCGTCGCTGCCCATGCGGATGACCCATTGCAGCGCCGGCAGCTTCGCAGCTTTCAGCGCACCGGGCTCGCTGGTTGCCAGCTCCGGCGCCAGCGTCTGCAGCATCTGCAGGTACATCGAGGTCTTCAGCCGCTCGGCCGTGACGATCGCGCGGCAGCCGGAGACGTTGAGTGCGTACTCCAGCTCCGACAGCCGATAGGCCGGATTGATGTTGACCAGGATGACGCCGATGCGCGCGGTGGCGAACTGCGTCACCAGCCATTCGGCGCGGTTCGGTGACCAGATGCCCAGCCGGTCGCCGCGCTGCAGACCCAGGCCCAGCAGGCCAGCGGCCAGCTCGTCGACCACGGCGGCGAACTCGCGCCAGGTCCAGCGAGTGCCCTGCTCGCGGAACAGCACCGCTGGCCGCTCGCCGAAGCGCGCCACGGTATCGGCCAGCAAGGCCGGGATGCTCTGCTCGGACAGAACGGCGTACCGATCGCCGCGCACCTGTGACAGGCCGCCGGTCGGTGCAATGCCGGCCTCTTCGGTGGTTGTTGCCATGCTTGTCTCCTGCAACGGCCCGGCCGGTCGGGTGGCGGGTCGGATGCCGAAGCTTAAGGCCGCGGGCCTCGCCTTTGGCGCCAGTTGGGTTGCATATCGTGCCAACCGCCGCCACACTGCCGGACATGCGCAAGGCCCGTTCCTACACCGCTGCCCGGCCTGCCGGCCGCACCGCCGCCACGCCCATGGCCTTCGTGCAGGCCGTGGTGCGCGGCTACGAACGCCATGGCACCGACCCGTCGGAGGCGCTGCAGCGGGCGCAGATCGCGCCGTCGATGCTGCGGCGTCCCGAAGCGCGGGTCACGGCTGCGCAGTTTGAAGTCTTGTGCAGCACGGCGATGCAGCAGCTGGACGACGAGGCCCTGGGCTGGTTCTCGCGGCGGCTGCCCTGGGGCAGCTACGGCTTGCTGTGCCGTGCCTCGCTGGGCGCGCCGAACCTGGGCGTGGCGCTGAAGCGCTGGTGCCGGCACCACCGGCTGCTCACCAAGGACATCGTGCTGAACCTCGCCGACGACGGTCAGCTGGCCACGCTGGCCATCGGCGAACACCACGAACTGGGCGAGCTTCGGGAGTTCTGCCTGCTCACCAGCCTGCGCTACCTGCACGGCTATGCCTGCTGGGCGGTGGATTCGCGTATCGCGTTGCGCGAGGCGAACTTTCCCTTCGCCGCGCCGCCGCATGCGGCGGTGTACCCGCTGCTGTTCCCGGGACCGGTGCGCTTCGGCGCACCGCAGGCCGGCTTCAGCTTCGACGCGCACTATCTGGCGCTGCCGCTGCGCCGCGACGAACGTGCGCTGCGCAGCATGCTGCAGCACGCGCTGCCGCTGACGGTGCTGCAGTACCGGCGCGACCGGTTGCTGGTGCAGCGCGTGCGCGAGCGCTTGCAGGATCCGTCGGGCGGCGCCCTGCATGCCGAAGGCCTGGCGCGCGCGCTGAACGTGTCGCTGCGCACGCTGCATCGCCATCTGCACCAGGAAGGTGCTTCGGTGCAGTCGCTGAAGGACGAGGTGCGCTGCGCCCGGGCGCAGGAACTGCTGCGGCGCACGCGCCAGCCCATCAAGCAGATCGCGCACCAACTCGGCTTCCTCAGCGAGAAGAGCTTCGCGCGCGCCTTCCGGCTGTGGGCCGGCAGCACGCCCAGCGCCTGGCGGCAGGCTACGTCTGAACACCCTTTTTGATCCCACGATCGGGCAGGCCTCGGGCAGAATGTCGCAAGACCATGCGTGACTTCGAGGACTCCACGCTCTGGCGCATCAGCGCCTACGAACGCATGCGCGTCGAGCGCGGCTCCAGCGTGTTTGCGCAGCTCGGCGAGCCCACCATGCTGCCGACCACGCTGCTGGCCGACCTGCGCCACCTGGAGGCGCGGCGCGAAGACAGCGACGTGCTCGAGACCCTGGCCGCCTGCATGCGCCACCGCCAGTCGGCGCTGATCTGCCTGCAGTATGAGGAGCTGGTCTGGCCGATCACGGTGTTTCCGGGCGAGCTGGTCTACCACTCGCCGCGCGACATGGCATTGGCCACGCCCGACGGTCTGGCGGCGCTGACGGTGCTGTCCTGCGACGCCCCCGGCCTGCGCCCCCCGGGCCACTGGATGCATGAACGCGTCGGCCGCATGGAGCACTACCACGCGCTGAAGCCCTTGCTGTGGAACATTGCGCTGCAGGGCCCGCGCAGCGAGTTGCTGGCCGAGATTGCCGGCAACGCCGCCTACCGCGTGACGCTGTCGCGCGAGGCCCGGCTGTTCGCGCCGGGCGCACTGGGCCCGGCCGCCGAACGGCTGCGCCGCGACACGGCCTCGCTGCGCGACATCGCGCGCTGGCCGGGCATGAGCACGGACCGCGCCTGCCGACTGCTCAACGGGCTGTACCTGACCTCGGCACTGATGGTCATGCGCAGCCACCCGGCCGCGCGTGAGGAACGCGACCTGCTGAGCCGGCTGCTGCGCCGCGACAAGCCGCGCCGTTAGCTGCGGCCGAAGGCCACCGCGCCGGCGAAGCGCGCGCCTGCACCCAGCCGCTGCTCGATGCGCAGCGCCTCGTTCCACTTGGCCATGCGCTCGCCGCGCGCGAAGGCGCCCACCTTCAGCTGGCCTACGCCCCAGCCGATGGCCAGGTGCACGATGGTGGTGTCCTCGGTCTCGCCGGAACGTGCCGAGACGATGCCGGCATAAGCCGCGGCCTGCGCGGCGCGCCAGGCATCCAGCGTCTCGCTGAGCGTGCCGCGCTGGTTGGGCTTGAGCAGCACGCAGTTGGCGGCACCCGCGGCCGCGGCCTGCTGCACCAGCGGGGCATGCGACACCAGCAGGTCGTCGCCGACGATCTGCAGTCTGTGGCCCGCGGCGCGCGTGAAGCGAGCGAAGCCCTCCAGGTCGTCCTCGGCCAGCGGGTCCTCGATCGACAGGATCGGATAGCGCTCGATCCAGCGCAGCAGCATCTCGATCAGCGCGTCGGCATCGAGCTCGCGCGACTCCAACCCCAGCCGGTAGCGGCCGCCGCGACCGAATTCCGAGGCGGCCACGTCCAGTGCGATGCCCACCTGCGCGCTGGGCACGAAGCCGGCCGCTTCGATGGCCTGCAGCAAGGTCTGCAGCGCCTGCTCGTTGGTGTCGAAATCGGGCCACCAGCCGCCTTCGTCGGCCACGCCGTGCAGCGCGCCGCGCTGCTGCATCAGCACGCCCGCGGCGCGGTAGACCTCGGCCGTCCACTCCAATGCCTGCGCGAAGCTCGTCGCCCCCGGGCACACGACCATGAAGTCCTGGATGTCCACGCGCCGTCCGGCATGGGCGCCACCGCCGAAGATCTGGATCTGCGGCATCGGCAGCAGCCGTGCGCCCTCGCCGCCCAGATACTGGTACAGCGGCACAGCGGCCGCGGCAGCCGCCGCATGGGCCGCAGCCATCGACACCGCCAGCGTCGCGTTCGCGCCCAGCCGCGTCTTGGCCGGCGTGCCGTCCAGTTCGATCAGGCAGCGGTCCAGCGCCTGTTGGTCGGCGGCATCGAAGCCGCGCAGTGCAGCGGCGATCTCGCCGTTGACATGCGCCAGCGCATGCTGCACGTCCAGCCCGCCGAAGGAGGAGCCGCCGTCGCGCAGCTCCAGCGCCTCGCGCGTGCCGGTGGAAGCACCCGCGGGCACGATGGCGCGGCCCGCCGCGCCGCCTTGCAGCTGCACCTCGGCCTCGACCGTCGGCCGGCCGCGGCTGTCCCAGACGCGGCGCGCCAGCAGGCCGTGGATGTGTGTCGCTGTCATCGTCGGAGTCCTTGGCGCCAGGCCTGTTTCACATCACCCAGCCGCTCCACCGGCTGCTGCAGCAAGGTCCGCGCAACACCGCGCACGACCTCGCGCTGTGAGTCCTTCGTCAGATATTCCACCGGCGACTTGCCATCCACGCGTGCCAGCAGCAGCCCCGGCAGCAGGCGGGCGGCGCGGCGCTGCAGCGCGTCGGCCGGCTCCCAGTCCACGCCTTGCAGGTAGGCGTCGGCGAGCGCATCGAAACAGGCCAGGAAGCCTGCAGTCGCCGCCGGCGTCCACAGGCATTTGAGCAGCAGGTGATTCAGGCAGAAGGCCAGGTCGAAGGCCGGGTCGCTCCAGACCGCACATTCGGCATCCAGAAACACCGGCGCATGGCCGTCGACGAGGATGTTCTTCGGGCTGACATCGCCATGCACCAGCGTGATGGCCTGCGCCTGCGTGTCGCGCACCAAGGCCTGCAACTGCGGCGCCAGGTCGGGATGGCGCTCGGCCGTGGCCAGCAGGTAGGGCTCGAGGCGGATGTCGAAGAAGATGGCCTGGCTGTCGAAGTCAGCCGCCAGCGCGGGCCGCGCCGCCGCATAGGCATGGATGCGCGCCAGCGCGCGCCCCACCGCGCCGGCGGTGTCGCGCTGCGCATCGCCGTCGCGCAGCTGCTGCTTCCACAACGCGTGGCGCGGCAGGTAGTCCATGGCCAGCACACCCAGGCGCGGATGCTGGCCGCGCACGCGCGGTGCGGCGCTGGGCACGGCCTCGGCGGCCACCTGCATCCAGCGCGCTTCGTAGCGGTTGCGTTCGATCGGCGCCTGCCAGTCGGCCGCCACGCGCAGCTTGGGCAAGGCGCGCTTGGCGCAGAGCGGGCCGGCCGCGGTGTCGATGCGCCAGATGTCGGAGGACACGCCGCCGGTCAGCGGCTGGCCGCGCAACGGCTCGGGTCCGGCCAGGCCCAGCTCGCGCAGCGCCTCGGCGAAGGCTTCGGGGACTGCGTCGTTCATGCGTCTGCGTAGCCGGACTCGACCAGCTTGACCAGCGCATGCAGCGTGCGGTTCACCGGCGTGGGCACGCCCAGTTCGCCGCCGCGGCGCGCGATGTAGCCGTTGAGGTGGTCGATCTCGCTGGGCTTCTTCCGCGCCACATCCTGCGCGGTGGACGACAGCTGCTGCGGCATGCCGGCGGCGATGCGCGCCACCGCCTGCAGCGAGTCGTCCAGCGGCAGCGTCACGCCGGCCGCGGCAGCCACGGCGATGACCTCGCGCACGATGTCGTGCTGCAGCTCGACGATGTCCTGCCGCGCCACCAGCTTCGCATAGGGCATCTGCGCCAGCGCCGAGATGGCGTTGTAGGCGCAGTTGACCAGCAGCTTGGCCCACAACTCCACCGCCACGTACGGCACGATGCGCACCGGCACCATCGCGCCGGCGAAGAAGTCCACCAGCGTCTGCAAGGTCGGCCATTCGGGTACCGACGACGCGGTGCCGCCGGGCATCGCGCCGATGGCCAGGTCGCCGCGGCCGAAGTGCCGCACCACGCCGGGACCGCCCAGCGCCACGGCCACGTAGACCACGGCCGGAACCACACGGCAGGGCAGCAGTTGCGCCAGCGTCTGGGCGTTGTCGACACCGTTCTGCAGGCTCATCAGCAGCGTCGACGCTTTCAGGTGCGGCGCCATCTGCCGCGCCGCCGCCTCGGTATCGCCGGACTTGACGCAGCACAGCACCAGATCGGCGCCGCCGATCGCCGCCGGGTCGCTGCTGGCCTGCAGTTGCACCGTGTGCGTCTGCTGCGCCATCTCCAGGCGCAACCCCTCGCGCTGGATCGCCTGCACGTGGGCCGGGCGGCCGATCAGCGTCACCGCGTGCCCGGCGCGCGCCAGCATCGCGCCGTAGAAGCTGCCCACGGCGCCGGCGCCCATCACCGCGACGCGGCGCACGGCTTCAGACGATCTTGCTGGCATGGCCGGCCCAGTAACGCTCGCGCAGCAGCCGCTTGTAGAGCTTGCCGGTGGGGTGGCGCGGCAGTTCGGCCTCGAAGTCGATGGAGCGCGGGCACTTGATGGCCGACAGCTGCTCGCGGCAGAAGGCGATCAGCTCCTGCTCCAGCGCCTTGCCGGCCTCGGCCATGTCGCGCGGCTGCACCACGGCCTTGACCTCCTCGCCGAACTCCTCGTTGGGCACGCCGAACACCGCCACGTCCAGCACCTTGGGGTGCGTGACCAGCAGGTTCTCGGCCTCCTGCGGATAGATGTTGACGCCGCCGGAAATGATCATGTGCGCCTTGCGGTCGGTCAGGTACAGATAGCCCTCGCTATCCATGTACCCAATATCGCCCAGCGTGGTCCAGCCCTTGGCGTTGCGGCCGGCGGCCGTCTTCTCCGGGTCGTTGTGGTATTCGAAGGGCTTGCCGTCGGAGAAGTAGACGCCGCCGTTCTGGCCTGGCGGCAGTTCGTTGCCGTCGTCGTCGCAGATGTGCAGCACGCCCACCACCGCGCGCCCGACCGTGCCCTTGTGTGCCAGCCATTCCGTCGAATCGACCAGCGTCATGCCCATGCCCTCGGTGCCGGCGTAGTACTCCCAGATGATCGGGCCCCACCACTCGATCATCTGCTGCTTCACCGGCACCGGGCAGGGCGCGGCGGCGTGGATGGCCACGCGCAGGGACGACAGGTCGTGCGCCAGGCGCTGCGCGTCCGGCAGCTTGAGCATGCGCACGAACATCGTCGGCACCACCTGGGTGTGCGTGATGCGGTGCAGCGGCACCAGGCGCAGGAATTCGGCCGCGTCGAAGTGCTCCATCACCACCACCGTGCCGCCCAGGCGCATCACCGCCATCGCAAAGCGCAGCGGCGCCGCGTGGTACAGCGGCCCCGGTGACAGGTAGACGGTGCCCGGCCCCATCTGGAACGGCCCCATGCACACCTTCAGCAGCGAGCTGACGAAAGCGATGTCGGTGGATTCCGGCGGCACGTACACACCCTTGGGCCGGCCGGTGGTGCCCGACGAGTAGAGCATGTCGCCGCCGGCCGCCTGGTCGGCGATGGGCGTGGCCGGGCAGTCGGCCACGGCCGCTTCGTAGGGCGCGTAGCCGTCGATCGCGCCGTCGAGCATCAGCCGCGCCATCACGCCGGGCGTGCGCTGCTGCAGTTCGGCCGCCTGGCCGGCCAGCGCCATCGAGGTGATGAAGACCTTGGCGCCGCAGTCGCCGACGATGTAGGCCGCCTCGCCGGCGGTCAGGCGGCTGCTGATGGCGGTGTAGATGATGCCGGCGCGCTGCGCGGCCCAGCAGATCTCGAAGTAGCGCGGGTGGTTCTCCAGCATCAGCGCGATGCGGTCACCGTAACCGACGCCCAGGCTGCGGAACAGGTGCGCCAGGCGGTTCGAGGCTTCGTCGAGCTGGCGGTAGCTGACGCCGTGGCCGCTGCCGGCCATCACGTAGGCCGGCTTGTCGGGCGTGGTGCGAGCGTGGATCGAAGGATGCATCGTCGTGGGTCTGCGGGTCTGGTCGGCGCAGTGTAGGACGGCAGATGCATGACGCACCGCAGCATCGAGCCATCGGCACAAAACTTGAACTTCGATTCGAATTTTTCTATGATGCGCCGTCCACGACCGAGCCACCTTCATCCGGAAGCACCATGTCCAGAGTCATCTTCATCGAATACAACGGCACGCGCCATGAGGTCGACGCCGTCAACGGCGTGTCGCTGATGCGCGCCGCCGTCGACCACAACGTGCCCGGCATCGACGCCGACTGCGGCGGCGCCTGCGCCTGCGCCACCTGCCACGTCTACGTCGAACCGGAATGGCTGGCGAAGACCGGCATTCGCACCGAGATGGAAGAGAGCATGCTCAGCTTCGCCGCGGCGACGCAGGAGAACTCGCGCCTGGCCTGCCAGATCGAGATGGGCGACGCCCTCGACGGCATCGTGCTGCGCCTGCCCGACGGGCAACACTGAGGACACACGCCCATGAACGCACCAACACCCCAAGACGCCGAACTGCAGGCCCTGGCCCGCGAAGAGGCCTTCTCGCTGCCGATCGAAGAGATCGACGTCAGCAAGCCGCGGCTGTTCCAGGAAGACACCGTCGGCCACTACTTCGCGCGCCTGCGCCGCGACGACCCGGTGCACTTCACCGAGAACCCGTTCTACGGCCGCTTCTGGTCGGTGACGAAATACAAGGACATCATGGCCGTGGACACCAACCACGGCGTGTACTCGTCCGACTGGACGCAGGGCGGCATCGCGCTGTGGAACGCGCCGAACATGGAACAGCGGCTGCAGATGTTCATCGCGATGGACCCGCCCAAGCACGACGAGCAGCGCAAGGCCGTCAGCCCGATCGTCGCGCCGCACAACCTGGCGTCGATGGAAGGCACGATCCGCTCGCGCACCGCGAAGGTGCTGGACGAGCTGCCGCGCAACGAGGAATTCAACTGGGTGCAGCGCGTGTCCATCGAGCTGACCACGCAGATGCTGGCCACGCTCTTCGACTTCCCCTTCGAGGACCGCAAGCTGCTGACCTGGTGGTCCGACGTGTCGACCTCGGTGCCCGAGGTCGACCACATCGTCGAATCGCAGGAAGCGCGCATGGCCGAACTGGGCAAGATGCACGCCTACTTCACGCGGCTGTGGAACGAGCGCGTCAACGCGCCGCCGAAGACCGACCTGGTGTCGATGCTGGCGCACAACCCGGCCACGCGCAACATGACGCCGATGGAGTACATGGGCAACCTGGTGCTGCTGATCGTCGGCGGCAACGACACCACGCGCAACTCGATGACCGGCGGCCTGCTGGCAATGAGCCGCTACCCGGACGAATGGGCCAAGCTGCGCGCCAACCCGGCGCTGGTGGACAGCATGGTGCCGGAGATCATCCGCTGGCAGACGCCGCTGCCGATGATGCGCCGCACCGCGCTGCACGACGTCGAACTGGGCGGCAAGAAGATCCTCAAGGGCGACAAGGTGATCATGTGGTACCTGTCGGGCAACCGCGACGAGGAAGCCATCGCCAACCCCGAGGCCTTCGTCATCGACCGCGCCCGCCCGCGCCAGCACCTGAGCTTCGGCTTCGGCATCCACCGCTGCGTCGGCAACCGCCTGGCCGAGATGCAGCTGAAGATCCTGTGGGAAGAGATCCTGAAGCGCTTCCCGGCAATCGAGGTCACCAGCGAGCCGAAGCGACTGCTGTCGAACTTCGTACGCGGCATCAGCGAGCTGAAGGTGCGCATCCCCGGCTGATGCGGAATCGCGATCGAATGCATGGGAATGGTCGCCTGATTTCGGCGCATAGCAGCCATCTGCTTCTGTCCTGCGCGGGCCGAGGACGGGGGGTGAGCGAATCCGCGAGGTAAAGGAGGAGCCCGGGCGTCAGACCGGGCGGGGG
>CAYUPF010000116.1:0-12637 GCA_964446545.1 uncultured Rubrivivax sp.
CTCGATGCCGGGCCGTCGTCGCCAGCGTCGGTGATCGCGCCGCCGGCCGCGCCGGTGAGTGCGTCAGCGGCGGCTCCAGCGGCGGTACAGCCGGCCGCGCCGGCGCCACCGGCCGTGGCCGCGGCCGAAGCCTTGCCTCGCCCCGCCGCGCCGGCAGCACTCGCCTCGCCGCAGCGGCCGATCGCCTCGCCGGCGGTGCGCGCGCGGGCCTGGGAGCTGGGTATCGATCTGCAGGACGTGGCGGCCAGCGGCACGGCCGGCCGCGTCATGCAGGCCGATCTCGATGCCCATCTGGTTGCGCATCCGGCGCGGGGCGGGCCGCAGGCGCCGCGGCCCGCGCCCCCGCCGGCCGATGCGACGCAGGTGGTGAAGATCGTCGGGCTGCGCCGCAGGATCGCCCAGCGCATGCAGGAGTCCAAGCGCCGCATCCCCCATTTCACCTACGTCGAGGAAGTCGACGTCAGCGAGCTGGTGGCCTTGCGTGTGCGGCTCAACGCGCAGTGGGGCGCGTCGCGCGGGCATCTGAGCTTGCTGCCCTTCCTGATCCGCGCGCTCGTGCTCGCGCTGCGCGAGTTCGGGCAGGTCAATGCGCGCTTCGACGACGAGGCTGGCGTGCTCACCCGGCACGAGGCGCTGCACGTCGGCATCGCCACGCAGACGGACGGGGGCCTGATGGTGCCGGTGCTGCGCAATGCGCAGGCCCGCGACCTGTGGGGCAACGCCGCCGAGATCGTGCGCCTGGCCGAGGCCGCGCGCAGCGGCAAGGCGGTGCGCGACGAGCTCAGCGGCTCGACGATCACGATCACCAGCCTGGGGCGGCTCGGCGGCATCATGTCGACACCGGTGATCAACCCGCCCGAGGTCGCGATCGTCGGCGTCAACCGCATCGTGCTGCGGCCGGTGATGCGCGACGGCGCGGTGGTCGCGCGCCAGCTGATGAACCTGTCCTCGTCCTTCGACCACCGCGTGGTCGACGGCGCGGTCGCCGCGGCCTTCGTGCAGCGGCTGCGCGAGTGTCTGGAGCAGCCGGCGATACTGTTCATCGAATAGCGGCGCTGAAGTTGGAGCGAATCTGATGTCTAAACAGGATGATGCGACCGGGTGGATGTGGATCCAGGCCTGCGAGGTGATCGTCAAGGCCGAGCGGCTGCAGCGGCAGTTCTTCCAGCCGAGCGCGTCGCAGCGCGCACTGGCCGTCTGGGAGCCGCCCGTCGACGTCTTCGAGGACGAGGCCGAGATCGTGATCGTCGTCGCCATGCCGGGCGTGGTGGCGGAGCGCGTGCAGGTCACGCACGAGGCGGGCACGCTGGTCGTGCGCGGCGTGCGGCCGCTGTCGCCGTCGGGCTCGCGCAGCCGCATACGGCAGCTGGAGATCCCCTACGGCGCCTTCGAGCGCCGCATCGTGCTGCCGCAAGGGTGCCTCGAGATCGGCGCTCCGGAGCTGGCCCAGGGCTGCCTGACGCTGAGACTGCGCAAGATCGATGGGGCATAGCGATGAACCAGGACACCCGACCCGACAGGCAACCGCAGCCGCCCGACACCACCGGCCGGCCCGCGGACGCTGCCGCATCGCAGGCGTCGGCGCGGCCGCTGCCGCCGGACGCGCTGCTGATCGTGCCGGTGCGCAACGCCGTGCTGTTCCCGGGCACGGTGCTGCCGCTGACGGTGGGCAGCGAGCGCGCACGCGCGGCGGTGCACGAGGCCGTGCGCCTGGAACAACCCATTGGCGTGCTGTTCCAAAAGAAGGCCGATGTCGACGACCCAGGGCCCGACGACTTGCACTGGGTCGGCACGAATGCCGGGGTGCTGCGCTACGTGACGACCCCCGAGGGCGTGCACCACATCATCTGCAAGGGCCTGCGGCGCTTTCGCGTGCTGCAGTTCCTGGACGGCTGGCCGTTCGCGGTGGCCCGCGTCGACTACATCGACGACCCGGAGAGCTTCGACGCGGAGATCGAAGGCCGCGGGCGCGCGCTGAAGCAGCGTGCCCTGGAGGTGCTGCAATTGCTGCCGCAGGTGCCTGCCGAGCTGGCGGTCGCGCTGCAGGGCGTGGACAGCCCGGCGCAGCTCGCCGATTTCATCGCCGGCATGATCGACGTTCCGCTCGACGAGAAGCAGGCGCTGCTGGAAACCTTCGACCTGAAGGCGCGCCTGGACAAGCTGCTGCGGCTGCTGGCGCGCCGCGTGGAGGTGCTGAAGGTGTCGCGCGATGTCGACCTGCGTACGCGCGAGTCGATCGGCGACTTGAATCGCAAGCACCTGCTGCGCGAGCAGATGCGCACCATCCAGAAGGAACTGGGCGAAGACGACGAGGGCGGTGCGGAGCTTGCCGAGCTCGACAAGGCCATCACCGAGGCCCGCATGCCCGAGGACGTCGACAAGGTGGCGCGCAAGGAGCTCAAGCGCCTGCAGCGCATGCCCGAGGCCGCCGGCGAATACTCGATGCTGCGCACCTACCTGGAGTGGCTGGTCGAGCTGCCGTGGACCAGCGATGCCGGCCCGGCCATCGACATCGCCGAGGCCCGGCGCATCCTCGATGCCGACCATTTCGGGCTCGAGAAGGTCAAGAAGCGCATCCTCGAGTACCTGGCGGTGCGCAAGCTCAATCCGTCGGGCCGCGGCCCGATCCTGTGCTTCGTCGGGCCGCCCGGCGTCGGCAAGACCTCGCTCGGGCAGAGCATCGCGCGCGCCACCGGACGCGAGTTCTCGCGCGTCAGCCTGGGCGGCGTGCACGACGAAGCGGAGATCCGCGGCCATCGGCGCACCTACATCGGCGCGCTGCCCGGCAACGTCGTCCAGATGCTGCGCAAGGTCGGCACGCGCAACTGCGTGATGATGTTCGACGAGGTCGACAAGCTCGGCGCCGGCGGCTTTCATGGCGACCCCTCGTCGGCGCTGCTCGAGGTGCTCGATCCCGAGCAGAACGCGAGCTTCCGCGACACCTATCTGGCGGTGCCCTTCGACCTTTCGCAAGTCATGTTCATCTGCACGGCGAACGTGCTCGACACCATTCCCGGGCCGCTGCGCGACCGCATGGAGGTGATCCAGCTCGCCGGCTACACCACGCAGGAAAAGCTGCAGATCGCGCGCCGCTACCTGCTGCCCCGCCAGCTTGCCGCGGCCGGTCTCGATGCGGCGCAGTGCGAGATCAGTGACGCCGCGCTGCTGGCGATCATCGAGGACTACACGCGCGAAGCCGGCGTGCGCAACCTGGAGCGCGAGATCGGCCACCTGCTGCGCCATGCCGCGGTGCGCATCGCCGAGGGCAGCGCGCAATCGCTGCACATCGATGCCGCCGACCTGCACGCCATTCTCGGTGCGCGGAAATTCGAAGCCGAAGTGGCGATGCGCAGTGGCATTCCCGGCGTGGCGACCGGCCTGGCCTGGACCCCGGTGGGCGGCGACATCCTTTTCGTCGAGGCCGCGCGCACGCCCGGCGACGGCCGGCTGATCCTGACCGGGCAACTCGGCGACGTGATGAAGGAGAGCGCGCAGGCCGCGCTGTCGCTGGTCAAGGCGCGCGGCGCGCTGCTGGGCATTGCGCCCGAGCTGCTGGAGAAGTCGGACGTGCACATCCACGTGCCGGCGGGCGCCACGCCCAAGGACGGACCGAGCGCCGGCATCGCGATGTTCGTGGCGCTCGCCTCGCTGCTGACCGGCAAGCCGGTGCGCAGCGACGTCGCGATGACCGGCGAGATCAGCCTGCGCGGGCTGGTGCTGCCGATCGGCGGTGTCAAGGAGAAAGTGCTGGCCGCGCAGCGCGCCGGCATCAAGACCGTGATGCTGCCGGCGCGCAACCAGCGCGATCTCGAGGACATTCCAGCGGACGTGCGCGCGCAGCTCGAGTTCGTGTGGATGGAGCAGATCGACGATGCGATCCGCAACGCGCTGCTGCCCGCGGCCACCACCCCGGTGCGGGCTTGAGGGGGCCTGGCGGCGTGAGACGCGCGGTTGGCCATGAGTGCGTTCTTCGACTGCAGCAAGCCGACCACGCCCGGCAGTGACACCGGGTCCGAGCATCGGCATACCGACAAGCGGCCTGCCGCGGCAATCTCTGCGCACGCATCGCCGGTGTGGGCAAGATGCCTCGGATGAGGCCGGCGCTTCGTCTTCAGCCTCGGCCGATCGGTGTGAAGCCTGTCCAGCGTGCCGGTGCGGCGCCGGGCATGCACTGCGCAACCTCGGCCGGCAAGGCATGATGGGTGGCTGCCCACGCCCCGCCCACGATGCACGCGTCCCGCCTGCACACTTGTCTTGATCGGCTCGACCGTCGGATCGGCCTTCTGCGCTCGCTGATCATCTACCGCGGCATCCCCTGGCGCGGCGCGATGCTGCGCCGCTTCTACCGTCGCTTCGTGCCCTCGGGCGGGCTGGCCTTCGACGTCGGCGCACACGCCGGCAATCGGATCGACGCCTTCCGACACCTGGGCGCGCGCGTGGTTGCGCTGGAGCCGCAGCCCGACTTCGTGCAGCTCTTGCAGCGCCGCTTCGGCCGCGATCCGCAGGTGACGCTGCTGGCCCAGGCTCTGGGCCGTGCGCCGGGGCAGGCGTGGCTGCTGACCAGCGCGCGCACGCCCACCGTGTCCACGCTGTCGGCCGATTTCGTGCAGCGCGCCGGCGCCGCGGCCTCGTTCCGCGGTGTGCGCTGGGCCGAAGGGCCCGGGGTGCGGGTGACGACGCTGGATGCGCTGATTGCCGCGCATGGGCGGCCCGATTTCGTCAAGATCGATGTCGAGGGCTACGAGCTCGAAGTCTTGCTGGGGCTGAGCCAAGCCTTGCCGGCGTTGTCCTTCGAGTTCGTGCCCGCCGTGGGCGACGTCGCCTTGGGCTGCATCGACCGGCTGGAGGCGTTGGCAGGACCCGGCCGCTACCGCTACGCGGTGTCGTTGGGCGAAAGCCTGCGCCTGCTGAAGCCCGAGGGCGAAGGCGCGCCGTCCCTGCGCGCCTGGCTGCAGGCGCTGCCGGCCGACGCCGCGTCGGGCGATGTGCATGCCTGGCTGCAGGGTCAGGGATGCGGGGCCGCCGGGCTCGGCCGCCCCGGTGCGTCGAAGGCCTCAAGCAACACCTGAGTCAGCCGATGCATCGGGCCCAGCGGCTGTGCAGGCTGCAGACCGCGCGTGAAGCCCTGTGCCACCAGCCGCTGCAGCAGGGCGGGGTCGTCGCCGATCACATGCACCGGCACGTCCCAGTCGGCGCCGGGGCCGGTCACCAGGGCGGGCGGCTGGTGGTCGCCCACGATGATCAGCACCAGGGGCCGCGGCGCCAGCTGCTGCAGGTAGCCGGACAACCAGTCGAACTGGCCGCGCATGGACTGCAAGTAGTTGGGCATCGGCCGCTGCATGTCCAGCGGCGCGGCCAGCGCCGTGGCGGCTTGTTCGCGGCTGTAGGCCGCGGGCCCGGTCAGCGGCGGCCAGTCGGCGACGATGGGCGCCAGCGGGTGGAACGGCGCGTGCGTGCTGATGCTGGGGAAGACGATGAAGCGCGGCGCGCGGCCGGCCGGCGCGCCGCCGCGATCGAGTTCCTGCGCGTGCAGCAGCGCCATCGCCGCCTGGTCGGGAATGCGCCAGTAGCCGAAGTCCGGGCCGGCGTAGCCGATGCCCCCATCGTCGGCCAGACGCTCGAAGCCGTAGAACGCCCCTTCGGGCCAGGCGCTTTTCAGGCCGGGCATCCAGCCCACCGTGCGGTAGCCGTGGCGTGCGAAATGGCGCACCAGCGTCGGCCGCCGGCTGGCGAGCAGCAGGTCGTGCTGCAGCGGGTCGGCGATCTCCAGTCCGGACAGCAGCGTCGCATGCGCGAGCCAGGACGAGCCGCCGAAGGTGGGCGAACGCACCCGCGCCGAGACCACACCGCGCCCGCTGGCGGCGATCACCTGCTCGAGCCGCGCGCGCGACTCGGCCAGCGCGGTCGCCTGCTCCGGCTGGTCGAAACTGCTGGCCCCGTAGGACTCGGCAAAGATCAGCAACACGTCCGTCTGGCCCATCGGCGTGGCCAGGCCGGCCAGGTTGCCGTCGAAGGCCGGGCCGGGTCCCAGGGCCGCATCGCCACTTGCCGGCATCAGCACGCGTGCCAGCAGCACCACCTGGTGTTTCAGCGTGGGCGCCAGCGGCAGCGCGAAGAACCAGCGCGTATCGCGCTTGCCTGGCACATAGGCGGCAAAGCTGAACGACAGCGCCGCGACGATGGCCAGCAGCAGCGGCCGCGGACGCGGCCAGGCCAGGCACTGCGCCAGCACCACGATGGCCGCTCGCGCCAGCAGCATCAGCAGCACGGCAGCGGCGACCAGGGCGGCGAGCGCTGCGGCCACCTGCCACGCGGGCCATGCCTGCGCCGCCAGTCGCAGCAGTTCGACGGCGTGGCGGCCGTCCCAGACCAGGTTCACCGGCCGCCCCAGCACGGCCGGCGCGGTGACGTCGGCATAGCGCAGCGCCGCCAGCGCCACGACACCCGCGGCCAGCAGCGTGGCCGAGCGCGCCGATACGGCGCCCCGCCAAGTCACCCAGCCCATCAGCAGCACGACGGCCAGGCACAGTTCGATGGACAGGCGCGGCATGTAGGCCACGCCGAAGCCGGGCCAGCGGTTCTCGAAAGTCAGCAGCGTGTTCAGCAACCCGAAGGCCACGCCGAAACGCAGCAGCCACGCCGCCACCACCCACGGCGACGCCGGTGCCGTGGCGACGCGGCTCAAGCGCACGGCTTCGCGACAGCACGCATCACTGGCGCACGGCCTCGAACTCGACGATCAGCGCCACTTCGTCGCCGACCCAGCCGTTGGCCACCGCGTAGTTCATGCCGAAGGCGCTGCGCTTGAAACTGCCGCGCGCCGACACGCCCATCACATAGGGCTTGCGGCCCAGGCCGCCGATGGGCGACTCGGCGCTCTTGTTCCACGTGGCCTGCAGCGTCAGCGGCTGCGTCCTGCCCAGCAGCTCCAGCTGGCCGGCGATCTCGAAGGCGCGATCGCCGGTGCGCCGCGCCGTGTCGGCCGTGAACACCATGCGCGGAAACTCAGCGCTGTTCAGGAAGTCCGGGCCTTTCAGGTGCTCGTCGCGCTTGCGCTGGTTGCTGAAGACGCTGGCCGTCTCGACCTCGATGCGCACTGCCGACAGCGTGGCGCTGGCTTCGTCGAAGCGGTAGCTGCCGCGCGCCGAACGGAAGATGCCCAGCACCTTGGCATAGCCGATGTGGTCGACCAGGAAAGCCACGGTCAGGTGATCGGGGTCGATCTCGTAGCGTGCCGCCTGTCCCTGTGCCGGCGTGGCCAGCAGCAGCTGGGCGCAGCAGGCCATCGCGGCCAGAGCGCGGAGTACGGGCCATGCGTGCCGGCGCCATGCCGCCGGCGGCAGGTGCCGGTGGGCTCTGGCCGACGCTGCCAATGCCGGGCTTGGGGCTTGCATGCTCAGGTCTCCCAGGTGGAACGGCGTGCCCGCCACAGCGTGCGCACGTCGATGGCGAACGAGGCCGCCAGCAGGGCCAGGCTGGTCGCGGCAAACGTGGAAGCCAGGCCCGGCGGCACGATGGGCCCGAGGCAGACGATCAGCGTGGTGATCTGCAGCACGCAGACCGCCTGGCGCCGCCGGCTCGGCCGCAGCGGCGCGGCCAGCCATGGCAAAGCCAGCGCGGCGGCGACGAAGCCATAGCGCATCAGCCCGGCCGCCAGCACCCACGGCCCGACCTGACCGGCCTGCAGCACCAGTGCGCTCAGCACCAGCGTGAGGGCCGCATCGGTTTCCATGTCGAAGCGCGCGCCGAACTCGCTGGCCAGGCCGCTGCGGCGGGCCAGTGCGCCGTCCACCGCGTCCAGCAGCGCCGCCAGCGTGGCCCCAGCCACGATCAGCCAGGCCGCCGGCATGGCCGCCTGTGCCGCCAACGGTGGCCGCGGCACCGCCTCGCCCAGCAGCGCGGCCAGCAGCGCCGCCAGCGCCAGCCGGCCCAGCGTCACCCGGTTGGCCGCGCCGAAGCGAAGCGGCGGATGCGCAGCCTTGCCGAGGGCGCGCCACACCAGCACCGCGCCGGCAACGAAGAACGACAGGGCCTTGATCGGATACAGCGGGCCCAGGCCGCCGGTGAGGGCCAGCGCCAAACTCAGCAAGGCCAGCCCGAGCGCAGCGAAGGACATATCCTGCAAGGCATCGCGCCGCAAACCTGGATGGCCGAGGCTGGCAGATGACGTGGTGCGTTGCCCAGCGGCCGACGCCGGCATGGTCTGGCGACGCAGTGGGTTCATCGGCCGCACCCTAACATCGTCGGGACGACAGCGCGCGGCTTGCCGAAACGCGACCGCACCTGCGCCTGCCGTGCATGAACCCGCAAGAAGACCATCCTCGTCCTCACCTTGAGCCCCGCTCCCGCTGCAACCACGCCAACCCCGCCTGACCGATGGCCCCGCACCTGCTGGACCGTCGCGCCCGGCTGGGCCAAACTGCGCGACGAACTCCCTGCCACCGCTGGCCGAAGGCCAAGTGCGGGCGCCCACCTTGCACACCGGCATCAGCCGCGGCACCGAAAGCGGGTCTAGCGCGGCGAGGTGCCGGCCGGCGAGGCCCGGCGCATGCCTGCCCCGTTCCAGGCCGGCGAGTGCCCGGCGCCGGTGAAGTATGGCTATGTCAGCGTCGGCGTGGTCGAGGCCGGACCGGAAGACCTGCGCGGCCGCACGGTGTTCTGCCCGTGCCCGCACCAGACGCTGTACCAGGTACCGGTCGAGGTGCAGCTGGACCCCCAGACTTGGCCCAGGCCGTGCCGTCACGGCTTGGCGCGCTTCGCCGGCTTCAGCGCCGGCATCGAGGGGGTCGAGCGCGAGCCGTTGCACGCGCCGGTGAACGGCCACAACGCCCGCTACATCCGACGATTGACGCCGTGGCGGCGCCGTGGCGGGCCTGCCGCGCGAGGGCCGCCGGCGCCGATAGTGCGTTCTTGCTGCCGACGCGGGGCCGCCGGTTCATCGCCACTGCGGCGTGTAGTACGCGTCGTCTTCGACGCTGCCGGGCGTTTCGGCCACGCCGTCGTCGGCAGCGATTTTCCAGGCCAAGGTCAGCGCCACGGGCACGGCGGCGAGCGCCACCACCACCGCAGGGGCCCAGCGCGTGCGACGCGCGAACCCGGCGCAGCGCGCCAGCAGCAGCGGCGCGGCGAAGGCCAGCGCCAGCAACGCCAGACGCACCCAACCCTGCAACCCCGAGGATGGCAGTGCCATCGCGATGCACAGCCAGGCCAACCCGAGCGGCATCAGCGCCGCGGGCGGTATGCTCAGGCCCGAACGCGGACGCAGCCACGTCCACAGGCCCAGCACGGCGGTGACGGCAGCCAGCATCGTTGCCAGTTGCGCCAGCAGCAGCGAGCCGCCGCTTGCGGCCAGGGCAGCGAGCCCGAGCGCGGCCACGGTCAGGGCGGCAGCAGGGTGGACGCCATCCCCGCTGGAAGCGCTGCGCTTCGGAGCACTGCCGAGCGCAACCGCATGTTGCCGCGCCGACCCCGGCTGGCCACCCGCCAAAAGCGCCAGCACTACGGCTCCCGCCAGCGCCCAGGCAGACCATTGCAGCCAGCCCGCGCCGCTGTCCGCAAGCCAGACGCTGGCCGCCGCCCAGCACAGGGCCGCACCTGGCCAGGTCCCATGGCGCCCAGCACGCTCTGCTGCGTCCGGGTACGCCATCGAAAATGCCGCAACCGCCACGCCCGCCAGCACCACCCAAGGCAGCTTCTGCACCCGGGCAGGGGCCGGCCAGCCGAAACCCGGCAGCACGGCCAGCGCCACCAGCAGCCCGAGGGCCGCGCCCAGCGGTGCCCAGCGTCGGCCGGCTTGGCCCGGCAGCGCTCGCAGCAGCATCATGCCCGCGGCAGCCAGCACCACAGGCAGCACGAGGCTCTGAAAAGCGGGGTGATGAAGAACGCTCACGGAGCCGTGCCCAACGCTGACTGTGGACTGGATCATCGCCGCTTTGGGTGCAACATGCAGCACGGTGTGCGCGTGTGCGAGCGCCCTCCAGATGTCCTCGGCAATTCGCGGGTCGGGCTGGCGGTAGCGGGTGTAGCCACTGCCGATCCACACCCGTAGTTCGCGTCGCCCGCGCTGCCGTCACCAAGCCTCGAAGTCATGCGTCGATCCCGTATAGAGCAGCAAACATTGTGAGCGCCCGAGTGCAGGCCGCCGGTCCTGGGACGTCGACAGGGTCGCCCGCGCCCTCACGCTGCATGAGCCCGGAAACATGCTTATGCTGGTTGGGATCCCCGGACGAAGTCCGCCACACGACGTACAAGAGAACCTCGACCATGCACCACCATCCTCTCGGCCGCACCGGCCTGTTCGTCTCCGAACTCTGCCTGGGCACGATGACCTTCGGCGGTGGCACCGGCATCTGGAGCCAGATCGGCGAGCTGCAGCAGGCCGACGCCGAGCGCCTCGTGGGCCAGGCCATCGACGCCGGCATCAACTTCATCGACACCGCCGACATCTATGCGGGTGGTATCTCGGAGCAGATCACCGGGCAGGCGCTGAAGAACCTGAAGGTGCCGCGCGACAGCGTGGTGATCGCGACCAAGGTCTTCGGCGAGACCGGCCCCGGCCCGAACGCGCGCGGCGCATCGCGCGGCCATATCCTCGACGGCGTCGAGGCCAGTCTGAAGCGGCTGCAGCTCGACCATATCGATCTGTACCAGATCCACGGCTTCGACCCGGCCACGCCGATCGAAGAAACCGTGCGCGCGCTCGACCAGCTGGTGCGCCACGGGCACGTGCGCTACGTGGGCGTCTCGAACTGGGCGGCCTGGCAGATCGCCAAGGCGCTGGGCATTGCCGAGCGGCTGCAGCTGTCGCGCTTCGAGTCGCTGCAGGCGTACTACACGGTGGCGGGGCGTGACCTCGAACGCGAACTGATCCCGATGCTCCAGAGCGAGGGCGTCGGCCTGATGGTCTGGAGCCCGCTGGCCGGCGGCCTGCTCAGCGGCAAGTACGGGCGCGAACAACAAGGCGAAGAAGGCAGCCGTCGCACGACCTTCGACTTTCCGCCGGTGGATCGCGAGCGCGCCTGGGACTGCATCGACGCGATGCGCCCGATCGCCCAGGCCCACGGCGTGTCGGTGGCCCAGGTGGCACTGGCCTGGCTGCTGCACCAGCCACAGGTGACGAGTGTGATCGTCGGTGCCAAACGGCCGGAACAGCTCGCCGACAACCTGGCGGCTGCGCAGGTGGTGCTCAACGCGGCCGAACTCGCAACCCTGGACGAAGTGAGCCGGCTGCCGGCCGAGTACCCGGGCTGGATGTTCGAGCGTCAAGGTGAGTACCGGCGCCAGCAGCTGATGCAGGCGCGTCGCTCTTGAAGCGCCCGTCGGCCAATTGGCCCGCAACCGGGGCGTCTGCCCCGGCCTCGCCCCTGACCTGAACGCGAGACCGGCATGTCATCCGCCGTGACGAATCAAAGTGGGTAGCGCGGCGCCGTGCCCTTCACGGTCATCCATGACCATTGGTGAACTCCTCCCAGTTCGCCGGGCCGCCGATTCTGGTGCCATTGCCCGAAGCGCCGACGCCGCCGAACGGGTTGACGACCTCGTCGTTGACGGTCTGGTCGTTGATATGCAGCCCGCACGCAGTTGTTCGCCGATCGCCATCGTTGCCCGACCGAACTGGAGATGACCGCAGCAGGCAGTCCGAAGTCGGTGTCGTTCGCAAGCCGCACGGCCTCCTCGTCGGTGTCGAAGGTGGTGATCGCCGCGACTGGGCCGAAGATCTCTTCGTCGTAGGCGGCCATGCCGGCCTTGACGCCAAAGAGCGCGGCCGCCGGGAAAAACGAGCCCGCTGGCTTCGCCGCCGGCGGTCAGTGTCGCGCCCTGTTCGGCCGACTTGCGCACAATGCGCGAGGCGTGGTCGACTTGGCTCTGGTTGATCAGCGGCCCCAGCGCCACCTGACCACCCACAATGACGCAATCCGAAGGCGTTCGCCGGACCATGAAGCCCGAACACCAACTTGCGCTGCGAGACATCGAGGCCGCGCTGCAGTTGCCCGAACCGGTCGTGGAGCGGCTCAATGCCGTCTGCCGCATCCTGCAGCGCCTGCCGCACTACACCGGCGTTTACCTGTACGCGCTGGAAGGCGACACGCTCGTGCTCAAGGCGTTTCACGGGCGCGCGACGGCGCACACACGCATCCCTTCCGGCAAAGGCATCTGCGGCGCCAGCGTCCAGACCCGCGCACCAGTGATCGTGGCCGACGTGCAGAGGGACCCGCGCTATCTGGCCTGCAGCATCGAAACGAAGTCGGAGATCGTCTTTCCGATCATCCGGGGTGAAACCTACCTCGCTCAAATCGACGTGGACTCCGACGACCATGCGTCGTTCGGCACCGATGACGAGACCTTCCTGGCCCAGGTGGCTGCCCGGCTCGAAACGCTGTTCTGAGGCTTCCAATGGTGACCGGCTTGTGCCGGTTCAGGTCTCGTGGCGTGAGCGGTGGCCGAAATCGGCGCTGATCGCCTCGGCGATTCGATGGGATGCACGATTCGATGCAGAAGTTGGATCACGTGGATGGATCGCTTCGAACATCGATCGAACCCAGAACAACAAAGGCCTTGAAAATCAAGGCCTTAGGTGCGTATTGGTGGAGACGAGGAGGATCGAACTCCTGACCTTCGCATTGCGAACGCGACGCTC
>CAYUPF010000117.1:0-12599 GCA_964446545.1 uncultured Rubrivivax sp.
TGGTGACGAGTGCCCTGCCCGAAGAAGGCAAGACCTTCTTCGCCATCAACCTGGCAATGAGCATGGCGGCCGAGGTGGACACGGCCGTGCTGCTGGTCGATGCTGATGTCGTGCGGCCCACTGTGTTGCAGCGCTTGGGCATCCAGGCCGGCAAGGGCTTGCTCGACGTGTTGATCGATCCCGGCCTCGACGTGTCGGGCGTGGTGTTGGAGACCAACGTGCCCAAGCTGTCGATCCTGGCCGCCGGGGCACGCAACGACAGGGCGACGGAACTGCTGGCCAGCAACGCAATGGATGTCTTGCTGGGCCAACTCGCCGACCGGTACCCGAACCACGTGATCGTGTTCGATGCGCCGCCTCTGTTGCTGACCAACGAGGCCAAGGTTCTGGCGTCGCGAGTCGGGCAGGTCGTGCTGGTGGTCGAGGCGTCGAAGACGCCCCGGGACGTCGTGGCCCAGGCCTTTGCCGCAGTGGAGCAGTGCCCGATCGTGCTGTCAGTGCTGAACAAGGCGCCCGAGTCGGCAACGCCGCTCGGCTATGGCTACTACTACGGCTGACTGAGAACTATTGACCCCCCGATTCGAGGGGGGTAGGGTCGTTGTAGAGACCTGAACCCCTAGTCGGACGATTGACGCCACTGGCGTGCCACCTAGACTTGGCAACGTTTGGTTACCTCCGCTTTCGGAGTTGATCGTGAGCGGACATTGCCGACGGGAAAGGGCTCGCAATGAGATCGTCAGTGCGCCATCAGCGGCGCCTATTCCTGAGTGCCAGCCTGGGATTGCTGCTGAGTGCATGCGGCGGCGGTTCTGAAGACGACGCAGCCGAGGCCCGCGAAGACCCATCCGCCAGGGTGCGCGCCGACGCTGAGTTGCTGAATAGTGTCCCGACCAAGCGCAGGCGCCGCGCCCGCGCCTATGCGCGAAGGGGGGTCACGGCCATCGTGGCATCGCCCGATGGTTCGTCTGTTGGCGTGGCGTACTCGGATGGCCGGGTCAGGCTTCTCGACGCCACGGGTTCAGGTGAAAGGAAAGTCCTCAAGCGGCGGGGTGGCGCCGCCATTGCCGGCTTGGTGTTCAGCGCCGATGGTCGCTACCTGGTGGCCGTGAGCAGGGACAGTGTGGCCACTGGCTGGAATGTCGAGACCGGCGAGCGCCGTTTCTCGCTGCAAGGCCATGAGCATGGCTTGAGGGCCATTGCCACAAGCGCCGACGGTTCGGTGATTGCGACCGCAGGCGACGAAACGCGGGTCATGCTCTGGGACGGAAGTTCGGGCAAGCTCAAGCGCATCCTGAGCGGCCATACCGACTTCGTGAATGCAGTATCGGTCAGTGCCAATGGCGACCTTGTCGCCAGCGGAGATGCCGACGCCCGGGTGCTGGTGTGGCGGCTATCGACGGGCAAGTTGCTGCATACCTTGCGTGGCCATGCGGACGAAGTCAATGCCGTGGCCTTCGCCAGCGACGGTGCGTCGGTCGTCAGCGCAGGCGAGGATGGCAAGGTCCTTCTCTGGGACCTGGCCAGCGGGCGCCAGTTGCACGCTTTCGAAGGGCATGGAGTGCCTGTTCGCAGTTTGGCGTTCAACCAGGATGGCTCGCTGTTGGCGGGTGGTGGCCTGGACGGAAGCGTGGTCGTGTGGGACATGGCCACGCGGCGCGTGTCGAGAGAAACCTCCGCCTCGAGCAGTGCGGTGAACGTGGTGATCTTCGACAGGGGCGGCGAGAACAAGGTCTTCGTGGGTGACGAACAGGACGGTGTGCTCGCCTGGAAGCTGCCTGCCCGTTGAATGCCGTGCTGCCCGGCCCCCTGCGTTGGATATGCCGAGAAACATGCAAGGAACGTTGATGTTGGAACGCGGTTTGCGGAGTACGAGGCTGGCGCGGTTCCTGGTTGGGGCAGCCGTACTGCTTTGGGTACTTCTTGCTATTGCACCAACTGCGCGTGCAGAGGTTAACAATCCGGCGCAAGGGCCGGGCGGGCCGATTCTGATCGTGACGTCGGACGCGCCGGCGACCTTCGGTACCTACTACGCCGAGATACTTCGCACCGAAGGTTTCAACTCGTTTGCGGTGGCGACCATCTCGAACGTGTCGGAAGCCATGCTTGCAGCCTACGACGTGGTGCTGCTGGCCAAGATGCCGCCCCTCGCCACGGACAAGGTTGCGGCACTGACAACGTGGGTCAACGCCGGCGGCAACCTGATCGCCATGGCGCCTGACCCGCAACTGGCCGGCTTGCTGGGCATCACGCAGGTCGGGTCTGCTCTGTCCAACGGCTATCTGCTTGTCGACACATCGGCGGCGCCGGGCAACGGCATCGTCGGCCAGACCATCCAGTTCCACGGAGCGGCGGAGCTTTACAACCTGAATGGTGCGGCGTCAGTTGCCACCTTGTACAGCACGGCGAACACTGCCACCAGCAACCCAGCCGTGACCCTGCGCGCGGTGGGCAGTGGCAAGGCAGCTGCCTTCACCTACGACCTGGCGGAATCGATCGTCTACACGCGGCAAGGCAACCCTGCCTGGGCTGCCCAGGAGCGCGATGGAATTGCGCCGATCCGGTCGGACGACAAGTTCTATGGCAACAAGGCGGGTGACGTGCAGCCCGACTGGGTGGACCTGGACAAGGTGGCCATCCCGCAGGCCGACGAGCAGCAGCGCCTGTTGGCGAACCTGATCCTGCACATGAATGCGAGCAAGAAGCCGTTGCCGCGCTTCTGGTACTTCCCGAACGGCAAGAAGGCCGTGGTCATCATGACCGGCGATGACCATGGCAACAACGGGACCTTTGGGCGCTTCGAGCAGTTCAAGTCACTCAGCCCGGCGGGTTGCTCCGTCGCCAACTGGGAGTGCGTTCGCGGTACGTCTTACGTGTTTCCGAACACCCCGATCACGGATGCGCAAGTCGCGGGCTTTGTCGCCGACGGGTTCGAGGTCGGGGTCCACATCAATACCGGCTGCGGTGACTTCAACCGCGACTCGCTGCAGGACATCTACGACGCGCAGGTGCCGGAGTTCCAGGCTGCTTTCCCCAGCGCCGGGCCGCTGCGCACGCAGCGCCACCACTGCATCGCCTGGAGCGACTGGAGTTCGGGCGCAGAAGTGCAGCTGAGCAAGGGCATGCGCCTGGATACGTCGTACTACTACTGGCCCCCAAGCTGGGTCAATGGCGTGCCAGGAATGTTCACCGGCTCGGCCATGCCGATGCGGTTCACCAAGTTGAATGGTGAGTTCATCGACGTGTACATGGCAGCCACGCAGATGACCGACGAGTCCGGCCAAGCCTACCCGTATACGGTAGATACGCTGCTGGACCGTGCGCTCGGCGCCGAGGGCTACTACGGGGCCTATACGGTCAACGCGCATACCGACGTCCCGACCATTGTCGAATCGGACACGGTGGTGGTTTCGGCGCTTGCCAGGGGCGTGCCCATCGTCTCGGCACAGCAGATGTTGACATGGCTGGATGCACGCAACGCGTCCAGCTTCGGCGCGATGAATTTCGTGGCCGGCACCTTGACGTTCACGGTGACCAAGGACCCTGCCGCCAATGGCCTTCAGGCCATGTTGCCCGCGCGGCACGGCAGCAAAGTGCTGAGCGCGGTGTCGCTGGGCAACAGCCCGGTGGGCTTCAGCGTCAGTGCGATCAAGGGTGTCGAGTACGCCTTCTTCAACGCCTTAGGCGGCATCTACACGGCGACGTACGCCGACGACACGACATCACCGCAGGTAGTGTCTACATCACCGGCCGCAGGTGCGACGGGTATCAGCGCGACAGCGCGGCCCAGCGCCACCTTTGGCGAGGCGATGGATGCGTCGACGATCAACCCGAATACCTTCGAGTTGCGCAATGCGGCAGGCTCGATCGTGAGTGCCGCCGTCGTCTACGACGGAGCCACACGCACCGCGACGCTGGTGCCTGCCAGTCCCCTGGCGGCGTCGGAAACCTTCACCGCCACCTTGCGTGGTGGAGCAAGTGCCCCCCAGATCAAGGACCTCGCCGGCAATGCCTTGACGAGCAGCCTGTCATGGTCGTTCACCACCGCCTCGGGGCCCGTGTGTCCTTGTGGTGGCTGGGATCCCGCGGCGACACCGGCAAACCCGTCGGAGGCTGACCCCAACCCCGTGGAACTGGGCGTGAAGTTCACCTCCGATGTCAGTGGGTTCATCACCGGGGTTCGCTTCTACAAGGGCAGCGGCAACACGGGCACCCATATCGGCAATCTGTGGAGCAACTCTGGCGCGCTGCTGGCTACTGCAACGTTTACGGCAGAGACGGGGTCGGGCTGGCAGGAGGTGAGCTTTGCCAATGCGGTGCCGATCACCGCGAACACGGTGTACGTGGCGTCCTACTTTGCACCCAATGGAAACTATGCAGGCGACTCGCAGTTCTTTGCGAACGCCAGCGTGTACAAGGCCCCGATTCGCCTGCTACAGGACGGCGCAAGTGGCGGCAACGGCGTCTATGCCTACGGCGCGGCGAGTTCGTTCCCCGCTTCGACATATCAGGCCACGAACTATTGGGTGGATGTCGTCTTCAGCAGCGTGGGGCCTGTGGACAACACGCCGCCCACGGTGACGGCGTTTGCACCGTCCAACGGCGCCACGGGCGTTGCCGTGACGGCGTCGATTTCTGCCACGTTCAGCGAGGCGGTCGACGCGGCAGCGGTTACGTCCGGCACTTTTCAGTTGCGCACCTCCGCCAACGCACTTGTTCCGGCCACCGTGTCGTACAACGCGGCGACGCGAACAGCGACGCTGACGCCGACCAGCCCATTGTCCGCATCGGCCAGCTATACGGCCACCGTGGTGGGGGGCGACACGGACCCACGCATCAAGGACGTGGCCGGCAACACCCTTGCGTCAAGCCTCGTGTGGACCTTCACCACCGGGGCGGCTTCGGCCTGCCCCTGCGGGGGCTGGGTTCCCTCGAGCACGCCGACCAATCCGTCCGTGGCAGACCCGGACTCGGTTGAGCTGGGGGTGAAGTTCACATCCGACGTCAACGGCTTCGTCACCGGCATCCGCTTCTACAAAGGCGCGGGCAACACCGGCACGCACATCGGCAATCTCTGGACGAGCGCCGGTGTTCAGTTGGCCACTGCCACTTTCACGGGTGAGACTGCTTCGGGCTGGCAAGAGGTGACTTTCGCAAATCCGGTCGCCATCACCGCGAATACTGTCTACGTGGCGTCTTATTTCGCACCCAACGGCCGGTATGCAGGCGACTACCAATTCTTCGCAGCGACCAGCGTCTACAACCCGCCGATACGCCTGCTGCAGAACGGTGTCAGCGGCGGCAACGGCGTCTACACCTATGGCGCGACCAGTTCGTTCCCGAGTTCCACCTACCAGTCCACCAACTATTGGGTGGATGTGGTGTTCAACACGGTGGGGCCTGCCGATAGCACGCCGCCGACGGTGACGTCGACCTTGCCGGCCAACGGCGCGACGGGCGTCGCGATAGGCTCGACGGTCAATGTCACGTTCAGCGAGGCGGTGGATCCTGCGACGGTTTCATCCAGTACGGTCAGCCTGGTTGGGCCCGGGGCCAGTGCCGTGGCCGGCACGGTGAGCTACAACGCTGCGACGCGGACGGCGACATTCACGCCCAATGGCCCACTGGCCGCTTCGACGAGCTATACCGCAACGATCCGGGGCGGCTCCAGCGGGCCCGTCATCAAGGATGTGGCGGGAAATGCGCTGGCGGCCAATGTCACGCTGTCTTTCACGACCGGAGGGGTAGGCGGTAGTTGTGGCGCGCCGGCAAATGCCATCGTCGCGGAGAACTGCCTTGCAGGCAACCCGGTAAGCGAATGGGACGTTGCCGGCATCGGTGACCCCAGCATCCAGGGCTTTGCGACGGACATCAGTGTCAACCGTGGTGGCACGGTGTCCTTCAAGGTCGATACGACGGCTGCGAACTACCGCTTCGATATCTACCGTATGGGTTACTACGCAGGCCTGGGTGCGCGCAAGATTGCGACCGTATTTCCAGCCACTCCGCAGTCTCAGCCCAGTTGCTTGAACGATGCTGCGACCGGCTTGATCGACTGTGGCAACTGGAGCGTGTCCGGCTCATGGAACGTACCGGCCACGGCCGTGTCGGGCATCTACTTTGCAAAGGTAGTTCGGGCGGACAACGGCGGCGCGAGCCACATCTTCTTTGTGGTCCGCGACGACGCCGGCACCTCCGACCTGCTGTTCCAGACGTCCGATACGACCTGGCAGGCCTACAACGACTACGGCGGCAATAGCCTGTACAAGGGCTCGCCCGCGGGGCGCGCGTACAAGGTCAGCTACAACCGCCCGTTCTACACGCGCGCGGTAGACGGGGGACAGGATTGGGTATTCAATGCCGAGTACCCGATGGTGCGCTGGCTGGAGGCGAACGGCTACGACATAAGCTACTTCAGCGGCGTCGATACCGATCGCTTCGGCAACCTGATCACACGACACAAGACATTCTTGTCGGTGGGCCACGACGAGTATTGGTCGGGCAATCAGCGTGCAAACGTCGAGGCTGCAAGAAATGCCGGCGTGAACCTGGCGTTCTTCAGCGGCAACGAGGTGTTCTGGAAGACCCGCTGGGAAAACAGCATGGCCCCGTCGGGAGCGGCCTATCGCACGCTGGTGAGCTACAAGGAAACACATGCGAACGCCAAGATAGACCCCACTGCGACGTGGACAGGGACGTGGCGCGACCCGCGCTTCAGTCCGCCCGCGGACGGCGGCAGGCCCGAGAATGCGCTGACGGGCACGATCTTCATGGCCAACGATACCGGTGTTCCGTACTCGATCCTGGTGCCGGAAAGCGACGGAAAGATGCGCTTCTGGCGCAACACGAACATTGCAATGCTCGGCAGCGGACAGTCTGCCACCTTGCCGCTCGGCACGCTGGGCTATGAGTGGGACTCCGACCTCGACAACGGCTTCCGGCCGGCCGGCCTGATCCGTCTGTCGACGACCACGCTGACCTTCGGCGGAGCCCTGCTCGACCACGGCTCAAACTACGGCACCGGCACCCAGACCCATGCGTTGACACTCTACAAGCACAGCAGCGGAGCCCGTGTCTTCGGGGCAGGGACGATCCAGTGGTCGTGGGGGCTGGATGCCAACCACGACCGCAGCGGCATGTCGGTCGATCCGCGCATGCAGCAGGCGACGGTGAATCTGTTCGCCGACATGGGGGTTCAGCCGGCGACGTTGCAGCCTGGCCTGTTGCCAGCCACCGCGTCCACCGACGCAGTGGCGCCAAGTTCGGCCATCACTTCGCCAGCCCAGTCAGCCAACGTTACGCCGGGAAGCGCCATCACGATCACGGGCACGGCAAGCGATGCCGGCGGTGGTGTGGTCGGCGGTGTCGAGGTGTCGATTGACGGTGGGGCCACATGGCGCCGCGCCAACGGGCGTTCCAATTGGTCCTTCAGCTGGACGCCGTCAGCGGCAGGCACGGTGACCATCAAGTCACGTGCAGCCGACGACAGTGGCAACCTGGAGACGCCGGGTGCAGGTGTCAGCATGAACGTCGCTGCTCAGACTTGCCCATGCACGATCTGGCCGGCGGCTGCAACACCCGCAGTGGTGAGTGACAACGATCCCGCGGCGGTCACCGTGGGAGCCAAATTCCGTTCGGACCAGAACGGCTACATCACTGCGATCCGGTTCTACAAGGGGCCGAACAATACAGGCACTCATGTCGGCGGGCTTTGGACTGCAGCCGGCCAGCAACTGGCCACGGTGACTTTCAGCAGCGAGACCGCCAGCGGTTGGCAGCAAGCCAATTTGTCGACGCCCGTCGCGATCACGGCCAACTCGGTCTACGTGGTCGGCTATCACGCCCCGGACGGGCAGTACTCGGGCGACGACGACTATTTCCAGCTCACTGGCGTGGACAACCCGCCTCTGCATGCGCTACGTGACGGGGAGAGTGGCGCCAACGGTGTCTACCTCTACGGCAGTGCGCTCGCCTTCCCGACCCAGACTTACCGGTCGGAGAACTACTGGGTCGACGTGGTCTTCACGACCATGCCATCGACGGATAGCACGCCGCCAACCGTCACCACCGTCACCCCCGCCAGTGGTGCCTCGAACGTGGCGATCAACAGTGTCGTGACCGCGACCTTCAGCGAGACGATGAACGCCAGCACGATCAGCGGCAGCAGCTTCATCCTGCGCGACGCGTCCGGAACACAGGTGCCGGCGACGGTGGGCTACAACGCGTCGACATTCGTCGCGACGCTGACACCGGTCACCGCCCTGACCGGCGCGACGACCTACACCGCCACGGTGACGGGCGGAAGTTCGGGCGTCAAGGATCCGGCAGGCAATGCCTTGGCGGCCGACCGTGTGTGGTCGTTCGCCACGGTGGCCGTCGACATCACACCGCCCAGCGTGACCACAACGTCACCGACAAGCGGTGCGACGGGCGTCAGCAGGACGGCGAGCGTGACCGTGGCCTTCAACGAGGCCATGAACTCGGCAACGGTCAACGCGGGCACGTTTGTCTTGCGTGATGCGGCGGGCAGTTCGATCGTCGCGTCGGTCAGCTACAACGCAGCCACGTTTGTCGCGACACTCACGCCCGCTGCCGCGCTCGCCGGATCGGCCACCTACACCGCGACGGTGCTCAGCGGAGCGTCGGGCGTCAAGGACGTGGCTGGCAATGCCTTGGCTACCGATCGTGTTTGGTCGTTCACCACGGTGGCGGCCGACACGACAGCACCCACGGTTACGGCGATCACGCCGGCCAGCGGGGCCAGCGGCGTCAGCGGCACCGCCAACGTGACCGCCACGTTCAGTGAGGCGATGGACGCAGCGACCGTCAGCACGACCACCGTGGAACTGCGCAATGCGGCCGGCAACCTGGTCGCGGCAGCTGTCTCCTATAACACCTCGACCCGCGTGGTGACTTTGAACCCGACGCCGACCTTGACACCATCGGCCACCTACACGGCGACCATCCGTGGTGGTGCCTCCGATCCGCGCGTCAAGGATCTGGCGGGTAACGCCTTGGCCGTCAGTCAGGTCTGGACGTTCACCGTCGCCGGCGAGATTACGCCGCCCACCGTCAGCGCCAATTCGCCGGCCAGCGGTGCGACGGGTGTCAGTACAGTGATCCTCGTTACCGCGACGTTCAGCGAAGCACTGGACCCATCGACCATCGGATCAAGCACGTTCGAACTGCGAATTGGTTCTGGCGCACCGCTGGCCGCGGCCGTGACCTACAACGCAACGACACGAGTGGCAACGTTGACGCCAGCCGTCGCTCTCGATCCCTCGACCACCTACACCGCAATCGTCAGGGGCGGGGCGACCGAACCGCGTGTCAAGGACCTGGCAGGCAATGCGCTGGCAGTCAATCGAACGTGGTCGTTCACCACGGTGGCAGCGCCGACCGTGACCTCGACCTCTCCCGCCGCTGGCGCCGCCGGCATCAGCCCGACGGCAAACGTGACCGCCACCTTCAGCAGGGCAATGAATTCATTGACGATCAACTCGAGCACCGTCGAGTTGCGTGACCCGACCAACGCGGTGGTACCGTCGGTGCTTACGTACAACTCGTCAACTCGGGTAGCGACCTTGAATCCGACACCCAATCTCATCGGGGGAGCGATCTATACGGCGTTCGTCCGAGGTGGCGCAACTGGCGTGAAGGATTCGACAGGCAATGCACTGGTCGCCGACAGAGTTTGGACGTTCACCATCGAGACCACGCCACCGACAGTCAC
Source organism: uncultured Rubrivivax sp. (assembly GCA_964446545.1). GTDB lineage: Bacteria > Pseudomonadota > Gammaproteobacteria > Burkholderiales > Burkholderiaceae_C > Rubrivivax. The sequence goes on from CAYUPF010000117.1 coordinate 9,731, forward strand.
GACGAACTCGCCGGCGAACGGGGCAACGAGGGTCAGCAGGACTGCGAACATCACCGCGACGTTCAGCGAAGCGATGGACACGAACACGATCAGCACAGGCACCGTCGAGTTGCGCGATTCGGCCAACAACCTGATAGCTGGGGTGGTGACGTACAACACGTCGACCCGTGTCGTGACGCTCAACCCGACACCGACCCTCGCGGCCCAGTCGAACTACACCGTAACGATCAAGGGTGGCACGACCGACCCCCGGGTAAAGGACTTGGCGGGAAATGCACTGGCTATCAACCGGGTCTGGACATTTCGCACCGGGTCTTGATGTCTGCTGCGCGGATGCTGCTGGCTTGGCCGCTACGGGAACGTCAACGCAGCGGTCGAGCTGGATTGCCCGCAATCTGGCTGCCTGCAGGCACGCTGCGGATGACGTTGCTGCCCAGTCCTACCAAAGTGCCCGCGCCGATCGTCAGCCCGTTTATGAGGCTGCTGCCGCTGGCGATGTAGCAGTTCTCGCCGATAAGCGTGCCGCCCGCGACCGTGACGTTGGAGCCGACCAGGCTCCAGTCACCGATGCGCGCATCGTGGTGGACCACCGTGTTCGGCAGTATGCACACGTGGTTTCCGATGACCGCGTTGCTCGTGATCACGACGCCGGCCATGATCAGAACGTTACGGCCGATCGTCGCGCGCGGTGAAATCTGCGCGGACGGGTGAATGACGCGGGCGAAACGTTTGGGCTCGATGCCTAGCGCTTCGATGATGCTGCGCCGGGACCGAAATGAAGCTGGGCCACCGGGCACGGCAAGCACTTGAGCTTCCCGCCACTGGTCCAGCGCCACGCGCGAGAACACGGCGTACCCGTATGGACCGTGACCCTGCTTTTCAGGAATGTCATCGATAAATCCGAGGAGCCGGAACTCGCTGCCCAAGCAATCGAGCGCTTCCAGCCCGTTGCCATTGAACGGGAAGATCAATAGCAACTGCGCCACGGCGGAAGCCGCTCCTTCATCCACCGGGATCGCCGCTCAGACTCAATGAGGCGCGCCTTCTTGATCGGGGGTTCACAGCGCCTTGGCGAGGCTGGGCGCCTGGGTACTCCCGGCCGCGATGTTTTGGAGCGCCCGCGCCACCTCTTTGCATTGAGATTCGGTTAGTTCCGGGAACATCGGCAGCGACAACACTTCGTTCGCTGCTTGCTCGGAATGCGGGAACTGGCCGGTTCGGTAGCCAAGATCGGCAAACGCAGGCAGCAGGTGCACCGGGGTCGGGTAGTGAATGCCACTCTGCACACCCTGGGAGAGCAACGCGTCCTGCCACGCCTGCCGGTGGGCCGTGCGAACGGCGTAGATGTGATAGACGTGACGGTTGTGCAGCATGGCCTTCGGGGTCGGGATGCCGCTGCCGGCTAGCAACCGGTCGTAGTGCGCAGCCGCCATGCGGCGACCCTCGGTCCATTGCTCCAAGTATCGCAGTTTGACGCGAAGCACGGCGCCCTGGATACCTTCCATGCGGAAGTTGTAGCCCTTGAGCACGTGGTGGTACTTCTTCTCGGCGCCCCAGTCGCGCAGCATGTGGATGGTTCGCGCAAACTCGGTGTTGTCGGTGGTGACCATGCCTGCCTCGCCATAGGCACCAAGATTCTTGCCCGGATAGAAGCTGAAACAGCCCATGTTGCCCATGCTGCCCGCGCGCCGGCCCTTGTACTCCGCGCCATGCGCCTGACAAGCGTCTTCGATGACGACCAAGCCATGCCGCTTGGCGATCTCGAGGATCGGATCCATGTCGGCGCACTGGCCGTAAAGATGTACCGGGATGATCGCTTTGGTCTTGGGGGTGATCGCCGCTTCAAGTTGCGTCACGTCCATCGTGAACGTCTGCGGGTCGATGTCGACGAACACCGGCGTTGCACCTGTGTAGTCGATGGCAGACACGGTGGCCACGAAGGTGAAGGGCACCGTGATGACCTCGTCGCCTCGGCCCACACCGGCGGCAAGCAGCGCCATGTGCAACGCGCTCGTGCCCGTGTTCACGCCGATGCCGTGCTTGGCCTGGCAATACGCAGCGAACTCCTGCTCGAAGGCAGCCACTTCGCTGCCCAGCGTGAACTGGCAACTGTCCAGGATGCCCTGGATGGCGGCGTTGACCTCGGGCTTGATGCTCAAGTACTGCGCTTTCAGATCGACAAACGGAATCATGCTCACTTCCCCCTTGATTCGATGTTGACTGTCTCACCATTGCGCCGCACCTTGCGCCGCATCGAGTGATGGCAGGCCTCGATCGTCTCGACGACCCGCAGGCCGAGTCGACCGTCGGTCTTCGGCACCTTGCTGTTGACGATGCAGTCGACGAAGTGCGCCCCTTCGACGGCCAACGCCTCGGTACCTGCGAGCTTGGGGGCCCACATGTCGCCCGTGCGGTAGCCGACACGCATCTCCTGGATCTTGGCGGGGTCGTCGGTGAAGCTCACGCCCTTGTCGTAGACCTTGATCTTCTCACTGGGCTCCAGGTCGTCGTAGGTGATCATCTTCTTCGTGCCGCCCAGGTGGATCTGTCGCACCTTCACGGGAGCGAGCCAACTGACGCTGGTGTGTGCGATGGTCCCCGAGTCGTAGAACAGTGTCACGTAGGCCAGGTTCTCCGGCGTGCCGGGGAAGTGGTTGGTGCCATTGGCGGACACGGCGACCGGGTGCTCGCCCAGCAGATAGTCGAGGATCGAGAAGTCGTGGACGGCCAGGTCCGAGATGACGCTCACGTCGCGCTGGAACAGGCCCAAATTGACGCGGATCGAGTCGTAGTAGAGAACCTTGCCCAAGTCGTCGCTGTCGATGAGCTCTTTCATCTTGATCACCGAACCGGTGTAGACGAAAGTATG
>CAYUPF010000118.1:0-10744 GCA_964446545.1 uncultured Rubrivivax sp.
CCGATGAACGGCGGATTCCCCACGATGAAATCCGCCTGCGGCCACTCGGCCGGCCGCGGGTTCAGGTAGCGCCATTGCGGCACCAGCGCCGTCTCGTCGGGCACTTGCTCGCCGGTGGCCGGGTGCGTCTTGAAGCTCTTGCCGTCCCAGCGCGTCACCAGTGCGCCATTCGCATCGCGCATCGGCTCCTGGCCGTCCCAGGCCAGCACCGCGTCGCGGTGCTCGATGTTGCCGTAGTCGTGGATCACCGGCTCGGCCAGGCTGGCGTTGCCGAAGCTGCGGATGTGCCACTGCAGCCAGCCGATCCACAGCACCAGCTCGGCCAGCGCGGCGGCGCGTTCGTTGATCTCGATGCCGCGCAGCTGCTGCAAGGTCACCGTCTCGCCTTCCAGTCCCAGCCTGGCCTGGGTGTCGCCCAGCGCGTCCGCTTGAGCCAGCACCTCGGCTTCCAGCCGCTTCAGGTGCTCCAGCGTCACGTACAGGAAGTTGCCGCTGCCGCAGGCCGGGTCGAGCACGCGCACCGTGCACAGCCGGTGGTGGAAGCGGCGGATCTCGGCGCGCGCCTCGGCCAGCTTGTCGTCGCGCTTCCTGCCTTCCAGCGCATTGGCCTCGTTGGCCAGCAGCAGCGCGGCGGCCTGCGCGTCGGCCCAGTCGGCGCGCAGCGGCTCCACCACGGTGGGCAGCACCAGCCGCTCGACGTAGGCGCGCGGCGTGTAGTGCGCGCCCAGCGCATGGCGCTCGGCCGGGTCGAGCGCGCGTTCCAGCAGCGTGCCGAAGATGGCGGGTTCCACCTCGCGCCAGTTGGCCGACGCGGCGGCGAGCAGGCCGTCGATCTGCTCGCGGTTCAGCGGCAGCACGTAGTCTGCGGCCTGCCAGCCCTTGAACAGCTTGCCGTTGAAGCGCAGCAGGTCCTGCGCCAGCGCGGCGCTGAAGCCGCCGCGGTCCATGTCGGCCCACAGCACGGCCATCATCTTCTGCAAGGTGGCCGGGTCGTCGCGGTGGCGCACCAGCAGGCCGACGAAGCCGCCCCTGCCGTCGGCCGCCTTGGGCAGCAGGCCCACGTCCTCGGCGAACATGCTGAACAGGCAGCGCGTCAGGAAGGCCGCCACCGTCTCGGCGGGGTGGCCCGCGGCTTCCAGGCTGCGCGCCAGCGCGGCCAGCTGCACCGCCACCTGGCGCGTGACCTTGGCGGCGGCGCGCGACGGGTCCAGCGCCATCGGCTCCAGCCACAGCGTGCGCAGCCGCTGGCGCACGGCGGCGTCGGCCAGGTCGTCGAGGCGGATGCGGTGGCTGCGCGCGTCGGGAAAGGGCGTGTAGGTGGCGCCGCTGCGCGTGAACTCGGCATACAGCTCGATGACGTGGCCCACGTCCACCACCACCAGGAAGGGCGGGCGCCCTTCGGCCGCGGGCAGCGCGCGGGCATAGCCTTCGGCCTGCGCGCGGGCGCGCAGCAGCGCGTCGTCGAAGCCGGGCGTGTGGGCGCCGGCCTTGAGCTTCTTGGCTTCGAGCACGAAGGCGCCGCGCTTGTAGCAGTCGATGAAGCCGGCGCTGTGGCTGCCGTCACCGTGCGCGAAGCCGACGCGGCGCTCGAAGACGTAGGCGTTGTCGCGCGGGTCGTCCCTGGCCGGCTGCGGCAGCGCCACGCCGAGCAGGGCGCAGAGTTCGGTGATGAAGAGCTGGTAGTTGGCGCGCTCGCAGCCGCCGGCATCGCGCCAGCGTTCGACGAAGGCCGACGCGGCGGCGTCGGCCTGTGGTGGCGATGGCAAGGGTGGGGTGCGGTCCATGCGGGTCGTTCGGCGGCGCAGGCTACCACTGCCGGATGCGCCGGCGTCCTTGGCCACGAGCACCCGCTGCCTTCGAGCCGCGAACACCAGCGACGCCGGCAGATCAGGACGGTGGGGTGTTCTGCGCAGCGAAGTAAAGGAGGAGACCGGGCGTCAGCTCGGGCGGGGGACATGAGCGCAGCAGAGCACCCCACCGTCCTGATCCCGCGCCGATGCTGAAAGTCCGCTCAGCGCCGTGAGCCGCAGCCCACGTCCATACGTCCATACGTTGATCGCGAATCGATATCGGCGCATCGAAGGCGGCAGCGGCCCAGGGAGCCGGCGGCCGCGGTGCGACACAATATGTTTGATGGCGACCACGGACTCACCGGCCCCGCCCCCGGATCACCGGCTCGATGGCGGCAGTACCGCGTCGGCGCGGCGGCGGTGCATGGCTGGCTTGGCCGTGGTGGCCTTCGGCGCCGCCGCCGCGGCATTCGCAGCAGAACCCTTGCGCGCTGCGCCGCCGTTGCGGGCGACGCTGCTGGACGGTCGCAGTTTTTCGCTTCAGCAAGCGGCAGGGAAGGTGCTGATCGTCAACTTCTGGGCCACCTGGTGTGCGCCCTGCCGCGAAGAGCTGCCGGCACTCGAGGGCTTTCGCGTGAAGTACCGCGATCGAGGCGTGGAGATCGTCGCGATCAGCCTCGACGAGCCTCGTCATCTTGAGGCCGTGCGCCAGGCGCTGCGCGGCCTGGACCTCGACGCGGCCTTGGCTGCCACATCATCGTTCGAGGGCTATGGCCGCATCTGGCGCCTGCCCACCACCTTCGTCATCGACCGCAACGGGCGGCTACGCACCGATCTACCCACCGGCGCTGCACCCCTGGACCTGCCGTGGCTCGAGCGCCATGTCGTGCCGCTGCTCGGGGCCTGAATGACCGACGCCACGGCCCGAACCCGCTTTCGGCACTCGATGCCGATGCGCATCGAGCGGCGCCTGGCGCTTTGGCTGGCAACGCTGGCGCTCGGCCTCAACCTGCTCGCGCCTGGCCTGTGTCTGGCGCAGATGCTGGCCGCGGGGCCGCTCGGCGCCATCTGTTCCGCGGCGCCGTTGGACGGCAATGCGCCGGAAGCGCCGCGGCCCGACGACGCCGCAGGTCTGCACGACCTGCAGCATTGCGGCCATTGCGCGGTGCCAGGGGTGTCGATTGCAGACTCCTCGTCGCCGCCAGGCTGGCTGCCGCTGCGCGCCGCATTGCCGCGGCTCGTCGCGACGCCCGCCGCCGTGGGGGCGCCGTCCTCGTGGCGCCCGCCCCCGCGCGGCCCCCCGCTGTCCGCCTGAAGTCCTGGGCACCCGGCTGCGGCCGGTGCGGCCTTGCACGAGCACGCCATCGACGCGCGCTCTCGCGCGGCGTCGTCACTTCATTGCGGACACCCAAAAATGCATCGCTTCAAGACCCTTGCGGCGGCCTTTGCCATCGGCATCGGCCTGCTTCCGACCCCCTCCACGGCCTCCTGCGGCTCGGCCTTCTGCACCGTCAACACCGACTGGAACGTGCAGGGCGTGTTCACCGAGCCCGGCGGCCGCGCGGAACTTCGCTACGAGTACCTGCCCCAGAACCAGCTGCGTGCCGGCAGCCGGAAAGTCTCGCCGGGCCAGGTGCCGCACCACCACGACGAGCAGTTCACCAACAACCAGGCCCTGTTCGGCACCGTCGACTACAACTTCGGCTCGGGTTGGGGCATGAGCTTGATCGTGCCGCTGCTGCAGCGCGAGCACGAGCATGTCCACAACCACCATGGCCAGGCGCTGACCGAGTCGTGGGACTTCAGCGGTGTGGCTGATGTCCGCATCGCCGGGCGCCGGCAGTGGCAACTGCCCAGCGACGACGCATCGCTGTCCCGGTCCTTCGGCCTGCTGGCCGGCCTGAAATTGCCGACCGGCAGCACCACCAAGACGAACGCCGACGACGACGTGGCCGAGCGTTCGCTGCAGCCCGGCACGGGCACCACCGATGCTTTGGGAGGTGCCTTCTACCAGGTCGGCTGGCTGCAGCACGGGTTGTCCGCCTTCGTGCAAGGCGTCTACGGCTCAGCGCTCAACAGTCACGACGGCTATCGGCCCGGCCACCGTTTTGCCGCCGATGCCGGACTGCGCTACGACGCCGCGCCCGGCTGGGCGCTGCTGCTGCAACTCAACGCGCTGTGGCGCGGGCGCGATTCCGGTGCCCAAGCCGAGCCCGAGGACTCCGGTGGGCGCTACCTGTTCCTGAGCCCGGGCCTGAGCTGGTCGGCCAGCCGTGAGCTGCAGGTCTTCGCGATCGCACAGCTGCCGCTGTACCAGTACGTCAACGGCGTGCAGCTCACTGCGGCCTGGGGCGCGACGGCAGGCATCGGCTGGCGCTTCTGACGGCCCGGCCCGCGTCGGCCTGCCGGATCGACAGCTGCATCATGCCGCGGCCACCAGGCGGGCCGCCAGCCGGTTGTGCCGCTCGATCAGCCGCGGCAGCTCCAGCGTGGTGAGCTGCCCGTCGCGCACCACCACGCGGCCGTCGACGATGCTGTGCGCCACCCGCGGCACGTGACAGAAGAACAGCGCGGCCAGCGGGTCGTGCAGGGCGCCGGCCACGCCGATGTCGTCGAGCGGGATGCTGACGATATCGGCGCTCATGCCCGGCGCCAATGCGCCGATGTCGTCGCGGCCCAGCACCTGGGCGCCGCCGAGCGTGGCGATCTCCAGCACCTCGCGCGCGGTCAGCGCGGCCGGACCCTTGACCGGGCCGTGCGCCACACGCTGCAGCAGCAGCGCCAGCCGCGCTTCGCCGAGCATGTGGCCGCTGTCGTTGCTGGCCGCGCCGTCGACCGCAATCGACACCGGCACGCCGGCATCGCGCATCGCTCGGATCGGCGCGATGCCCGAGGCCAGCCGCATGTTGCTGCCCGGGCAATGCGCGACGCCGGTGCCGGTCTTGGCGAACAGCTCGATGCCGGCCGTGTCGAGCTTGACGCAGTGTGCGTGCCACACGTCGGGGCCGACCCAGCCCAGCTGTTCGGCGTATTCGGCCGGCGTGCAGCCGAACTTCTCGCGCGTGTAGGCGATGTCGTTGTCGTTCTCGGCCAGATGCGTGTGCAGCGACACGCCGTGCGTGCTGCCGAAAGAACGCGCCAGCAGCGCGGCGTCGCGCATCAGCTCGCGGCTCACCGAGAACGGCGAACAGGGCGCGACCACGATGCGTGTCATCGCATGCCGCCGTGGGTCGTGCCAGCGCTCGATCAGGCGCTGCGTGTCGGCCAGGATCGCGGCTTCGTCCTCGACCACGCGGTCGGGCGGCAAGCCGCCCTTGGATTCGCCCACGCTCATCGCGCCGCGCGCTGCATGGAAGCGCATGCCGATCTGCGCCGCGGCTTCGATGGTGTCGTCGAGCCTGACGCCGTTGGGGAACAGGTAGAGGTGGTCGCTGCTGGTGGTGCAGCCCGACAGCAGCAGCTCGGCCATCGCCGTCTGCGTGGAGACGAAAGCCATTTCCGGCGTCAGCGTCGCCCAGATCGGATACAGCGTCTTCAGCCAGGCAAATAGTTCGGCGTCCTGCGCCGCCGGCACGGCGCGCGTCAGCGTCTGGTAGAAGTGGTGGTGCGTGTTGACCAGGCCGGGGATCACCACCTGGCCGCGTGCGTCGATGACCTCGTCGGCCGTTGAGGGCAGCTGCGCGGACGCGCCCACGGCCTCGATCACACCATCGCGCACGAACACCGCGCCATCGGCGATCTCGCGCCGCTGCGCGTCCATCGTGACGAGCAGCGTGGCGTGGCGGATCAGCAGCGTGCTCAATGGGCTTCGGCAGTCTTGGCCGCCTCGATCGCGCCCGCGGCATCGCCCCTGGCGCCGTTGAAGAACAGGTTCAGCGCCACCGCGGCGATCGAGGTCAGCAGGATGCCGCTTTCCAGCAGCGGGTGCAGGCTGTGCGGCAGCTGCTGCGACCAGCGCGGCGCCACCAGCGGGATCAGCCCGAAGCCGATGGCCAGCGCCACGATGTACAGGTTGTTGCGGTTGCTCTTGTAGTCCACGGTGGACAGGATGCGGATGCCGGTGGCCGCGACCATGCCGAACATCACCAGCCCGGCGCCGCCCAGCACGAACTGCGGAATGGCTTCGACGAAGGCCGCCATCTTGGGCAGCATGCCCAGCAGCAGCATGATGATGCCGCCGGCCACGCACACATAGCGGCTGCGCACGCCGGTGACGCCGACCAGGCCGACGTTCTGGCTGAAGCTGGTGTACGGGAAGGTGTTGAAGATGCCGCCGATGACCGTGCCCAGGCCGTCGGTACGCAGCCCGGCCGCCAGCTCGCGCTGGCCGATCGGCTTGCCGGTGATGTCCGACAGCGCCAGGAACATGCCGGTCGATTCGATCATCACCACGATCATCACCAGCGTCATCGTCAGGATCATCACGAGATCGAAGGTGGGCATGCCGAAGGCGAAGGGCGTGACGACGTCGAACCAGTGCGCCTTGGCGACGTTGGCGAAGCTCATCTTGCCCATGGCGATGGCCAGCGCGCAGCCGGCCACGATGCCCAGCAGCACCGAGATGTTGGCGAGGAAGCCCTTGGTGTACTTGACCAGCAACAGCACCACCAGCAGCACGAAGGCGGCGATGGCCATGTTGTCCAGCGCGCCGTAGGCCGGGTTGTCGAGCATCGGGATCGGCCCGAGCGTGACCGGCGCCGAGGCCGCCGCCGCCGCGGCCTTGGCCTTGTCGACCATCTCCACCAGCTTGGGCACGTCGGTGCGCTGCGCCAGGAAGGCCGGCCCGCCCATCGCCCAGCCGACGCCGACGCGCATCAGGCTGACGCCGATGATGGTGATGATGGTGCCGGTGACCACCGGCGGAAAGAAGCGCAGCATCTTGCTGATGGCCGGTGCGATCAGCATCGAGACGATGCCGGCGCCGATGATGGCGCCGAAGATCGCCCGCGCCCCGTCCACCCCCGGCTGGGCGTTGGCGAAGGCCACCATCGGGCCCACCGCGGCGAAGGTCACGCCCATCATCACCGGCAGCTTGATGCCGAACCAGCGCGTCATGCCGAAGCTCTGGATCAGCGTGACGATGCCGCAGGCGAACAGGTCGGCGCTGATCAGCAGCGCCACCTGCTCGGGCGTGAGCTTGAGCGCGCGGCCGACGATCAGCGGCACGGCGATGGCACCGGCATACATCACCAGCACGTGCTGCAGGCCCAGCGCCGCCAGGCGCGGGGTGGGCAGCTTCTCGTCGACCGGGTGCACGGTTGCAGCAGTGTTCATGCGCGTTTCTCCTCCGAAGGGATAACGGTCATCGAGTGGCCGCCGTGGATCCGGCTTTGCCGGTCCACCAGCGGCGCCCCCTCGAGGGGGCGGCCGAAGGCCGTAGGGGGTGGTCCTATTTCACCGGCGCGCCGGCGTCGTGCCAGCGCTTGATCAGGTCGCGCTCGGCGTCGGTGATCTGCGTGGCGTTGTTCAGCGGCATCAGCTTGAGCACGCTGACCTGCTGGAAGACCTGCTGCGCGTGCTGCTTCAGCAGCTCGGGCGTGTGCAGCGCCACGTTCTTCTGCTGCACCTGCGCGTTGTGGCACAGCAGGCAGCGCTGTTCGAGCACCGCATGCACCTCGGCATAACCGGCCGGCTGGGCGGCCGCCGCCTTGGCCGCGGCCTGCGCTTCAGCGCTGGGCGGCTTGGGCGCCAGCCACACCGCCATCGCCACCAGCACCAAGCTGCCGACGATGGCGTGCTCCCAGGGCGCGCGCTTGCCCAGCACATGCGCCTTGTGGCGCGCGACGAAGCTGTGGCGGATGAGCGCGCCGGCCAGCATCAGCAGCACCAGCACCAGCCAGTTGTTCGGCCCCTGGTACAGCCAGCCGTAGTGGTTGGACAGCATGGCCACGATCACCGGCAAGGTGAAGTAGGTGTTGTGCACGCTGCGCTGCTTGCCGCGCTGGCCGTGCACCGGGTCGGGGTTGCGGCCGGCGCGCAGGTCGGCGACCACGGTGCGCTGGCCGGGGATGATCCAGAAAAAGACGTTGGCGCTCATCGCCGTGGCCAGCATCGCGCCGACCAGCAAGAAGGCGGCGCGGCCAGCGAACAGCTGGCAGGCCAGCCACGAGGCGACGACGACGAACACGAAGACCAGCACACCGACGACCAGGTCGCCGTTCTTCTTGCGCCCCAGCGTGCGGCAGATGATGTCGTAGATGAGCCAGAACGCGACCAGGAAGCCCAGCGACGCACCGATGGCCGCACCGGCCGACCAGTCGTGCACGCTCTTGTCGACCAGGAAGCTGCCGGCGTTGAACAGGTACAGCACCGTGAACAGCGCAAAGCCGGTGAGCCAGGTGCTGTAGCTTTCCCAGTAGCTCCAGTGCAGGTTCTGCGGCAGCGGCTTCCAGCGCGGCGCCACCATGTACTTGTTGGAATGGTAGAAGCCGCCGCCATGCACGGCCCACATCTCGCCGTCCACGCCCTTGTCCTTCAGCTCCTTCTCGGCCGGCGGCGACAAGCTGTTGTCGAGCAGCACGAAGTAGAAGGACGAGCCGATCCAGGCAATGGCGGTGATGACGTGGGCCCAGCGCAGCAGCAGATTGACCCAGTCGAGGAGATAGGCATCCATCGATCACTCCTGTGGGCTCACCACTGCGGGCGCTCTGAGCCGACTTGTAGCGTCGCGCACAAGCCCGATGCCGGGCTGCGCCGCTGCGACGTGTACACGAAAGTGTATACAGTTTGCTTCATTCGAGACTCTCGGGTTAACCCGCAATCGGCGTTCAGATGCGCTGCTGCATCAGCTGGGCCGCCACTGCGACGGCAATGACCTCGGGCTCCTTGCCCACCACGCCGGCCACGCCGATGGGGCAGGTGACGGCAGCCAGCTCGTCCGCGCCGAAGCCGCGCGCTTCGAGCCGGTGCCTGAAGGTGGCCCATTTGGTCTTGCTGCCGATCAGCCCGATGAAGGGCAGGTCGCCGCTCTCGCGGCGGCGCTTCAGGCAGGCGGCGACGATGTCCAGGTCTTCGGCATGGCTGAAGCTCATGATCAGCACGCGCGAGCCGCTCTCCAGCGTGGGCACCGCACCCTGTACCGGCTCCGAATGCTCGCAGCGCACGTTGAGCGGCAGCTCGGCGGGAAAGACCTCGTCGCGGCTGTCGATCCAATGCGTGCGCACCGGCAGCGCGCCCAGCAGCTGCACGATGGCCGCGCCGACATGGCCGCCGCCGAACAGCACCACCGGCATGTGCGCGCGTGTGTCCTGCAGCAGCTGTTCGCGCAGCCCCGGCAGGTCGGCCGGCTGCAGCCGTTCGTAGCGCAGCCAGACCACGCCGCCGCAGCATTGGCCGAGCGACGGGCCCAGCGCAAAGCGGCGTTCCACATCCACCGGCTGGCCGGCGAGCAGTGCGCGGGCGTCGGCAATGGCATCGAACTCCAGCTTGCCGCCGCCGATGGTGCCGACCAGCGCGTCGTCGAACACCGCCATCCAGGCGCCGGCTTCGCGCGGACCCGAGCCCTGCACACGGCTGACGACGATGCGCACCGCCGGCGCGCCCGCCAGACGGCGCAGCAGTTCGTCGGCGTGGCCGGCTGGCCTCATTTCAAGTCTGCAGCCTTGATGATCGGCGCCCAGGCCGTTGCCTGCTGCGCCACCAAGTCGGCGAACTCGGCCGACGTGGCCTTCGCGGTCGTGAGGCCCAGTTCCTCGAAGCGCTTGACGATGGCCGGGTCGGCGATGATCTTGTCCAGCGCGGCATGCAGCTTGGCGCTCACCTCGGCAGGCAAGCCGGCCGGGCCGGAGACGCCGAAGTAGTTCTCGGCCACCAGCATCGGCAGACCCAGCTCGACGACGCTGGGCACCTCCGGCGCCAGCGGCGAACGCGCCTTGGACGTGACGGCCAGGCCCTTGATCTGGCCGCTCTTCATCATCGGCACGAAGGCGGTGATGACGTCGATGCCCACCGGGATGGTGCCGGCGATCAGGTCGGTGGTCATCGGCGCACCGCCCTTGTACGGGATGTGCGTCATCTGCACCTTCATCGCGCCCTTGACCATCTCGCCGACGATGTGGCCGATCGAGCCGGGGCCGCCGCTGCCGAAGCTGTAGCCCGGGTCGGCCGCCGCGGCCTTGGGCAGGTCCTTCAGCGTGGCCGGGCCGGTCTTCGGGTTGGCCATGATCAGCACCGGCGCCACGCCCAGCAGCGCCACGTGCGAGAACTGCTTGACCGGGTCGTAGGGCTGCTTCGGCACGGTGAAGGGGCCGATCGACAGCGGCGTGCTGTTCGACAGCATCAGCGTGTAGCCGTCGGCCGGCGCGCGCACCACGTCCAGCCCGCCCAGCGTGCCCCCGGCGCCGGGCTTGTTGTCGACGATGACGGTCGTGCCCAGCGCCTTGCCCAGCGGCTCGGAGATGACACGCGCAACGATGTCGCTGGCGCCGCCGGCGGCGAAGGTGACGACGATACGGATCGGCTTGTCCGGGTAGGCGGCCAGCGCCAGCGGTGCGGCCGCGGCCAGCGCGGCAGCGGCCAGCGCGCGGCGAATGGAGGGATTCAGACGCATGGGGGTCTCCCGGAGTTGCAAGGTGGCAGGGCTGGACGCAATGCCCATGCCAGAGCGCCCGCGGCGCTCAGCTGCCGCGGTAGGTGGAATAGCTCCAGGGCGATACCAGCAGCGGTACGTGGTAGTGCAGCGACGCATCGGCGATGCCGAAGTCCAGCGGCACTTCGTCCAGGAAGGCCGGCTCGGGCAGCACCACGCCGCGGCCGCGGAAGTAGGGCAGCACGCCGAACACCAGCCGGTAGCGCCCGGGCAGCAGCGCGGCATCGGCCAGCAGCGGCTGGTCGGCGCGGCCGTCGTCGTTGAGCTGCAGCTGCTTCAGCAGCTGCGCTGCCGCGCCGTCCATGCGGTACAGGCTCACCGCCATGCCGGCGGCCGGGCAGCCGTTCATGGTGTCGAGCACGTGGGT
>CAYUPF010000118.1:10844-12491 GCA_964446545.1 uncultured Rubrivivax sp.
GCCATCGTCGAACGCCGGCTGATGCCCGGCACCAAGCTGGTGGAGCAGCAGATCGCCGACATCTTCGGCGTGTCGCGCACGCTCGTGCGCCAGGCGCTCAACCAGCTCAGCCGCGACCGGCTGGTGACCCTGGAGCCGGCGCGCGGCGCCTTCGTCGCCAAGCCCAGCGTGCAGGAGGCGCGCCAGGTCTTCGAGGTGCGCGCCATGCTCGAGGCGGCGATGGTCAGGCAGCTGTGCGCAGTGATCACCGACGCGCAGATCGCCGAGCTGCGCCAGCACGTCAAGGCCGAAGGCGCCGCGGTGGCGCGCACCGACGTGTCGGGCCGCACGCGGCTGCTGGCCGACTTCCACGTGGTGCTGGCGCGCATGCTGGGCAACCAGGTGCTGGCCGAACTGCTGGAAGACCTGCTGACACGCAGTTCGCTGATCGCGCTGATGTACCAGTCCTCGCACTCGGCCGAACATTCGCAGGAAGAGCACGTGGCCATCGTCGACGCGCTGGAAAGGCGCGATGCGCGCGCCGCGGTGCGGCTGCTCGAATCGCACCTGGGCAACGTCGAGCGCAACCTGCGCTTCAGCCCGCGCGTGGCCGACCTGGCCATGGTGCTGCAACCCGTCTGAAATCGAAGGACTCTCCCCATGGCGTCGAATGCCCCCCTGCCCTACGCGCGCGACCTGCGCGGCTACGGCCGCCAGGTGCCGCACGCGCGCTGGCCCGGCGACGCGAAGATCGCGCTGCAGTTCGTGCTCAACTACGAAGAGGGCGGCGAGAACAACGTGCTGCACGGCGACCCCACGTCGGAGACCTTCCTGTCCGAGCTGGTCACCGCGCAGGCCTACGAAAACCGTCACATGACGATGGAGTCGATGTACGAGTACGGCTCGCGCGCCGGCGTGTGGCGCATCCTGCGTGAATTCGAACAGCGCTCTCTGCCGCTCACCGTGTTCGGCGTGGTCTCGGCGCTGGAGCGTTACCCCGAACTGCTGAAGCTGTTCATGGACGCCGGGCACGAGATTGCCAACCACGGGCTGCGCTGGATCCACTACCAGAACCTGCCCGAGGCCACCGAGCGCCGCCACATCGGCGTGGCCACGCATCTGCTGAAAGAGATGACCGGCGGCGCCTGGCCGCTGGGCTGGTACACCGGCCGCGACAGCCCGAACACGCGCCGGCTGGTGGCCGACCAGGGCGGCTACGAATACGACAGCGACTACTACGGCGACGACCTGCCCTTCTGGCTGCAGGTGGCGCGCAGCGACGGCACGCTGGCGCCGCATCTGGTGGTGCCCTATGCGCTGGACACCAACGACATGCGCTTCGTGCAGGCGCAAGGCTTCAACACCGGCGAGCACTTCTTCAACTACCTGCGCGACAGCTTCGACGCGCTCTACGCCGAAGGCGACGAGGCGCCGAAGATGATGTCCATCGGCATGCACTGCCGGCTGCTCGGCCGCCCCGGGCGCATCGGCGCGCTGCGCCGCTTCCTGGATCACGTGCAGTCGCACCAGCGCGTGTGGATCTGCAGGCGCATCGACATCGCGCGGCACTGGAAGACCACGCATCCCTTCGACGCCCAAACCGCCTTCGTCTGGAAATAGGCTCTGGAGTCCGAATGAGACACCGTGGTCGAAGCGATGAGCTGGCGC
>CAYUPF010000119.1:0-12478 GCA_964446545.1 uncultured Rubrivivax sp.
GCGGGATGTTGATGGTGCTTTCCAGCACCTTCTCGGCCAGCTTGCTGGTGCTGGACGTGGTGGAGGGCAGGATGATGGTGTCGCCCTGCACGTCGTTCGCCTGGTTCTGGATCACAAGTTGCACCGCATCGTTGATCAGCGACACCAGCATCGCTGCGCCGATGCGCTCCAGCCAGCGGTTGTCGACGTAGCCGTCGATGCCCGATTCGCCGAGCGGGCCCGTGCCTGGCGAGTCGATATCGACGGTCACGCCGTGCGGAGTGCGGATGCGTGTCCACAGCACCGGGATGCGTACCGTACCGGGCCGCACCGACGCCACCCGGTACTCGCCGTCCATGTGCGAGCCGCGCTCGACCAGCAGCACCCGCCCGTCGTCGCTGAACACATTGCGCAGCACCTGGCAGCCCACGAAGCCCGAGGTGGCGCTGATGACCTTGGTCTTCAGCGCGCAGGTAAAGGCCGTGCCCTTGGGCAAGGTCAAGCTGCGGTTGCCCAGCAGGCCCGCCATGGTGCGTGGGGTTGCCGAGCTTTGCAGCTGCCCGCCGAACAGGCCACCCCCGATGGGGGAGGCTTGGCCGGGTGCGGCTCCCCCCAACGAGGGCACACCGATGGGAGGCACGCCGGCGGGTGGTAGCGCGGGGGGAATGGTGGGGGAGGCGCCGGTCGCCGCCGCCGTGCTGCGCGTCAGCGTGTCCAGCAAGCCCTGCAACTGGCGCTGGTAGCCCTCCAGATTACGGCGTGTCTCGTCGAGGGCGACGCCTGCCGAAGCCTCCGGTGACTCATAGCTTGTGTCGGCATTTGGCGGCATGCGCGGCGGAGTCCTCTGTGCGGTGCCCAAGCCGGGCCGGCTGGATACCAGCAGCACGGGTGCATCCTCGGGAGAGATTGACTTCGTGCCCGAGGCCGGTGCTGTCTGCCCCGTGCGGCGCACGCCGATCGGTTCGGCAGCTTCCTCCGGCGTGGGCACCAGCGCAGGGATGCGGGTTGCCGCGCCTGCCGCCGCAGATGCTGGCGGCCTGGCCGCCGGTGCCGGCGTCATGTCCAGCTTGCGCGGCTCGGCAGTGGCAGCGGTGGGCCGGTCACCGGCGAGCTTCGTGTCCGCGGCATCCCCGTTGTGGCCGCTTGAGGCGAAGCGCGCGATCCAGAAGCCCAGCACCGCCACCACCGACAGAAACAGCAGCGCCAGGGTCAGCAACCCCTTCTTCGACATCGGCTGCCGCGGCGGTCCGGCGACGTTGGGGATGCCGGCTTCGCCCGGCAGCGGCTGGATGGTGTTGGCACCGCCGTCGGGCTGCTCCTGCAGGTCGCCCTCGCGCCGGTCCGGTGGCTCGCGATCCGAGGGAGTGTTCATCGTGCTGCTCCTGTTCGTGCCGGGGCCACCGCCCCGATGGCTTCAGCGCGGACCAGGCGTTGCACGCCGGGCACCGTGGTGCCGCCGGCAGGCGGCAGGCCATCAAGGTCGAAGGATTCGTTCCACACGCCCACCACGGCCTGCCCGGCCCGCAACATCAGACGGCGGCTGACGCGGTCGACGACCAGCAGGTCGTCCTCCATGCGCGCATTGACCAGGGTCTCGCTGCCATCGGGCTGCACATGGAACACCGCGGGCACCTCGCGGTTGCCGGGGAAGCGGATGTAGGTGAAGCGCCCGTCGTCGAAGATCAATGCCGGCACGATGTCCTGCGAGCCTGCGCCTTCGGCGATCGAATAGTTCGAGTTCTGCAGCTGTGCCGGCGTCTGCAGGCGTTCGGCGATCAGTTCTTCGGGCGAAGGCTGGGGATCGATGGGCGGTAGCGGCATCACCGGCAACGCAGCAATTGCCGGCGGCGGCGTGGATGCAGGTCTCGGAGGCGCAGCCTTGACGACCAGTCGGTACACCGGCAAACGCGCATCGTCGTCAGGCAGCAGGACGAAGCGGAACGCGTGCGTGCGTCGGTCGGTGACCACCGCCAGGTTGTTCGGTGCGCCGGCGCCGGACTTCGGCTTGACGAAGATGTGGCGCCCACCGGCCTGTGTCGCGACGCACCAGGCCGCGTCGGCCTTGCTGCAATCACCGCCCAGGCCGGCGCCCACTTCTGTGATGGCCTCGTCGGCATCGAGCATCACGTGCGTGACCACGCCACGCTTGACGGGCACGGTGACTACTGCGCGCGAGTCATACAGAAGTTCGCGCAGCCGCGGGTCGGCAGTCTGCGCTTGTGCATCAGCTGCAACGATGCACATGCCCACGAAGACGGCCGCGACCTTCATGGCTTCACCCCCGTCGGCGGTGTGTTGATCTCCGGGTCGGAGCGATAGGCCGTCACGACGAAGCCGAAGGGGTTCTCCAGCCGGTCGCGCTCCTTGGCCAGCACCTTGGGCTGGTACCGGTAGACGATGCTCGCCACATGCCGCGTGGTCGTGTCGGGCAGGTTGCGCTCGGCCAGACGCACCGTCCTGTCGTAGGTCACTGTCGCTTCGCCGCGGTTGCCGCTGCGCCCCGAGGGCGAAAGCCGCACGCCGACCACGTGGATGCGCCAGTCTTCGGCCGAACCGATCTTCTTCTGCAGCGCGGCCTCGCCTTCGAACTGGCGGTTGTAGTCGTTGAACACCGCCGGCACGGCCATGCGTGCCACTTGCTCGAAATCGCGCTGCAGGAACATCCAGCTGTAGCCTTCCCGCGCCCGCACGAAGGTCGCCAGGTTGTGCTTGTCCAAGGCTTCCAGCGGCGGAATGGTCTCGACGCTCAAGCGCTGCTGCACCGTGGCTTCGCCGGTGACACGATCGACGACGATCGGTATCTCGACCACGCGGCGCAGCGGGCCCTGCACGAAGACCGCGGCAATGCCGATCAGCCCCAGCACCAGGCCCGCGCTGGCGACACGCCAGGCGCGGCGCTCCGAGCGTTCGAGCATCAATGCGCGATCGACCTCCCAGGTCCGATTGGCACCGAAGGCTTGGGGCTCCTGTGTGGGTGCGCCGGCTGCGCTGCCCGCGTCGGGCAATGCAGCGGCTGCACTCTGCGCGAGTACGGCATTCATGGGGGTGTGGTGCTACGGCAGGTAGTCGGAGACTCGTCCGGTGCGGCCGAGCATCTGGTACTGGCGTTCACGGTCCCGCGAGCGCGCGATGCGCTCCTCGCTGTCGGCCATGCCCTGCAGCATCTGGATCTGGCTGGTCTCGTGGGCGAGCAGGGCGTTCTCGGCGCCGATCCGTGCCTGGATCTCCTGCACCGCCTTCTGGTCGGGGGTGGCGTTGATCTGGTCCATCAGCGACTGGATCTGCGTCAGCCGGCTTGCGGCGGAGTGCATGGCGTCCTGCAACAGACCCTTGACCTGATAAGGCTGCGCCAGCGCCGCCTGGCAACTGGTGCGCGCGGCACCGGCCAGGTCGGTGCAGTTGTAGACCATGCCCACGTCGCGCAGGCTCTTTGCGGTGGTGCCAAGGCCAGCATAGCCGACGGTCTGCACCGCGTTGACCAGGGCGAAGGCCTGTGGCGGCAGGTAGTTGTGCAGCAGCGGACTGTTGAACACGTTGCCCAGGTTGCGCATGCCGTTGATGCTGTTCAGTTGCGCCTGCAGCTGTGTGATCTGCTGCACCTGGTTGTTGATTTTGGTGATGTCGTTGACCACCTGCTGCACCGTCTGCACCAGGTTGGCAGCGTCGATGACGGGGATGCCCTGCGCGCGCGCGCCCGTGCAACCGAGGGCAATCAGCAGCGTCACGACAGGCTTGAGGGGTAGGCTCATGGAAGGCTCCCGATCAGAAAGTAACTCAGGTTCGTCCGCGCAGCGCCGCCAGCTTGTAGGCGGCCGTACGGACATAGGCATAGCCCTGGCGCGCGAGTCCACCCGCACCGGTGGCTACGGCGCCGGCGGCGCGGCCCGTGGCATCAGCCGTCGCGCCGGTGGCGCGGCCCATGGTGCCGGCCACACCGGCGCCGGCACGGATGACACCACCGGCGGCACCGCCGGCCGCAGCGCGCGCTGCACCGGCCGAGCGCAGGCCCGACACCATCATGGCGTTCTGGACCATCTGCACGCCTTGCTGGATGGCGGCACCGCCGGCGAGCGCGGAAGCGAGGCTGGGCGCCTGCAGGCAGATGATGCCCATCAGGATCATCAGCACGCAGTAGCGCATGGCTTCGCCGAGCACGTTGAATGAACCGCCCAGGAAGCCGCCGCCGTCCTGTATGGCCTTGAACATCGAGACGCCCATGAAGGCGCTCAGCCCCAAGGCGAAGAACGCGAACCAGGTCAGCACGACGGCGTTCAGCACCATCGACAACCAGCTGTCGAAGAAGCGCTGCGTTGGCCGCCAGGCCAGGCACAGGATGAACAGCGGGCCGACGGCGATGACGAAGGTCAGAAACAGTTTTGACAGCGTCACGACAAACAGCGCGATGCACAGGAAGATCACCGAGCCCAGCGAGAAGATGGCTGCTGCCAGCAGCAGGTCGAGCCGAAACATGCTCGCCTCCTTCATGATGTCGGAGACCTGCGCGCTGGCGTCGTCGTTGAACTTGTCGAGCAAGGCGTAGGGCGTGCTCACCGTGGCCGGGTCGACGCCGGCCGGCAGGAAGGTCGAAGCGACGCCCATCGCCAAGGCATTGGCCGTGTCCGAGACATTGCTGATGTAGAACGCGGACTGCAGCGCGAAGGCCAGCACAAGGGCGATCTTGAACACCTTCCACATGAAGTTCGGCAGGGTCTCCGACACTTCATTCCGCAACACGGCCCAGCCGTACAGCGCCACCCACAGCGTCATGCCTGTCAGGGCAATCGGTGTGATCGCAGCCATCAGCGCCGTCACCACACTCAGCACGTAGGTGCTGAGGATGCCGTCGAACTGTGTGCCGACCCAGTTGAACATTTCAGCTCCACGCCGTTACTGGACCGCAGGGAAGGGCAGGTTCGACGGGGGCCGCGCGAACATGTTGACGCACTTGCTGCCCAGGTCGGGCAGCTGGCATTGCAGCCAGTTGCCCCCGGACCGCACGACCCACAGCCGCATCAGTTTGGTCTTGCCGAAGCTCGACTCGCGGCAGGTGCCGGGCCGGGCATAGGCTTCGGTGCACTCGACCAGCCCGTCGGGCGTCTCCACCATCAGCCAGGCACCGCCATGGCAGTTGTCGGCCGCGGCGCAGGGCTTGGTGCTGCGGATCGGACCGGTGCCAGGCAGCGGCGGTGTCTCCACGCGCTTGCTGCCGTCCGGCAGCAGCTTGACCGCGTCGTTGCCTTTCACGTACTGCGCGAGCGCGCTGTTCGAAGCCAATGCCAGCGTCGCGATGATGATGATGAGCGACCAGGATTTCATGCCGTTCTCCCCGAACTTGTGCATCTGCGATCCTGCACCTCGCGCAGCAGAACGGGAAGCCATTGACACGGATCGTCACCATGCCGTACGCGGATCTGGTCGAGCAGCGCCACGTTGTCGGTGGTCGCGGACAGCACCGTCACGAAGTCATCCATGCCGGCCAGGTCGAGCTCGCAGATCGCACTGCCATGGCTCTGCTTGACCAGGAAGCGCCGACCGCCCTGCGCGCCCAGGCTGCGCACGATCTCGAATTCGGCCTGGCTCAGCCCGAAGCCGCCGACGTATTCGTCGCGCAAGGCTTCCGGGTTGGCCAGGAAGATCTTCGTCACGCTCTGCTCGACCATGGTGCGGCCGATGGGATGGCGCAGCACATCCGACGGGCTTTGCGTGTCGAAGATGCCCAGGCCGTTCTGCTTGCGGATGGTCTTCTGCTTCTGCTTGGCGAAGTCGCTGAAGACCTCGTGGTCGAGCGCCTTCCAGAACTCCGGAATCACGTAGATCAGCCGCTGGCCGTCGACCAGTTCTTCCATCAGCTGCAGCAGCACCATCATCAGCGGCGTGCGCACCTCGGGCAGCTCCAGGAAGTCGGTGGTGTCGAAGCCGATCAGCGCCGAACGCTGCAGGTCGCCGAGCCGGTCATCGGCCTCGTCGAAGACCCAGCCGAGCGCGCCGCCCCGGCACCAGCGGCCCAAGCGCTCGTACAGACTGTTCTCGCCGCTCTTCGGCAAGTTCTGGCGCACGGTCGAGAAGCGGCGCAACGCTGGCGGCATCATTGCCACCGCCTTCACGGCGTCGGCAATGGCGCGCTCATCGGCCGGCATCAAGGGCAGGGCGGGTGTGGCGATACAGGTGCGCAGCAGCTGCTCCCAGAACTGAATGCGAGCCGGGGTTGCCTCGCGCTGCAGCGGGTTGCAGCCGGTCGGCTTGCCGGCCTCCAGAGCCAGATAGCGCCCGCCGAGTGCGCGCAGCGCAATCTCGCAGCCGCGGTCCAGGTCGAACAGCACCAGCCGGGGCGGCGGGTCCCACTTGCGCGTCAGCGCCAGCAGGAACATCTGAAGCGTGGTCTTGCCCACGCCGGTGGAGCCGATGATCAGCGTGTTGCCCGGCAGCTTCTTGTCGCCGGAGTCCTCGCCTTCGGGGCTGCTGTGCAGGTTCAGGTAGAAGGGCTGGCCCGAGGGCGTGCGCAGCAGCGCCAACGCCTCGCCCCAGGGGTTGCCGTCACGCTTGCCGCGCGCGAAGTTGTGACCGCTGGCCAGCGCCGCAAAGGCGCGCGACGACAGCTTGGCTTCCCGAGGGCGCCATTGCCAGTTGCCCGGCATCTGCGCAAACCAGGCCGCATCGGCCACCAGGTCGACCGGCGCCATCTGCAGGCTGCAGGCTTCGCCGACCGCGCCGATGGCCTGCGCCGCACGCCGACCGGCATCGGCCACCGACTCGCCGAAGACGACCAGGCTGTAGTGGTACTCGCCCATGCAGAACTGGCCATCGCCCAGCTCATTCAGCGCCACGTCCATCTCGGCGACCTGGCTGGCCACGACGTCGTCGCTGGCGATCAGTTGGTCACGCTGCAGCTCGAGCGCGCGCATCGCCTCGCGTCGCGGCAGCACGGAGAAGCTCTGTGTCTCGATGAACTCGCTGGCTTCGTAGAGCAGGGCGTTCAGGATGCCGGGCTCCACCGCGTCAGCGTATTCGCGGATGTCCACCAGCGCGGCATAGCGCCGCTCTTCGCCATGGCGCAACTCCAGCTTGTCGCCGCCGAAGGACAGGCGCGTGTCGGGCAGCGTGCGGTACAGCGGGCCGGCTGTCTGCGGCATCGGCCGCCAATGGCCGTTGACCAGGTAGCCCAGGAACTCGGCCACTTCGGAATAGTCCCGGTCGCGATGGCGGCGCGTGCCCAGCAGCTCAGGCCCGAAGCCGCGCAGCACGCGTTCAACCAGCGCCGACTTCTCGGCCACGACGCGCAGCGCCTCGACCTGCGCCGCCGCGATGGCTGAACGCGAGCGCTGGGTGGACTGCAGCGCCCGGCTGACGCGCGACACGTTCGGGCGGTAGAGCAGCGTCAGGTACAGCTCGCTGCTCATCATCGCCTGATCGGCAAGGCGGGCGTAGTAGGCGCGGGACAGGTCGCGTGCGAAGCCCGGCTGCGGCGGATCGCGCAGCGCGTCGCCGACGCAGCGGTGCAGCCGGTGCGTCCACACCGCCCACTGCCCACCCGCCAGATTGCGCAACAGGCTGCACAGGGCTTCGTGGCGCTCGCCGACCAGGTGTTCGTCGGCACATTCGAAGGGAACGCCATCGAGCCGCCAGACCCGCAGGTAGTCGCCGCCGCGCGTAATCACGTCGTGCGGGCTGATCAGCGACGAGAACGGCACGAAGCGCGCCAGCGGGTTCTCGGTCTTCGCCTGAGCCCAGTGACGTGGCCTCAGAAGCGAACGCCCGGCGCGTGCCCTACCGGCGAAGGGATCAGGCAAACCAAGCATCGCGGGCTCCCAGGTACAGGGTGGGTGCATAGCTGCGCGCCTGCCAGAAGCGGCGGTTGCGGTCGTGCAGGCGCAGCTTGGTAGCGACGAAGATCTGCCGAAACCGCTGGTCATCCTTGCGCGTGACGAAGCGCATCCAGGCCAGCGCGGGAACGAAAGCCACCAGCACGGCCAGCCCCGCCCACCAGCTCAGCAGGGCGCCGCCCCACATAGTGAGCAGCATGCCGCCGCCGAACAGGATGACCAGGGGCACGAGCGGAATGCCGAACTTCATCGCCGGCCTCGTCGCACCCTTGTAGATGGCTTCGCTCAGCATGACCGGGCCTCAGGTGACGATGTAGCTGGCGAAGGCCGCGGCGCCGCCGACGAGCGTGCCGCCGATCAGCACGTTGGCCACATCGGCCAGGCGAGCACCCTGGAAGATCATCTTGAAGCCGGCCCAGATGATGGCGATCGTCACCACCGCGATCGAGATCGTCACCAGGATGGTGTTGACGTTCGAGACCGTGGTGTTGATCTTGTCGAAGCCCTGGGCCAGGGCGACCGAGGGCAGGGCAGCCAGTGGCGGAATTGCGGATTGCAGGCGATGCAGGTTGCGGGTCAGGCGGTTCACGATTGCTCCTTCCATGACGGGGTGGGACTGGCCGGCGCCGGGTCGGCAACGGATGACGCTCGGACGGCGGCGACAACGCGGCGCACGTAGCCGCTGCGAAAGCCGGTGCTGAAGTTGCCGCTGTAGTAGCAGGACAGGCTTCGCCGCAGTGCGTGTTGTGGCGCCACCTGCTCCCGCGCTGCACGCTCATGGCATTCGCCGAGCACGACCTGCATCGCAGCCAGATTTGTGCAGGGCTCGAAGGCGCTATCGATGTCGAGTCCCAGGCGCTGGAAATTGCGGACGTTGATCTGTGCCAGCCCGACGCTGAAGTTCCATCCGTCGCTGAAGAGCTTGCGCGCCGTGGCCAGCGCTTCAGCGCGCGTGCGGGGCTGCCGCTGAAGCACACCGCCGACCACGCCGATGGCGTGCGGATTGAAGGCGCTTTCGACCGCGACCAGCGCGCGCGCGGTGTCGGGGTGTATCGCGGGCGCACAAGCCGCGAGCAAGGCGAGGAAGCTTGCCGGTTCCATGGCGGTCTCAGCAGGTCTGGCAGTGCTGCGCAGCCGGCGGCAATGCTGCCGACCAGACGGCGTAGTCATCGTCGAACTTCGTGTTCCAGGTGCCCATGCGCACCTTGGCAGCCGGGCTGAAGTCGGTGACGGTCTGGCCGCCCATCGTCCACCAGGTGCGCGACCACGGCGCGCCGTCGATCTGGATCGAGACCACGCCCGTGTAGGCGCAGCTGTAGGCGATGCCGCTCTCCAGCTCCATCGCGTAGGTGTACTGCGGTGGGCAGTTGCCCGGCGCGCTGGCCCACTGGTGAACACCAGAGTTGCCGGCGCCGGACATGCCGCACGTCGGGGAGGGCCGACCCCGGGCCAGGTCGCGCAGCACCTGGGTCACCGGTGGCACGCATTGCGCAATGGCCGACCAGCTGGGCGCGGCCAGGCACAGCAGAACCAGGCAACCATCGACGGCCCGCGCCGGCGTCGCCGCCATCGCCAGTGCCGCCACAAACGCCAGCGCCATCGGCCGATGACGGCGCGCCAGGCTCTTTGCAGTTCGGCGCGCTTTGATTACATTGGTCAGCTGAAACACGGCAGGCTCCTGACTCTGCACTGTGGCCGCTGGCTTGACGGACAGCGAAGGTGCATGAGTCAATGTAGAAGCAACGCGCGCCCGCTCCCGCGATGATTTCGATCGAAGAATCATCACATCGCCATCACCATGAACATGTCTTCCGCCATCGAGACCACGACCTGCCTGGTTCATCCTCATCAGCTGGAAGTCCAGGACTTCGCGTCCTACTCGCTGGTGATCGACGCGCGGTCGCCGCATGAATACGCGGAAGACCACATCCCCGGGGCAGTGAACCTGCCGGTGGTGGATGACTGCGAGTTCGCCGAGGTCGGCATCAAGCACAAGACCGACACGCACGCGGCCTACTTGGTCGGCGTGGAGTACTCGCTGCGCAACATCGCCGCCCAGATCAAGCCCCTGATCTCGCGCTACACGCCGCGCGATCGCTTCCTGGTGTATTGCTTCCGCGGCGGCAAGCGCAGCCGGCTGTGGGCCGACAACCTGCGCACGATCGGCTTCGACGTGGACGTGCTGGCCGGCGGCTGGAAGAACTACCGCCGCTGGGTGCGCGCCGGGCTCGAGGTGCTGCCGCGCGCGTTCAGCTATCGCGTGCTGTGCGGGCCCACCGGCTGTGGCAAGACCCGCGTGCTGCACGCACTGCGCCTGGCGGGCGACCAGGTGCTGGAACTGGAGGAACTTGCGCACCACAGGGGGTCGCTGCTCGGCGATCTGCCGGGTGACGCACAACCGACGCAGAAGCTCTTCGACAGCGCACTGCTCGACGAGATGCGCAAGTTCGATGTCAACCGCACCGTGTGGGTCGAAGCGGAGAGCAAGAAGATCGGCAACCTGCAGCTACCGGAGGCGCTTTGCGACGCGATGCACGGCTCCCCGACTGTGAACATCGAGGCGCCGATGTCGGAGCGGGTGCGGCTATGGCGAGAGGACTATCCGCACTTTGCGGCTGACCCGCAGGCGATGGTGCGAAAGCTCGAACCGCTGAAACCGTTGGTCGGCAAGGAGACGCTGGCGCAGTGGCAGGCGCTGGCTGCCGAGGACAAGATCGACGAGCTGTTCGAGAGCGTCATGACCAGGCACTACGACCTGTGCTACGCGCGTTCGACTCGACGCAGTTTCGGGCCGCAGCCTGAGGCTATGCAACTGCGAATCTCGTCGCTCGCGCCTAAGGGCCTCGCGGCTGCCATTGGCCAGTTGATCATTGCAGATCGCCGATAGGAAACACGACATGTCGGTAAAGTCGAACCGATTGCGAAATTGCAAGTTGCAGCAATCTGACTGTCAACCGAAATCGGGTTCGGGAGGCCAGCACTTCCTGCGAGCCGGCCACCATCGACTTTGTGCTCTGACCGGTCAGCCGTAAGGTCAGGAACAGACTGGGTCTGGCCTGCCACATCGTGGAGACGGGCAACGACAGCCACCGCTTCCTGCACAGCACCGCGGTGGCCAAGAAGCGCATCAAGGCGCGCGAGCAGGCCAGAAGGACCGACAAGCAGCCGCAGCCGGAGACCGATATCTGAGCAGCGGCCGTGCGGGGAAATCCGCTACGGGCTACGCCCTGCGCGGCTTCCCCCGCGCGCACAACCATAGATCCAGGAGATCGACCAACCAGCCATAGACCTACACTTGTCCACAGCTGGCCGTCATGCGGCCGGCGTCCACCCCCGGGTCAATATTGGATCGGCAGGGTGGGTCAATATTGGATCGGCGCGGACACGTCTGAACTTCTGCTTTGGGCGACCACTGCCACGATCCGCTGGTCGGTGGCATGTGCCCCGCCCGTCGACTTCATTGACAGATTGCCGTCCACTAGCCCGCACCTTCAATGACCGCTATCGAGCAGGCAGATCGAAAATTCGTGTGCCCGGGTTCAGTCTCTTGCCGATGCTCAGACGGCCGCGCGCACAATCGCAGCAGCCCGATTCCTATTGCCCATGCCGCACTGTTCCCGCCGCCACCTATGCCTCGCCGTGCTCGGTGCCGCGCTTCCGTGGCGTGCTTGGGCCGCATTCAACTTCTGGACGAGCGAATACACGGCCACACGTTCCGAACTGCAGGCCATGATCGCCAAACAGTTCCCCATTTCACAGCGCTACGCCGACCTCGTCTTGGTGGCACTGAGTGACCCGCAACTTGACCTGAACGCGCCGGCCAACCGCGCGGCTATCACAGCCCGTGTGTCGATCGCCAGTTCGCTACTGAGGGCAGGTCGCGTCGATGGCACGATCGCGCTCAGCAGCAAGCTGCGCTATGACGCCGCTGCGCGCGCCCTACGCCTTGAGCAGCCCAAAGCCGAGCGCCTGGAACTGCAAGGTGTCAGCGGCGGCGACGCCGAACGATTGCAGCAGATCGGTGGCCTGGTCGCGCAGGAACTGCTGCAGGGCCACGTTCTTCGCACCTTCACGGCCGAAGAGCTGAGCTTCGGCAGCAAGACCTACGAGATCGGCGACATCACGGTGCTGGCCGACGGCATCAAGGTCGAGTTGAAGTAGCCGGCGAGGCTCTTCCGTGCTCCACAAGAGTTACCTCCCAGGCTGCGGTCGCCGCCGTGCGCTAGGTCCTCATGCGCCGGTACAAACGCGAACTCAACCGTCTGAGATCGGTCTGCTGCTGTCGGTCAAGGGGACCAGCCATGATTCAACTTCAGGGCGTCATGGTCCTTCAGAATTGGCGAGCTTCGTCTTGCGATAGATCATCCAGTAGAGGCGGACCACCAGATCATCCAGCCGTTGTGTCGTCGACCGGTCCGCGTCGCCATATAGCTGCACGGACGGTTCATGGAACTGGAGCCAGAACTCGGGAAGCGGGCAAGGTTCGAGGAGTCCAAACAGCACGCAGTCATTGAAGCTCGCCATTCCATTGGCGGCCCGCTCAATGTCGTCATTGACCCACTTCGATCTACTGGCGGCGTGCGACCAGAAGATGACCGCATAGCCGCCTCGGGCAAGGCGTTCAGAAATTGAAGTCGACATTGCCTGCTGGATGTTGCTTCCAAGCGCAAGGTCGGCGA
>CAYUPF010000120.1:0-12441 GCA_964446545.1 uncultured Rubrivivax sp.
GGCCACGGCGGTGCGCTTCCTGGCGTTGTCGGGGTCGAGCTTCAGTGCCTTCGCGAAGTATTCCTCGGCCTTCTTCGCATCGCCGTTCTGCAGGTAAACCTCGCCCGCCAGCGAGTACAAGGCCGGCTCGATGCCGTCCTTGCCGGCAGCCGCGTTCAGTGCCGACAGCGCCTTCGCGGACTGGCCCGAGCGCACGTAGGTCGCGATCAGCAGGCGCCGCGCCGGCGCGAGTTGCGGTGCCAGCTGGGTTGCCTTCGACAGGTAGATCTCGGCCTGCGCCACTGCACCGAGCTGCAGTTCCACCGCGCCGGCCAATTGGAGCACCTGTGCATTGTTCGGCGCCTGCTGCAGCAATTGCTGCGACAGATCCCGGGCCAGTTTGAAGTCCTTCTTTTGGTAGGCCAGTTGCGCTTCGAAAAACTTGGTCTGCGGGCTGTTCGCGGCAAAGCTCTTCAGTTGCTCGAGTTGCTTGGCCACCTCGTCCAGCCGGCCTTGCTGCATCAGCAGGCTCAGGATGGCGACATGCGCCGGTCCGTACTTGGCGTCGATCTCGAGCGCCTTGCGGTACGCCGCCAGCGCGTCGTCGGGTTTGTTCTTCGTATAGAGCAGCAGGTCGCCCTTCAGCTTCCAACCGTCCGTGTTGCCGGGCTCCCTGGCAACCACGTCCTCCACCACCGCCAGTGCGCCGTCGAAATCCCTTGCCCCAGCCTTCTGCCGGGCGCTGAGCAGCAGCGCCGGCGCGTACTGGGCATCTGCCGCCAGCGCGGCGTTCAAGGCGGCCTGAGCCTGCTCGGGTTTGCCCAGCGCGGCATAGGCGGCTACCAACGTGGTCTGCAGGCTGGCATCGGCCGTCAGCTTGCCGAAACGAGTACTGCCAAACTCGTCGACCACCTTCTTGGCCTGGCCCAGCAAGAGCATGCTGCGCGCCAGGTCCGGCACGACGACCTCATCGGGGTGCTTGACGGCCAACGCCTTGCGCAGTTCCACCTCGGCGGCGACGACGTTGCCCTCTGCCAGCAACGTGGCCCCGAGCAGGTAGCGCGCCTCGCCCAGGTCGGGATCCTTCTGCAGCGCGTTCTTGATCTCGATCACCGCCGACTTGGTGTCCTTCTCCTGCAGGTGCTCCTTCGCGGCAGCAACACGCTTCTCCGCGCTTTCGTCGATGCAGCCGGCCAGCGTCAACGCGGCCAACAGGAAAGGCAGAGCAACAAGGGGCTTGGATTTCATGGGCATGTTCACTTCAGGCTCAGTCGATGCATCAGGTCGTACAGAGTGGGCCGGCTGATGCCCAGCAGTTCGGCTGCCTTGGCGATATTGCCGTTGGCGCGGCCGAGCGCGGCGATGATGGTGCGCTTCTCGGCGGCGTCGCGGGCGGCGCGCAGGTCGAAGGGGTTCTCGCCTTCTTCGTCGGCCACCGCCGTCAGACCCAGGTCCTCGCTGGTGATCTGGCTACCGTCGGCCATGATCGACGCGCGCTTGATGCAACTGGACAGCTCACGCACGTTGCCCGGCCACGAATGCGCCTCGACGGCGCGAACGGCATCTTCTGACAGGCTCAGCGAACCCCGGTTCTGCTCCTGCGCAAAGCGACGCGCAAACGCGTGGGCCAGCAATGCGGCATCGCCAACCCGATCGCGCAACGGCGGTATGTTGATGACGATCTCGGCCAGCCGGTAGTACAGGTCCTCGCGGAAGCGGCCGTCCTTGGCCAGCGCGCCCAGGTCCTGGTGCGTGGCGCAGACGATGCGCACGTCCACCGGGATCTCCTGCCGGCCACCGACGCGTTGAATGGAGCGCTCCTGGATAAAGCGCAACAGCTTGGCCTGCAGCGGCATCGGCAGGTCGCCGATCTCGTCGAGCATCAGCGTGCCCTTGTGTGCCGTCTCGATGTGCCCCGGCGTCGTCTTCGCTGCGCCGGTGAAGGCGCCCTTTTCGTAGCCGAACAGCTCGCTTTCGAGCAGGTTCTCGGGGATCGCCGCACAGTTGATGGCCACGAAACGCCCGCCGCGCCGCGGCGAGGCCTGGTGCAGCCCCTGCGCCAGCACTTCCTTGCCGGTGCCGCTTTCGCCCAGCAGCATGACCGTGGCGGTGCTGCCGGCCACCCTTTCGATCATGCGGCAGATGCGCAGCATTTCGGGGTCGCGCGTGATCAGGCCAGCCAGTGCGTCGGGCTGGTGCAGTTCGCGCAGGCGGCGGTTTTCCTTCTGCAGATCGAACAGGCGGAACGCGCGCTCGACGGTCAGGCTCAGCAGTTCCGGCTCGAAAGGCTTGGCGAAGAAGTCGTAGGCCCCCATGGCCACGGCGCGAAGTGCGTTCTTCTGGTCGTTTTGGCCGGTCAGCACGATGACCTTGGTGTCCGGGTCGATGGCCAGCAGCTGTTCCAGCAGCTTGAAGCCTTCGGACACCGAGTCGGCATCCGGCGGCAGCCCCAGGTCCATCGTCACCACCGCCGGGTTGTGGCGGCGCATCTGCACCAGCGCCGATTCGCGGTCGTGTGCGGTCACCGACTCGAAGCGGTCCATCGCCCACTTGATCTGCTTCTGCAGCGCCAAGTCGTCCTCGACGATCAGCAGCGAACGCGCGGTGTCGGCAGTCATGAGGCCTTCAGCATGGGGAGGTCGGATTCGTCTTGTGCCTCGAACAGCGGCAGCAACAAGGTAACCTCGGTACCCTTGTCGGGTTCACTCTTGACGTCGATGGTTCCGCCCAGTTCCTGCACATACTGAAAACTCTCGTAGGCACCGATGCCCATGCCGGCCTTCTTGGTGGTCTGGAAGGGCTTGAAGAGGCGGTCGCGGATGAAGTCCTGCGACATGCCGTGTCCGGTGTCGCCCACCGCGACCCGCGCCTGGCCGCCGAAGCGGTCGACCTTGAGCCACACGCGTCCGTCCGCATCGGTGGCGTCCAGGGCGTTCTGCACCACATGGCCGATGACGCGCTCGAGCCGTTCTTCATGCCCGCGGGCGAAGACGCGCTCGGCCAAGGACAGTTCAAGTGTGCGGCCTCGATGTGCCGCGCCGGATTCGATGCGCTGCGCCACGCGGCCCAGGTCCACGCCGAAGGCGGTGCCCGGCGGCGTGGCGCCTTCGCGCAGTTGGA
Organism: uncultured Rubrivivax sp.; assembly: GCA_964446545.1. Lineage (GTDB taxonomy): Bacteria > Pseudomonadota > Gammaproteobacteria > Burkholderiales > Burkholderiaceae_C > Rubrivivax. Next base: position 3,100 of record CAYUPF010000120.1, read on the forward strand.
GCATGAGTTGTCGCATCTTTTCGAGGGAGTTCTCGATTGTCATCAGCATGTCCTGCTGGAACTCGGGGTTGGCATGCAGGCGCTGGGCGTTTTTCATCATCAATGACAATTGCGTCACGATGTTTTTCAGGTCATGCACGACGAAGGCCGACATGCGGTTGAAGGCGTCGAACTTGCGCACCTCCAGCAGCGCCTCGGTAGCCTGCATCTGGGCCAGGAAACTGGCCGCCTGCCGCCCCGCGGTCTTGAGCAGGTCGTTGACCTCCCAGTTCACGTCGACATCGGTGCGAGCGCTGGCCAGGATGACGAAGCCGATGAGTTCGTCGCCCACGCAAAGCGGCACGATCAACCAAGCTTTGCGCAGCGTCAACAGCCACGCCGGCAGCGCCAGTGAGTCGTAGCGGCGCGGGATGGATCGGTACTCTTCCAGGTTGATCACCCAGCCGGTGCGCAGCATGAACTGGCACAAGGAAGACACCTCGTCCTCGGGCTCGTCGCATTGCGCCATGTTCCAGCGCGCGGTCTGACGGAACACGCTCTCGTTGGGGCGCTTCATCCACAAGCCGCCGGCCGGGCTTTCGAGCATGTCGGCCAGGCCGCGTATCACCTGCTCGCCCATCTGCTGCGGCGAACGCTGCGCCGACAGCGTCTGCGTGAAGCGCAGCCATTCTTCCCTGTAGTCGAAGCGGTAGCGGAAGAAATGCTTGCCCAGATAGACGCGCAGCCGGGCCCGCACGCTGGCCGACAGCGCCAGGATTGCCAGCACCACCAACGCCATGAACACCAGGCCCAGTTGCAGCGCCCGCCCCCATTCGCCACCGAAGTAGCGCACGTAGTAGCCGACGGCAGAGATGAACAGCAGGTAAGCGCCGGCAACCAGCAACGTCGCCGAATGGAAGGCCGCCTTGCGCGACAGGCGCAGCGTCGACACCCAGTCCTTGCGCCGCGTGATGGACAACAGCAGCATCGGCACCACCAGTGCGTGCACCGCACCGCGGATGCTGGCGGCGTCGGTATCGAGGCTGTTGAACAGCACCGAATGCGAGAACAGATACAGGTCGAACAGGAACGCGGCGCCCAGCCCCAGGCACAGGGGTTTGGCGTTCCACAGCGAATCCTCCTGCAGATTGCGGAACAACTGCTCCACCAGCACCAGCGCAAGCACCGGCAGCACCATCCAGCCGAGCAGCACGCTGCGCGAGCCGTCGTCGAGGCCACCGATGTGCAACGCCACCAGCAACTGCTGCAACAGGCCGGCCAGCACTGAAGCGGCCGCAACCCATTTCAACCCGGCGCTTCCGGCCGGTGGGTTCTGGCCCGAAGGGGGCCGCAGCAACAGCAGGAAGAAGGCAAACCAGCAGGCATAGGCGAGCAGGTCGGCTTGCGCGCCCAGACGGATGAACAGCACCGTCGTCGCGAACTGGTCCGCCAGGCCGAACCAGCCCCACAGCGCCGACGCGGCGACGGCGGCCAGCAGCAGTTGGGCCGCATGCTGGCCGCTCCGGCGCCAGCTGCCGATGCGAATCAGGTACAGCGCAAAGGCCGTATAGGCGGCGCCGGCCAAGCCGTAGCTCCAGGCGGACAGGGCGAGGTTACCGTTATCCATGGCGGCGGGCGCGCAAGCGTGGGATGGCCAGCGGGATCATGGTGGTGCATGTTGCGGGTTTGACTATTGTCTCCGCCTGTAGGGCCATTGCCCTCATGCATACTTGGCAGCCGCGCGCTGCGCCACCTTCAGCTCAAACCGGTCGTGACTAAACGCATCCCGCAGCCCCGCGCCGAGCTTTCGCCGAGCGTTCGCACGCACGAGGCGAAGCTGCTGGCGGTGATGCTGCGCACCTCGCGGCTGACCTGGGTGTTCGGCGAGCCGGGCACGGACAAGAGCGCGTTGCTGAAGTCCGGCGTGATGCCGCTGCTGCAGCGCCGCCGCGGCGACCGTGGAGCGGTGCCCCCAGCGGCGCTGAATGCCGTTGTGGCCTCCGAGCGTCGGCGCCGGCCGTTGCAGCCGCGATTCGAGGTTGCGATTTGCTTCGATGACTGGGCGCAGGCCCCGTTGTCGACACTGAAACGCCGAATCATGGATGTCGTGCCTGCTGTTGCGGCCGAAGCCGGTAGCCCTCCGCTCGCCGACACCTTGCAGCGGCTGCACCAGCAGCGGGGGCTGCATTTCATCTTCCTGCTCGACCGCTTCGAGGAATACCTGGCCATGGCGTCCGACGAGGGCGAGATTGGGCCGTTTGCGAACGAGTTGGTCGAGGCCATCGTGCAGGAAGAGTTACCGGTGAGCTTTCTGATCGCGCTGGACGAAGTTGCCAGGCCGCGACTGGAACGCTTCCGCTCACGCATCCCGGGCTTCGACCACGACGTGCTGCGGTTGTCGCCGGTGTCCAAACAGCACGACCAGGCACCAACGCCGCCGCAGAAATGCACCGACCAGATGACGCATGATCCGCACCCTCGGCGTCCGCCGGCACGCATGCCGACGAAGGTCGAAGATGTGTATGCCCTCATCGAATCGACGTTGAGCAGAAGCAAGGCAAGAGACCGGTCTTCGGATGTGCATGCAGATGTGGATCTGGACGTGTCGGCGATGATTGCGGCTGCAGATCAGCCGACTGCTGATGCCACCCCATTGGACAACGACGCCGCGGGCGCCAGATCGGGGGCATCGGATCGAGTTGAATCGGGCAAGCGACCAGCGGGCTGACTTGGCGCCGAGCCGTCGGCCGACCCCGGCGGACCCGACCTACGCTGCTTCTGCCCCTTTGGCACGATCGGGACCGCGGCTGACTCGTGCTTTGTGCCAAAGGTGGGGCACCAGCAGGCGCAACGGCATGCGCTGGCGGTGATAGCGGGCGAGCAGCACGATGGCGGCCAGGCCCTGCCGCAGCGGCGGGCTGTCGTCGGGCTCGGTGGGCATCAATGCCGTGCTCAGCAAGGGTAGCAGCCATGCCCGGCGAACACGCCCTGGCCCGACGGATTCGATGGCCTCGAGCACCTCGGCGGGGATCGGTGTGCCGAACCAGTTCACACAGAAGTGGCAGGCCAATGCCAGCGGCTCTGTCAGCCCCAAGGTCTGCGCGCGCGCGGGCAGCCGGGCCATGAATCCGGACGTGGCGCCAAAATGCCTGAACAGGCCGTCCAGGTCGACCAGGTCGCGAACGCGGTCGCGCAGTTCGGAATCGCAAAATAGATGGGCCGCGCTGTGCAGAACCTGGTCCACCGGGTCCAGCACCTGCCATTGTGGCCACTTCGACGGGTGCAAGCTCGCGAGCAGCGTATCGGCATCCACCCGCGCACGCGCGACGGGCGGGAGGATGTTGTGATGCAGGTCGAGTTCCATCGCCAGCAGCGGATGGGTCATCGGCGGTACTTCATGACTCCATTCGTAGTAGTAGCGGCGATCATGCTCGTCCAGTTCGCCAACGTTCCACCCGGCTTGGACCAGCCGCGCCTGCGCCTCGGACACATTGGCTTTTGGTACGAGGATGTCCACGTCCGATGGCAGCCGGCCGACGGCAATGGCCAAGCCTTGTCCGATATAGGCGGCGCCCTTCAGCAGTACTCGTGGGTACGGGGTGTCGCCAAGCATGGTGCCGACGCGTTCCAAGGTCCAGATCATCGCCGCCGTGCGCCAGCGCGACAGGCGCTGCTCAGCAATGAGATGCCGGCTGGCTTGCGCAGGCACGCGGTCCATCAATCCGGCTGCTATCAGCGCTTCGGCGAGGCGCGCGAGCAGGCGAAGCTGGCGCGCAAGCCTGAGCACACGCTCCCACTCGGCCAGCGTCCAGTCGATTGTCAACTCGGGTTGCCGTAGGGCCTGCAACCATGCCAGCCGCGGCGGCGGACACCCTTTCTTCTCGCTCATGCAGCGGCCGAGCGGTGGCGCTCGAGGACCTGCTGCCATGCCGCATCGATGGTGGCCAAAGCGTCTTCCAGGTCACTGTAGACGAGCTGCCAGGCCGGACACTGACGCACCAGGCGCACCGCCGATTCGAAGCCCACCGCGCCGAGCAGGCCATAGTTGAACGCGTTGAAAGCCAGAGCCGGGAACACCATGTTCTCCGCGAGCGGTTCGAAGCGGGTCGGGCTTCCTGCCGTCCACTTCGGCAACACGATGGCACCTGGGATGGCCGGTTCATGTCGGCGTGCGACGGCATCCTGCGAGGGTGCCAGGTGCGCCACCGTGCCCTTGCGGGTCTTCGGGAACTCGGGGCCGAGGAGCGCCCCCGGCGCGAAGCTGCGGATGACCTCGATCGACTGGTTCTTCAGTGCGACGGGTTTCAGGATGGCACGGAACGTACCCGAATGCGGATCGAAGGCACCAAACTCGTCGGACAGCAGGCGCCAGCCGCGCTGTGACAGTGCGGCCGTCAGCGTGCTCTTTCCCGAACCGGGTAGCGCGGGCAGCACCAGGGCGAAACCGCCGCGTTCGACCACCCCAGCGTGCAACAGCAACAAGTCGTTCAAGCGACGGCCAATCAGTGAGTTGCAGCCCCATTCAAACAGAGGCAGCGGGCAATCGGCGGGAAATGGCTCGAACGGCTGCCGGCCGTCGCATCGAAACCTGACTTGGGGTCTGAGCCAACGACGCACATTGAGCGGCCTTCTGATCTGCACATGCAGGTCGGCCCATTGGCCCTGGTCCAAGAACGGAAAGTGGGCGTATACGATCTTCAGTTGCTCTGCAAAGAATGCAGAGTCACTGTGCGCTCGTACGACTGCCGCGCCCAGATCCACCCAGACACCGGCACCGGCGAGTGCCTGCTTGATTTCCGGCAGAAGAACATCGGCAAGGGTGCGCGAGCCTTGCGACTTGGCGCCGATCACCCCGATGTGGCGCGGTCGGTGCGCTGCTCACGCACCAGACCTGCTTCGATCAGCCGCAGCCAACTGGCGTCGATCGCATCTGTCACCGATGCCAAGTCCAGTCCGCTTTGTTCTACCAGTTCAGCACAGATCGAGCGGGAGGTGGCGGCACCGTTTTCGAGCACCTCGAGAATGGATGCGCTCTCGTCGTTGAGCAGAGTGGTCTCACCGGTCGCAGGACTGAATGCAGCCCACACGTGGCCCATTGACTCAACCAAGACGCCCTCACAGCGCGCGTATCGAACTGTCAATTGCAGCCGGCGCCAATGAACGAACCCAACGCACTTCGTGTCACGGCAGTGCCACCCGTGGAGCTATTCGCCACCCCAATAATCACCCCATCCCTATTAAAGCGCAGCGCGACAAACTGACCGGAGAGCGCCCGAGGCTCGTGCTTGGGCGTATGCGGCCTTGAATCAGCAACCGTAGCCCAAGAACTCCTACCTTCAATAAAGCTCAACTGCGCGCACCCAAAGGTCATGACGTCGGTAGCCTTGACGACGCGAACTTTGGAGGATTTCGAATCTTTCCCGCCCTTCTTAGACTCGTAAACCGTAGACTCGTAAACTGGAACCCTGACCCATGTCTCACCCGGGTCAGCTGAAAGCTCGGGATTGTCGATCAGATTGGCCAATGCGCGAAGGTTGGACGATGCAGCAAATGCACTGCCACTGTATAGCGTCAGCGCTGCAGGCGCGCCGAAAACGCCACGAATGAGCCTCCTTCGCGCAGAACCCCGGGTCGATGGGCTCTTCAAGGTTTCACTCACTGCGTTCTCCTTCGGCATCATAAGCACACAGCCGACATGAGGCGGCTTGGGCATGTTATTGCCCTTCACGAAACACGATCACACTCACCGTCTCCACCAACACCAACAGATCCAACACCAGCGAATTATTCTTCACATAATACAGGTCGAACTGATGCTTGCGCCGGGCATCGTCCATGGACGCTCCATAGTGATAGCGCACCTGCGCCCAACCGGTGATTCCAGGTTTGACCGTATGGCGGATCTCGTAGAACGGGATCTGCTCCTTCAGTTCCTCGACGAAGGCCGGGCGCTCGGGGCGCGGCCCGACCAGGCTCATCTCGCCGGTGAACACGCTCCACAACTGCGGCAGTTCGTCGATGCGGCTCTTGCGCAGGAAGGCGCCGATACGCGTGATCCGCGGGTCGTCCTTGCTGGCCCAGCGCGCGACACCGTCCTGCTCGGCGTCGACGCGCATGCTGCGGAACTTGGTGCACATGAAGCTGCGGCCTCGCAGGCCAACGCGCTCCTGCCTGTAGAGCACCGGCCCGCGACTGTCGAGTTTGATGGCGATCGCCGTCAGCAGCATCACGGGTAACAGCAGGATCAGCAGCAGCGCCGAAGTCAGAATGTCGAAAGCTCTCTTCAGCGCCTGGCGCGCGCGCCCTTGCACGAAGCCGTGACCGTAGACCAGCCAACTGCCCTTCAGGCTGTCGATCGGCACCTCGCTGCGCGCGGATTCGGTGTAGGCGGCCAGGTCCATCACCGGGATGCCGCGAATGCGACAGGCCAGCAACTCGTCCATCGGCACGCCCCCGCCGCGCTGCTCACGCACCGCGACGATGATCTCCTGCACGTCGTGGCGCGACACCAGGTCGGTGATCGATTGATCACGGGCAAACACCCGCAGGCTAGCTTCGGTGGAGGCGGCCGGTTCGTCGGCATCGACTGCCGCGGGGTATAGCCCGACGACGTCGCGGCCGTTGCGGCGCGTCGTTTCCAGGTCCTGCGCCAGGGCCTGCGCCTCCGGCCCGGTGCCGATGATCAACACACGCGGCAGCGGAGCCACACGCCGCATCAACACCATGCCACCACGCACGAACACCAAGCCGACCACCAGGTAGGTGATGGCAGCCGGCAGCAACTGCTCGATGTAGCCGCGGTCGGCCACCGTGCGCAGGCTCAGGCTGGTCAGGTAGGCCCCGACGACCAGCGCGAAGACCGTGCGCCCTGCGGCAGAAATGGCAGAGATGGGCGCCGGGCGATAGAGGCCGACGATGGCATACATCAGCGCCATGACCAGCGAGAAGATCGTCGCGCCGACCAGGATCAGCGGCAGCTCCGGCACATTCACCGTATGGATCGTCGCGTAACGATGGGTCAGCGACGAAGCTGCAAGCAGCAGCGCAGCAAAACACAAGAACAGGTCGACGACGATTCCTGGGACTGCCCCTGGAAGCAGGGTATGACGAAAAATCCGCATGACTGGAGGGCTCCTTGTGCCGCCGCAGGGGTCGTGCCGGGACGTTCAAGCATCGGCAGGCCGTGTGGAGGCATTGACTGAGGCGATTATGTTGGCCCTGTCCCAGGCTCACACCCCCTTGATTCAGGGGGCAAAACACCTAGAAAGTATGGGCAGAAAAGCCCCGAACCGCGTCACGCTGTGAAAGCCCGATACGCATCGGCCGAGTCGGCAGCCATTGCGCTTACGGCGGCGTGCCACGTCTTCACGTGCAAAAACCTCGCATGTTGTTGATTCATAATGGATTTCTGTGCACCTCCGCATCAGAACTGTCGCCACTCTGAGCAGGCACGCGATTTAGCGCACATCTTGTGACACTCGTAACCGCTCGCGCCGCCATCGGGCCGCGGAAACACCAAGCTGCCCGACGGCGAGGCAAATCGCACGGTCCGCAAAGATGCTGCGGGCTTCAGACCGAGCGCGGACCGGCCAGGCGGTGGGCCTCGCAGCAGTACACGCCCTTGCGATCCTCGACGCATTCGATGCGCGGTAGATGCACGCCGCAATGCTGGCACGCCACGACCTCCAGCGATTGCGGCGAAGGCGCAGCGTGAGCGGCCGATGACTTGGGCTTGCGCTCGCGCAGCAGCAGCCAGCCGACGAACACGACGACGAGCACCACGACCAGGTACTTCATACGGCACTCCAGGAATGCATACTCAATCGATCGGCCGTCCGAGCACGAACTGCATGACGAAGCGCGAACCGGCATAGGCCAGCAGCAGCAGCAGCGCACCGGCATACAGCCAGCGCGTTGCGCGCCGGCCGCGCCAGCCCCGCAGCTTGCGCCCGGCCAGCAGCGCGGCGATCACCGCCCAGCCGAGCAGCGAGAACACCGTCTTGTGCGTCCAGCGCCATTGCGGGCTGGTCAGCGCGCCCAGCACCAGCGCCGCGCTCAGCACCACGAAACCGGCCTCGACGAAACGGAAGGTCAGGCGTTCCAGTTGCAGCAAGGGTATGCCCATGGCGCGCGACGGCCCGCCGGCATGCCGGCGCATGCGCGTCTCGGCCGCGTCCAGCATCGCCGCATGCAGCACCGCCGCGCCAAATAGGCCATAGGAAGCCACGCCCAGCACCCAATGCAGCGGCGCCCAGGGCGATCCGTCCAGCGGCTGCGGCTCGCCCGGCAGCGCCCAGGCCAGCAGCACCGCCGCCGCGCCCAGCAGCGCGAGCACGCGGCGCACACCGGGCTGCGGCACCAGCCGGCTTTCCAGCGTGTGCACCGCCAGCACCAGCCACACGGTGAGCGACACCACCGGCCCGAAGCCCAGCCGCGCGCCGCCGCGTTCGCTGCCCAGTCCGCCGATGTCCAGCAGCAGCAGCACCGCGTGCAGCAGCACGCCGAGGACCAGTGCCCACGGCAGCCGCCGCCCCTCGGCCCGCCCCGGAAACGCCGCCAGCAGATAGGCCGCCACCGCGGCCAGCGCCACCCCCCAGGCCCCCGGAAAGCCGCCGGATGCGGACGATAGAATCATCGCGACAGTGTACTTTCGCGTCTCCCGCAGCAAGCGGCGAGCGCCGCCCGATGGCCTCCACCCTCACCGACCGCCTGTCGCGCCTCGTCAAGACGATGCGCGGCGAAGCCCGCATCACCGAAAGCAACGTGCAGGACATGCTGCGCGAGGTGCGCATGGCACTGCTCGAGGCCGACGTGGCGCTGCCGGTGGTGCGCGACTTCATCGCCCGCGTCAAGGACAAGGCGCTGGGCCAGGACGTGGTGGGCTCGCTGTCGCCGGGCCAGGCGCTGGTGGGCATCGTGCAGCGCGAGCTCACCGCCACCATGGGCGAGACCGACGCGAACGGCACGCTCAAGCCGGTGGCCGAGCTCAACTTCGCGACGCAGCCGCCGGCGGTGATCCTGATGGCCGGCCTGCAGGGCGCCGGCAAGACCACCACCACCGCCAAGCTCGCCAAGTTCCTGATCGACAAGCGCAAGAAGAAGGTGCTCACGGTGTCGGCCGACGTCTACCGCCCGGCGGCCATCGAACAGCTGAAGACGGTGACGCGCCAGGCCGGCGCCGAGTGGTTCGAATCCACGCCGCAGCAGAAACCGCACGACATCGCCGTGGCGGCGCTGGACCATGCCAAGCGCCACTATTTCGACGTGCTGCTGGTCGACACCGCCGGCCGCCTGGGCATCGACGAGGCGCTGATGGCCGAGATCCGCGACCTGCACGCGGTGCTCAAGCCGATCGAGACGCTG
>CAYUPF010000121.1:0-2207 GCA_964446545.1 uncultured Rubrivivax sp.
CGCCGCGCGGCGCTGATGCGCGAGGCGCTGGAGGCCGGCGCCGACATCGTCAATGACGTGCAGGCACTGCGCGGCGAGGGCGCCGAAGCGGTGCTGGCGGCCTTTCCGCGTGCCGGCATCTGCCTGATGCACATGCGCGGCGAGCCGGCGACGATGCAGCAGGCACCGGCCTATGCCGACGTGGTGGCCGAGGTCAGCCAGTTCCTGGCGCAGCGGGCTGCACGGTTGCAGGCGCTGGGTGTGGCGGCGCAGCGCATGGTGCTCGACCCCGGTTTCGGCTTCGGCAAGACGCTGGCGCACAACATCGAGCTGCATCGCGGCATTCCGGCACTGCTGAAGCTGGGTTTTCCTGTGCTTGTTGGCTGGTCACGCAAGTCGGCGCTGGGCACAATCACCGGCCGGCCGGTGCAGCAGCGCCAGGCCGCCAGCGTGGCGGCGGTACTGGCGGCCGCGCAGCGCGGTGCCCGTGTGCTGCGCGTGCACGACGTCGCGGCGACGGTGGACGCGCTGCGCGTCTGGCAGACCCTGGAATCGAGGACGGACCCTTCATGAGCAGACGCTATTTCGGCACCGACGGCATTCGCGGCACGGTCGGCATGACGCCGATCACACCCGACTTCATGCTGCGCCTGGGCCATGCGGTGGGCAGCGTGCTGCGCCGCACCGTGGCGCGGCCGACGGTGATCATCGGCAAGGACACGCGCATCTCCGGCTACATGATCGAATCGGCACTCGAGGCCGGCTTCGCCTCGGCCGGCGTGGACGTGCTGCTCAGCGGCCCGCTGCCGACGCCGGGCGTGGCCTATCTGACGCGCGCGCTGCGCCTGGATCTGGGCCTGGTCATCAGCGCCTCGCACAACCCTTTTGCCGACAACGGCATCAAGTTCTTTTCGGCGCGCGGCGAAAAGCTGCCCGACGAATGGGAAGCGGCCGTCGAGGCAGCACTGGACGAGCCGCCACGCTGGGTGGATGCTGCCGGCCTGGGCCGCGCGCGGCGCCTGGACGATGCGCGCGGCCGCTACATCGAGTTCTGCAAAAGCACCGTGGGCCACGAGTTGTCGCTGAAGGGCCTGAAGCTGGTGGTCGACGCCGCCCACGGCGCGGCCTACCACGTGGCGCCGGACGTGTTCCACGAACTCGGCGCCGATGTCGTGGCCATGGGCTGCAGCCCGGACGGCATCAACATCAACCAGGAGGTCGGCGCCACCGCGCCGGCGGCGCTGGTGCAGCGCGTGCGCGCCGAAGGCGCCGACTACGGCATCGCACTGGACGGCGACGCCGACCGGCTGCTGATGGTCGATGCCCAGGGGCGCCTGTACAACGGCGACGAACTGCTCTACGTGATGGCGGCCGACCGGCTGGCGCTGGGCCAGGCCGTACCGGGCGTGGTCGGCACGCTGATGACCAACATGGCGGTCGAGCTGGCACTGCGCCAGCGCGACATTCCGCTGGTGCGCGCCAAGGTCGGCGACCGCTATGTGCTCGAGGAGCTGGCCGAGCGCGGCTGGCAGCTGGGCGGTGAGGGCTCGGGCCACCTGCTGGTGCTGGACCGCCACACCACCGGTGACGGCATCGTCAGCGCGTTGCAGGTGATGCAGGCGCTGCGTCACGGCCGCTGCAGCCTGGCTGAACTGCTGCGCGAGGTGGTGCTGTTCCCGCAGACGCTGCTGAACGTGCGCCTGGCCGAAGGTGCCGACTGGCGGCGCAACGCCCGCATGGCGGCGGCGCAGGACGAGGTCACACGCGAGCTGGGCGACCAGGGCAGGGTGCTGATCCGCGCCTCGGGCACCGAGCCGGTGCTTCGGGTCATGGTCGAGTCGGCGCATGCCGAGCAGTCCAAGGCCATGGCGGAGCGCATCGCCGCGACCTTGCGCGCCTGAAGCCGCGCTTTGCTGTCACACGGCTGCCGCGCCGTTGTCACGAAGCTGTCATCTCGGGTTTCTACAGTGAAGGCATCGAACACTTCACTGCAGGTGACTCATGCTGAAAGAATTCCTTCGTGGCGCGGTGGCCGGCTCGGCCGCCCTGATGATGTCCGGCGTGGTGCTGGCGCAGGACGTTACCGGCGCAGGAGCGTCCTTCCCGGCGCCGGTCTATGCCAAGTGGGCCGACGCCTACAACAAGGCAACTGGCGTGCGCATCAACTACCAGTCGGTGGGTTCGGGTGCCGGCCTCAAGCAGATCCAGGCCAAGACCGTCGACTTCGG
>CAYUPF010000121.1:2307-12231 GCA_964446545.1 uncultured Rubrivivax sp.
CACGTGCTGCTGCAGAACAAGGACGGCGCCTTCGTCAAGCCCGAAGACGAGGCCTTCAAGGCCGCGGCCGCGGGCGCCGACTGGTCGAAGAGCTTCTACCAGGTGCTGACCGACCAGCCGGGCAAGGACAGCTGGCCGATCACCGGCGCCACCTTCATCCTGATGCACAAGACGCAGGAAAAGCCGGCTTCGGCCACCAACACGCTCAAGTTCTTCGACTGGGCCTACGGCAGTGGCGACAAGGCAGCCGAAGAACTGGACTACGTGCCGCTTCCGGCCAAGGTGAAAGACCTGTCGCGCAAGCTGTGGGCCGAGAACCTGAAGGACAGCGGCGGCAAGCCCATCGCCGCCAACTGAAGCACGGCATCGCCCCATCCATCGCTGAACGTCCGGAGGCTGCGTGGCCGCTACACTTCCTGCCACTCCCTACGACCCCGAAGCAGTCATGGAGCGAACGACTCCGCGTGGGCGTCCTCCCGAGCGCCGTCGTGTGGCCCCGTGGGCCGACCAGGTGTTCTCGCTGCTCACGCATGGCGCTGCCTGGCTGACCCTGCTGCTGCTGGCGGGCATCATTGTCTCGCTGCTCTTCGGGGCAGCGCCGGCAATCAAGCAGTTCGGCCTGGGCTTCCTCTGGTCCACCGAGTGGGACCCGGTGCAGGAGAAGTTCGGCGGGCTGGTGATGATCTACGGCACGCTGATGACCTCGTTCATCGCGCTGCTGATCGCCGTTCCGGTGAGCTTCGGCATCGCCTTGTTCCTGACCGAGCTGTCGCCCGGCTGGCTCAAGCGGCCGCTGGGCATCGCCATCGAACTGCTGGCCGCGGTGCCGTCGATCGTCTACGGCATGTGGGGCCTGCTGGTGTTCGGTCCCATCCTCGCCACCTACGTGCAGGCGCCGTTGCAGGCGCTGTTCGGCGACGTGCCGCTGCTCGGCGCGCTGTTCTCCGGGCCGCCGGTGGGCATCGGCATCCTGTCGGCCGGCATCATCCTGGCGATCATGATCATCCCCTTCATCGCCTCGGTGATGCGCGACGTGTTCGACGTGACGCCGCCGATGCTGAAGGAATCGGCCTATGCGCTGGGTTCCACCACCTGGGAGGTGGTGTCCAAGGTGGTGCTGCCCTACACCAAGACCGGCGTGGTCGGCGGCATCATGCTCGGCCTGGGCCGCGCGCTGGGCGAGACCATGGCGGTGACCTTCGTCATCGGCAACTTCAACCAGCTGGACTCGCTGTCGCTGTTCCAGGCGGCCAACAGCATCACCTCGGCACTGGCCAACGAATTCGCCGAGGCCGGCGCCGGGCTGCACCAGGCCGCGCTGATCTATCTGGGGCTGGTGCTGTTCTTCATCACCTTCGTCGTGCTGGCGCTGTCCAAGCTGCTGCTGTCGCGACTGAAGCGCAACGAGGGCCGGCCGTCATGAACCGTACTGCAGCGAGCTCGCTGTCCCCGGCCGGCACGCTGTCGGCCGGCAAGCTGTCGCGCCACCATGCGCGCAAGCGCATGAACGTCGTCGCGCTGTCGCTGTCGTTGCTGGCCATGGGTTTCGGCCTGTTCTGGCTGGCGTGGATCCTGTTCGAGACCGTGCGCCTGGGCATCGGCGGGCTGGCGCTGTCGGTGTTCACGCAGATGACGCCGCCGCCGATGGCCGAGACCGGTGGCCTGGCCAACGCCATCTTCGGCTCGGCGGTGATGGTCACGTTGGCCACCTTGCTGGGCACGCCGATCGGCGTGCTCGCCGGCATCTACCTGGGCGAGTACGGCCAGAAGACCTGGCTGGGCAGCGCGGTGCGCTTCATCAACGACATCCTGCTGTCCGCGCCGTCGATCGTCATCGGCCTGTTCATCTACGCGGTGGTGGTGGCGCCGCTGCGCGGCTTTTCTGCCTTCGCCGGCGTGCTGGCGCTGGCGCTGATCGTCATCCCGGTCGTCATCCGCACCACCGAGAACATGCTGGCGCTGATCCCCAACGCGCTGCGCGAAGCGGCCTATGCGCTGGGCACACCGAAGTGGAAGGTCATCTCCGCGGTGACGCTGAAGGCCGCCCGCGCCGGTGTCATCACCGGCATCCTGCTGGCGCTGGCGCGCATTGCCGGCGAGACCGCACCGCTGCTGTTCACCGCGCTGTCCAACCAGTTCTGGACCAGCGACCTGACACAGCCGATGGCCACCTTGCCGGTGACGATCTTCAAGTTCGCGATGAGCCCCTACGAGAACTGGCAGAAGCTGGCCTGGGCAGGCGTGTTCCTCATCACGCTGGGTGTGCTGCTGCTGAACATCCTGGCGCGCATTCTGTTCAAGAACAAGCATTGAGCGAAGGCTCCTCATCATGGACGTCAAGGTCGAACTGCCCACCACCGAGAAGGTGAAGCTGTCGGTGCGCAATCTGAACTTCTACTACGGTGGGTTCAAGGCGCTGAAGAACATCAACCTGGACATCCCGGAGCACAAGGTGACGGCCTTCATCGGGCCGTCCGGCTGCGGCAAGAGCACGCTGCTGCGCACTTTCAACCGCATGTTCGAGCTCTACCCCGAGCAACGCGCCGAGGGCGAGATCAACCTCGACGGCCAGAACATCCTGACCAGCAAGGACGACGTCACCCTCATCCGCGCCAAGGTCGGCATGGTGTTCCAGAAGCCGACGCCGTTCCCGATGTCGATCTACGACAACATCGCCTTCGGCGTGAAGTTGTTCGAGACGCTGTTGCGCGACGAGATGGACGAACGCGTCGAGTGGGCGCTGAAGAAGGCGGCGCTGTGGAACGAGACCAAGGACAAGCTCAACCAGAGCGGCTCCGGGCTGTCCGGCGGGCAGCAGCAGCGGCTGTGCATCGCACGCGGCATTGCCGTCAAGCCCGAGGTATTGCTGCTCGATGAACCCTGCTCGGCGCTGGACCCGATCTCCACCGGTAAGATCGAAGAACTGATCCACGAGTTGAAGTCCGACTACACGGTGGCCATCGTGACGCACAACATGCAGCAGGCGGCGCGCAGCTCGGACTACACCGCCTACATGTACCTCGGCGACCTCATCGAATTCGGCCCGACGAGCGAGTTGTTCATGAGCCCCAAGCGCAGGGAGACCGAGGACTACATCACCGGCCGCTTCGGCTGAAAGGACAGACCATGAACGACAAGCATCTGTCGTCTCAGTTCGACGCCGAACTCAGTGCGATCTCGACACGCGTGCTGGAAATGGGCGGACTGGTGGAATCGCAGGTCGGACAGGCGGTCTACGCGTTGACCCATCTCAGCCACGAGACCGCGGCTCAGGTGCTGGTCGCCGAGGAGCGCGTCAATGCGATGGAGGTCGAGATCGACAGCGACCTGTGGACCATCATCGCGCGTCGCCAGCCCACCGCCCGCGACCTGCGCCTGCTGGTGGCCATCGCCAAGGCCATCGCCAACCTGGAGCGCGTCGGCGACGAGGCGGCGCGCATCGCACGCACGGTGCAACGGCTCATCAATGCCGGCGTGTCGAGCCGGCTGCGCCTGCCGCTGGGCGACCTGGGTTATGAATCGAACCTGGCCGTGGCGCAACTGCGCCGCTCGCTCGACGCCTTCGCCCGGCTCGACGTGGAAAAGGCGCTCGAGGTACTGAAGACCGACGACCAGATCGACCAGGAATTCGAGGGCCTGATCCGCAAGCTCATCACCTACATGATGGAAGACCCGCGCACCATTTCGTCGAGCATCGACCTGGTGTTCGTGGCCAAGGCGATCGAGCGTGTCGGCGACCATGCCAAGAACCTGGCCGAGGCGGTGATCTACGTGGTCAAGGGCACCGACGTGCGCCACAACACCGTTGCATCGGTCGAGGCGATGGTGCGGTAGAACCATGGCGCGCATTCTTGTCGTCGAAGACGAGTCGGCCATCGCCGAACTGGTGGCCATCAACCTGCGCCACGCCGGCCATGAGGTCACGGTCGCGGGCAGTGCCGACCAGGCGCAGCTGGAGGTCGATGCGGTGCTGCCCGACCTGGTGGTGTTGGACTGGATGCTGCCCGGCCAGTCGGGCCTGGCGCTGGCGCGGCAGTGGCGGGGTGCGGCGCGCACGCGAGCGATGCCGATCATCATGCTGACCGCGCGCGCCGAGGAGGCCGACAAGATCGTCGGCCTCGATGCCGGCGCCGACGACTACCTGGCCAAACCGTTCTCCACCCAGGAGCTGATGGCACGTATCCGCGCGGTGCTGCGACGCAAGGCGCCGGAATCGCTGGATGCGCCGGTGGAACTCGGCGATCTGCGCCTCGACCCGGCGACCCGCCGCGTCACGCGCCGTGCCGGCGAGACGGTGCAGGAAGTGCGGCTCGGGCCCACCGAATTCAAGCTGCTGCACTTCCTGATGACGCACCCCGAGCGCGTGCACAGCCGCTCGCAGCTGCTCGACCGTGTCTGGGGCGATCATGTGTTCATCGAGGAGCGTACGGTGGACGTGCACGTCAAGCGGCTGCGCGACGCGTTGTCCGCGGTGCAATGTGCGCACCTGGTCGAGACCGTGCGTGGCACGGGCTATCGCATCAGCGAACACGCACACGCGGCCTCGGCCTGAGCCGCCGCGCGCACGATGAGCCATCGGCTGCTGCGCTTGGGAGCCGTGTTCGGTGCGCTGCTGCTGTGTGCCGCGGGCGGCCTGCTCGTCGGCTGGTTGTCAGGCTCGCCGCTGTCCGGCCTGTTGTGCAGTGCCGCGCTCGGGCTGGGCGCGATGCAGGTGTCCGACACGCTCAAGGCCAACCGGCTGCTTGCCTGGCTGCGTAGCGATGCCGAAGCTCCGGCGCCCGGCGACGTCGGTGTCTGGGGAGAGATCGGCTATCACACCGAGAAGATGCTGCGTCGCCGCGAGCAGCGCATCGAACACGAACAGCAGCGGCTGACCCAGTTTCTCGCCGCGGTGGAGGCTTCACCGATCGGCGTGCTGCTGCTCGATGCCAAGCACCAGATCAGCTGGTGCAGCCGCGTCGCCGCCGACCATCTGGGCCTGGATCCGAAGCGCGATATCGCCCAGCCGGTGACCAATCTGGTGCGAGTGCCGGCTTTCGTCGAGCACATGAGCGCCGGGCCGACCGGGCAGCCGGTGAGCTTTCCGGGGCCCAACGGCAACCGCCTGTCGGTGCTGGTGCAACGCTATGGCGATGGGCTGCAGCTGATGCTGACGCAGGACATCACCGAGCGCGAGCGCACCGAGGCCATGCGCCGCAACTTCGTCGCCAACGTGTCGCACGAGATCCGCACGCCGTTGACGGTGCTCGCTGGTTTTGTCGAAACCATGAGTGATCTGCCGCTGACCGAAGCCGAGCGCAAGCGCGTGCTGGCGCTGATGTCGGCGCAGGCGCAGCGCATGCAGGGCCTGGTGGCCGACCTGCTGACGCTGGCCCAGCTGGAAGGCAGCCCGCGCCCGCCGGCCGACCACTGGGTGGCGGTGTCCGAACTGCTGGAACGGGCCAAGGCCGATGCCACGGTGTTGTCGGCAGGACGGCATAAGTTGCATTTCGACGCCGGTGCCGACGCGCAGCTTGCCGGCAATGCGGGCGAGTTGCAGAGTGCGCTGAGCAACCTGGTGGTGAACGCCGTGCGCTACACGCCGCCGGGCGGGCGCATCGAGGTGCTGTGGTCGACGGCGGACGATGGCTGGGGCGTGCTGCGCGTCAGCGACACCGGTATCGGCATTGCACGTGAGCACCTGACGCGGCTGACCGAGCGCTTCTATCGCATCGACGGCAGCCGTTCGCGCGACACCGGCGGCACCGGGCTGGGTCTGTCGATCGTCAAGCACGTGGTGCAGCGCCACGGTGGCGAGATCGACATCCAGAGCGAGTCCGGGAAAGGCTCGAGCTTCAGATTGCTGCTGCCGCCGTCGCGCGTGCGCGCGGGTGTGGCGCTGGCGGCGCGGCCGAACGCCGGCGTCGAAGAGGCTTCGTCCTGAACCTGGCGCGGCTCAGCGCGGCGCGTTGCGCCGGTAGACCGACGTCAGGTTGTTGCGGTCTGTGGGCCGGCGCTCGCGCGCCAGCAGCGTCCAGCCCTCGGGCGCGCTCGGCCTCACGGCGACGGGCTCGACGCGCACCAGGTAGTCGCAGTGCGTGTGGTCGGCCGGCCGAAGGGCATCCACCTCGTAGCGGCCGAAGAACTCCAGCGCGGCGATCAGCGACAGCGCCTGCTCCGGCGCGGCGATGCACTGGCCCGGTGGCACGTGCCGCTCGATGCGTTCCACCAGCGGGCGGTTGCTGCGCGCGTAGTCCAGGATCGGCAGACCCAGGGTCATCAGCAGCAGCCAGCACAGCGCCACGCCGCCGGCCGGCAGCACCAGGCTCTTCCACAATGCCTCGCGGTGCCGCCCGGTGCGCCAGCGCACCAGCCAGATCCAGCTGGCGGTGGCGACCAGCGCCAGCAGCAGCGCCAGCCACGAGAACTGCGGTGTGAAGCCCGGCGCCAAGCGCACGATGTTGGTTGCCGGCTTGGCCGGCACACCAGTCTGCACCGAGGTATAAATGACCCACAGTGCACCGGCGCACAGCGTGAACAGGATCATCGAGAACCAGTCGATGCCCGCGGTGGTGCTGCGGTTCAGCGTCGGCAGCGCAAAGGCGGCCAGCACCGCCAGGCCAGGCAGGCCGAGCAGCAGCGCACGGTCTGATCCACCCATGCCCATGCTGCACAGCAGGGCCACCACCACCGTCACCAGCGGCACCGACACATGGCGGTGCTGCAGGTGGCGGCGCCAGCGCCACAGCGTCCACAGCGCCAGCAGCCAGCTCGGCCACAGGAACCACAGCCACAGCCGGCCGATCTGCAGCAGTTGCTCCAGATCGAAGCGCACCGAGACGTGCCAGGCCCACACGCCCAGCCAGGTCGCGAGCAGCGCAGCCGCCAGTGTGCCCAGGCCCACCCACGGTGCGAAGCGCCGCACCTGCGCGTAACCCGAGCGCGCGCAGACCACGGTGCCGGCCACGCCCATGGCCAGCGCGACGGTGGGCGCACCGCTGCCGGAGATCAGCACCAGCGCGCCGACGGTGGCCAGTCGGGCGTGCCAGACGCGGTAGGGCGCGGCTGCCAACGACCACAGGAACAGGCTCACGGCGAAGAGCTGCGCCATCTCCGGCGTGGTTTCGTGGCCGAGCTGCAGCAGGCCCAGGCTGGCGATCAGCGCCAGCACCGCCGCGTCGGCGATGGCACGGGCATAGTCCACCGGGTCGGCCTCGCCGCCGAAGGCGAAGGCCACCGGCTGCGCAGCCTCGGTGCGTGCCAGCTGGTAGCAGCTGTACCAGGTGAGCGACAGCACCAGCGCCAGCAGCAGCGCAAAGGGCACGCGTGCGGCCAGCGCCGCATCCATCCACGGCGACAGCGCAAAGACGAAGGCGGCGCCCAGCCAGTGCGGCAGCAGTGCGGCATCGGCCGGCAACCCGCCGAGCGACGGCGCCAGCCAGGGGCTGCGGCCTTCGGCCAAGCTGAGCATGTAGCCGAAGGCGGTGATGTCGGCATGACGCCATGGGTCGCGCCCGAAGACGCCGGGCAGCACGTAGGCGGCGCACAGCAGCAGCAGCGCCAGCCGCGGCATGCGCCTGGCAGCGCGCTGGGTCACCAGGGCCGGGGTGGGCGTGTTCACGGCAACATCATGCCCGAGGCCCGCACCCCGCAGCCGGGCAACAAAAAAGGCAGCCGGGGCTGCCTTTGCATCGGGCTTGCTCCGCTCACTTGGTCTTGCCGAGGTGCGAGAACTTGTTGCGGAACTTCTCGACGCGGCCGCCCAGGCTGTCCACGCTCTTCTGCGTGCCGGTGTAGAACGGGTGCGTCTCGCTGGTGGTTTCCAGCTTGATCAGCGGCAGCTCGCGGCCGTCGTCCATCGTGGTCTTCTCCTTGCTCTGCACGCAAGAGCGCGTGACGAACTTGAAGCCGTTGGACAGGTCGACGAAGCAGACGTCGCGGTACTCGGGGTGGATGCCTTCTTTCATGGGGATTCCTCGCTACAGCTGCGGCAGCCACGCCGAACCCTTCGGCGCACTTGCCACTTGCGGACAACCGCGAATTCTAACCTAGCCGCCCCGACGCATCATGTCGAAGAAGTCGAGGTTGGTCTTGGTGGCCTTCATCTTCTCCAGGATGAACTCCATCGCCTCGATCTCGTCCATCGGATACAGCAGCTTGCGCAGGATCCAGGTCTTCTGCAGGATCTCCGGCTTGAGCAGCAGTTCCTCGCGCCGCGTGCCGCTCTTGTTGAGCAGGATCGACGGGTAGACGCGCTTTTCGGACATGCGGCGGTCGAGGTAGATCTCGCAGTTGCCGGTGCCCTTGAACTCTTCGTAGATGACCTCGTCCATGCGGCTGCCGGTGTCGATCAGCGCGGTGCCGATGATGGTCAGCGAGCCGCCTTCTTCGATGTTGCGCGCGGCGCCGAAGAAGCGCTTGGGCCGCTGCAGCGCGTTGGCGTCGACGCCGCCGGTCAGTACCTTGCCCGAACTGGGCAGCACGTTGTTGTAGGCGCGGGCCAGGCGGGTGATCGAATCCAGCAGGATGACCACGTCCTTCTTCATCTCGACCAGGCGCTTGGCGCGCTCGATCACCATCTCGGCCACCTGCACGTGGCGCGCCGCGGGTTCGTCGAAGGTGGAGCTGATGACCTCGCCGCGCACGGTGCGCTGCATCTCGGTCACTTCCTCGGGCCGCTCGTCGACCAGCAGCACCATCAGGTGCACCTCGGGGTAGTTGGCGACGATGGCGTGCGCGAAGTGCTGCATCATCACCGTCTTGCCGCTCTTCGGCTGCGACACCAGCAGCGCGCGCTGGCCTTTGCCCAGCGGGGCAATCAGATCGATGATGCGGCTGGTGATGTTCTCTTCGCTCTTGATGTCGCGTTCGAGCTTGAACTGTTCCTTCGGGAACAGCGGCGTCAAGTTCTCGAACATGATCTTGTGCTTGCTCTCCTCGGGCGGCACGCCGTTGACGCGGTCGACCTTGACCAGCGCGAAGTAGCGTTCGCCGTCCTTGGGCACCCGCACCTCGCCTTCGACCATGTCGCCGGTGTGCAGGTTGAAGCGGCGGATCTGGCTGGGCGACAGGTAGATGTCGTCGGTGCTGGCCATGTAGCTGGCCTCGATCGAGCGCAGGAAGCCGAAGCCGTCGGGCAGCACCTCGAGCACGCCGTCGCCGAACACCTGCTCGCCGCCCTTGGCGCGCTTCTTCATGATCGCGAACATCAGTTCCTGCTTGCGCAGACGGCTGACGTTCTCGATCTCCAGCGCCTCGCCCATGGTGATGAGCTGCGAAACGTGCTGGGCTTTCAGTTCGGAAAGGTGCATGCGTGGGATTCCCGGTGGCACGAGGCGCGCCCTGCCAAGGGCTGCGCCGATCATTCGGCACCATGCGCTGCGGCGTGGCTTCCGTCGGACGACCGCTTGTGTGGAACGGCTATCCGAAAAGCTGAACGCTGGAGAGTCAGGCCGAATCCACGAGCCACCCGACTGGCGGTCCGCCTTCGCGGCGGTGGGTCGGGGCGTGGTGGCGAATCAGTCGATCGGGGCGTCGGCGACTCGCCGCTCACGCCCCTATCGATGCAACAGATTATAGATGACCGTCGAGGAAGGCCGTCAACTGCGCCTTCGACAGCGCGCCCACCTTGGTGGCCGCCAGTTCGCCGCCCTTGAACAGCATCAGCGTGGGAATGCCGCGGATGCCGAACTTGGCCGGCACGTCGCGGTTCTCGTCGACGTTGAGCTTGGCGATCTGCAGGCGGCCGTCGTAGTCCTTCGAGGCCTCGTCGAGGATCGGTGCGATGCCCTTGCAGGGGCCGCACCATTCGGCCCAGAAGTCCACCAGCACCGGCTTGTCGGATCGAATCACGTCGCTTTCGAAGGACGCATCGGAAACATGCTTGATCAGTTCGCTGCTCATGGGGATGGACCTCCGAAGCCCGCGGCGTCGCGCCGTCGTTGG
>CAYUPF010000122.1:0-12174 GCA_964446545.1 uncultured Rubrivivax sp.
GACGGGCTCGGCGCCAGCGTCGTGCCGGGTCCCTGGGACGGCGTCTACCGCTAGCTACCAAGGGAGGCCCCCCGGCTCTGCCGGGGAGGCAGTAGAAGTTTGACGTTTCAGGGGTTGTCCACCGTAGAGACTTCCAGCCGTGAGCCGCCAAGCACACGAAAGGAAGAAACACGATGGACAAGTTCGAAAGTTTGAGCCACACGGCATGGGACTGCAAATATCACGTGATCTTCATTCCCAAGTGCCGACGACGAACGCTGTACACGCAGTTGCGTCAACACCTTGGCGAGGTGTTCCGCAAGCTGGCGGCGCAGAAGGACAGCCGAGTCGAGGAGGGGCACCTGATGCCCGACCACGTGCACATGATGCTGTCGATCCCGCCGAAGCGGCTCCAGAACGACAAGGAGATTCGGGCATGCAAAGCCTGGACATCGGATTCATCGGCCTGGGCGTGATGGGTGCGCCGATGGCCACGCACCTGGCCCGCGCCGGCCACCGGCTGGCGCTGCACGATGCCGACCCGGCCGTGGCCCGCGCGCTGGCGTGCACGCTGGGCGGCGCGGCGCAGGCGCTGGACTCGCCGGCGGCGCTGGCGCCGCGCTGCGACATCGTCATCACCATGCTGCCCAACGGCCAGGTGGTGCAGCAGGTGGTGCTGGGCGAGCGGGGGTTGCTGCAGGGCTTGAAGCAGGGCGCGCTGCTGCTCGACAGCTCGTCGGCCGAACCCTGGTTGACACAGCGCACGGCGGCCGCGCTGGCGGCCCGTGGCGTGGCCATGGTCGACGCGCCGGTGTCCGGCGCGCAATGGGGTGCGCAGGAAGCGAAGCTGGTGTTCATGGTCGGCGGCGAAGCGGCCGAGGTGGCGCGCGTGCGCCCGCTGCTCGACCTGATGGGCCGCGCGGTGCACCACGTCGGCGCGCTCGGCGCCGGGCATGCGATGAAGTGCATCAACAACCTCATCACCGCCATCACCTTCAGCGCCACGATGGAAGGCCTGGTCATCGGCAAGCGCTACGGGCTGGACCCGGCGGCGATGGTCGAGGTGCTGGATCAATCCACCGGCGGTTCGTGGATCACGCAGAACCACATCCGCCAGCGCGTGCTCAGCCGCAGTTTCGACGACCCCTTCAAGCTGGAGCTGATGCTCAAGGACATCGGCATCGCGCTGGAGCTGGGGCGCGATGCCCAGCTGCCGCTGCCGCTGTCGAGCCTGGGCCTGCAGCTGTGGCGCGCCGCGGCGCTGGCGGCCGGGCCGGGCGCCAGCGTCAGCGAGCTGGCGCGCTGGGTCGAGCAGCAGGCGGGCACGGCCGTCACGCCCGGCGCCGAGGGGAGCGAGACATGAGCATCGAACGACGCTTCGCCGACTTCGTCTGCACGCTGCAAGCGCGTGAGGTGCCGGTCGATGCCTGCCGCATCGTGCGCCAGGTGCTGCTGGCCGCCACCGGCGCGGCCGTGGCCGGCGCTGCCGAGGACGGCATCGCGCCGTTGCGCGAGCTGCTGCTGGAACGCGGCGGCGCGGCGCAAGCCACCAGTTTCGTCTTCGGCGACCGCCTGCCGGCCACGGCGGCAGCGCAGCTCAACGGCACGATGTGCCGCGCACTCGACTACTGCGATGCGATGGCGCCGGGCATCCACATCGGCTCGTCGCTGGTCCCGGCGGCGCTGGCCGCGGCCGAACTGGCCGGCGGCTGCAGCGGCGCGGATTTTCTGGCCGCGCTGGCGGCCGGCGCCGAGATCAGCTCGCGGCTGAACCTGTCCGAAGCGCAGTACGATGGCTTCGACCCCACCGGCATTGCCGTCGTCTTTGCACCGGCCGCGGCGGCCGCGCGCATCCTCAAGCTGACGCCGCCGCAGACGCTGCATGCGCTGGCACTGGCCTTCAACCGCTGCGGCGGCAGCTTCCAGAGCAACATCGACGGCTCGCTGGCGGTGCGCGCGATCCAGGGCTGGGTGGCCGAGACCGGCGTGGTCTGCGCGCAGATGGCGCAGCGCGGTTTCACCGGGCCGCCGAACTTCCTGAGCGGCATCTATGGCTACGGCCACCTGTACGGCCGTGGTCAACTCGACCTGCCTGCGCTGGCCGAGGGGCTGGGCCGCGACTGGCGGCTGCTGAAGATGATGTTCAAGAAGTACCCCAGCTGCGGCGCCACGCAGGGTATGACCGAGCTGGTGCTGCAACTCGTGGCCGAGTTGGATCTGCAGCCCGAGCAGGTGCAAGCGCTGCGCGTGGTGCTGCCGCCATACTCCTTCAAGCTGGTGGGCCAGCCCTGGCGTATCGGCACGAACCCGCGCGTCGATGCGCAGTTCAGCGCCCAGTACTGCGTCGCCAATGCCATCGTGCGGCGCAGTTCGGCGCTGCAGCATTTCCGCGTCGAGGCGGTACGCGATGTGGCGCTGGGCCGGCTGATCGAGCGCATCACGATCGAAGGCGACGCGGCATTGAACCCGCGCGGCCACACCGCGGTGGACGTGGTCCTGCATACCGTCGACGGGCGGGTGCACCAGCGCTCGCTGGACATCGCGCCCGGATTCCCCGGCAATGCGCTCAGCGACGCGCAACAGCGCGCGCGCTTCGATGCCTGCATGGACTATGCACCGCATCCGCTGCCGGCCGCACGGCGCGCCGCCTTCCTGCAGGCGGTGGCGCGGATCGATGAACTGCCCGACGCGCGCGCGCTGCTCGGCCTGCTGAAAGCCGCGTCATGATCGAAAGCATCGACCAGGTCCGGCTGAACTTCAACCCGCAGGCACAGCTGGGGCTGGGCGTGGTGCTCGCTCTGGTGATGTTCGGCATCGCGCTGGACCTGCGCGTCGCCGACTTCAAGGCCGCGCTGCGCACGCCCAGGGCACTGGCCATCGGCTTGCTCAGCCACCACCTGCTGTTCCCGGCCTTCACCTTCGGGCTGATCCTGCTGATCAGGCCCTTGCCGTCGATCGGCCTGGGCATGCTGCTGGTGTCGTCCTGCCCGGCCGGGCACATCTCCAACTTCTTCACCCACCGTGCTGGCGGCAACGCGGCGCTGTCGGTGTCGATCAGCACCTTGTCGACCGTGGGCGCGATGTTCCTGACGCCGCTGAACGTCACCTTCTGGGGCTCGCTGGACCCGGCGATGAACGCGCTGCTGCGCTCCTTCTCGCTGGACCCGCTGCACATGCTGATCGAGGTGTCGATGCTGCTCGGGTTGCCGCTGGCCGCCGGCATGTTCATCGCGCACCGCTTCCCGGCGCTGTCCAAGCGCGTGCACGGGCCGATGCGCAACTTCTCGCTGCTGGTGCTGGTGGGCTTCGTCGTCGGCGCGCTGCTGCTGAACTGGAGCTTCTTCCTGCAGTACGGCCGCTTCGTCGTGGTGGTGGTCTTCGTGCACAACGCGCTGGCGCTGGCCGGCGGCTACGGCCTGGCGCGCGCCACCGGCCTGTCCGAGCGCGACTGCCGCGCGGTGGCCTTCGAAACCGGCATCCAGAACTCCGGCCTCGGCCTGGTGCTGGTCTTCAACTTCTTCGGCGGCCTGGGCGGCATGGCCATCGTCACCGCTTGGTGGGGCATCTGGCACATCGTCGCCGGCATGGCCTTGTCCACCTTCTGGATGAAGCGTCCGCCGCTGCGCGCGGCGACCCCGGCCTAGGGGTTGCCGCCGGCCACCGATTCACGGCCGCGCGGCGGCACCGGGTGGCCGCAGCGTGTCGATCAGCGCGTCCTTGTCGCGCCACTGCGCATCGACCCACTGGCCGATGCGCTGGCGGTAGGCCTTGTCGCGCAGCGGGTCGCTGCCCAGCACCTCGGCCGGGATCTCGCGCTGCTGCACGCGCACCGTCACCGCGTCGATCTGCCCGCACAGCAGCTGCCAGAAGCTGGGCGTGCCCTGCGGGTAGACGATGGTCACGTCGAGCAGCGCCTCGAACTGCTCGCCCATCGCCGCCAGCGCGATGCCCAGGCCGCCGATCTTCGGCTTGAGCAGATGCCGGTAGGGGCTTTGCTGGGCCGCCTGTTTGGCCGGCGTGAAGCGCGTGCCTTCGACGAAGTTGATCACCGTGGTCGGAATGAGCTTGAACTTTTCGCAGGCCTCGCGCGTGGTCTTCAAGTCGTTGCGCTGCGCGCCTGCGCCCTTGCCGCGCTTCATGAACGGAAAGTCCAGCGCCCACCAGGCCAGGCCGATCACCGGCACCCAGATCAGCTCCTGCTTGAGAAAGAATTTCAGGAAGGGGATGTGGCCATGGAAGATGCGCTGCAGCACCAGGATGTCGACCCAGCTCTGGTGGTTGCTGGACACCAGGTACCAGCCACGCGCGTGCAGGCCCTCGACGCCCTGCACGTCCCAGACCGCCGCCGGCTGCACCGCGGCGATCCAGGCGTTGTTGTTGCCCACCCAGCGCGAAGCCAGCGCGTTCATCAGACGGTCGCAGACGCGGCGCACGGCCGTGGCCGGCACCAGCAGCTTCACCAGCGCCGGCGGCACCAGGCTGAGCGCGATGACCAGCGTGTTCAGGCCCAGGACGGTGGCGGTGAGGGTGCCGCGCAGCGGGGCGGGCAGGCGGCTGAGCATGTCGTTGTGTTTGTTCGCTGCAGCGGGGCATTGTGGGGCAGCGCTCCGCCACGGCCTGTGCGCTGGCTCAAGAGCCGAGCGTCGCGCCTTGTTCGGCCAGCAGCTCGCGCAGCACCGAGCGGTGGCAGTGCGACTCGTGCTCGCAGTAGCAGCCGACCGAGAAATTGGTCTGCCGCGACAGCGCGGCCAGCAGCGCGATCGCATGTGCATGTTCGGGCTCGGCCATCTCGGCGCGGTAGCGGCGCACGAAGGCCTGCCACTGTGCCGGCGTGCGGGCCTGCTGGGCGAGCTTCATCGTCTCCAGGCTCGGCGCCAGGTTCGGGAACCACAGGTCGTACCAGTTCTGCGATGCGAACTCGGTCTTCGGCACACCGCGCGGCGGGCGCCGCACGGTGCCCAGGCGCAGGCCTTCGTCCGCGGCGCGCGGGCTGCCCAGGCGGACGATGCGCACGGCCATCAGGCGCTCCCGCTCACGGCCGCAGCACGCCGGCCGCAGTCGCCACGGTGCGCACCGGTGCCTTCGCAGCCGCGCATGCCGGCGTTCGCATCGTCGTCGCTCGGCACCCCCCGGTGGAAGCGCGCGACGCGCGCCCGCACCGCGGCGACGCTTGGGGTCGTGCCGGGGATGCGCGCTTTATTGGCGGAGGCTGTCTTCATGCGCTGGTGCTGTGTGGGCCGCGATAGCTGCGAGTGTGCACTCAACCCGTCGCGATGCGTACCCGCTTGTGCCGGCCGGAAGCGCCGCTCTTGATCGTCACCGCCGCCTTGGCACAACCGAACTGACGCGCCACCAGCGCGATCAGCTCCTGGTTGGCCTTGCCCTCCAGCGGCGCGGCCTTCAGCCGCGCCAGCCAGCTGCCGTCCTCGGCCTGCGTCAACTGGCTCTGGCGCGCGTTGGGCTTGACCTTGATCTCGATGATGCGTTCGGCCATGGTCTGGAATCCAAGCGCCTCAGTTCACGGCCGGCAAGGCCTGTGGCTCAGGTGTTCGCTGTCCACCAGCACGCCGTCGCTATCGAGGATCAGCAGTGCGTCGACGATCCGGGCTGGCCCGCGCTCAGGCCACCGCCTCGACCTCGCGCGTGGCGAAGTCGGCCGGCATGACGATCTCCAGCAGCTCCAGGTCGGCGCTGTGGCCCAGCTCGCGGTGGCGGATGCGCGGCGGCTGGTAGACGCTGGAGCCGGCCTCGAGCCGCACCACGCCCTGGCCCTCGTATTCGAACTCGATCCAGCCCTTGAGCACGTAGACGAACTGGAACTGCGTCTCGTGCAGGTGCGCCTGGCCCGAGAAGTCGGCCCCTTCGGCGGCGCGGATGACATGCGCGACCACGCGGCCTTCGGTCGCCCGGGCGATGCCCAGGTCGCGGTACTCGAAGAAGGCGCGCAGCCCGCGCTCGAAGTGGGCATCGCGCGCATGCGTGGCGACGAAGGCTGTGGGGCTCATGGCCGTCTCCAGGGGGTGGGTGCGGCATTGTCGCGTGGCCACGGCGCGGCGCGTCAGACAGGCAGGGCGGCCAGGCCGGCCAGCGTGTCCAGGCAGGCCGCGGCCACCTCTTCGCCCTTCTTCACGAAGTGTTCCTTGAAGAAGGCGTGGTGCTCTTCGTGCGCATGGAAGTCGCGCGGCGTGAGCACGGCCGAGAACACCGGTACGCCGCTGTCCAGCATCACGCGCATCAGCGCGTCGATGACGGCCGCGGCCACGAACTCGTGACGGTAGATGCCGCCGTTGACCACCAGCGCGCAGCCGATGATGGCGTCGAAGCGGCCGCTGCGCGCCAGGCGCTGCGCATGCAGCGGGATCTCGAAGGCGCCGGGCACGTCGAACTGCGAGCTGCAGTCCGCGCTCAGGCCGCGGCGTTCGAACTCGAGCCGGATGGCGCGGGTGCTGCTGTCGACGATGTCACGGTGCCAGCGGGCGGCGACGATGGCCACGCGCGGCGGCCGGGAGGTGGGGAGCTGGGATGTCTGATTCATGGTCGACCTCGGTCGGATGGGTTGCCAGAATCAGGGCGCACGCCAGAACGGCACGGCTGCGCGGACGCAGCCACGCCATGCTTGCGCGATCTCTTTCATCCGGACTGTGACCGTCGGCCCTGGCATCGCACCAGATCTGCTGACCCCGGCAGCGGCCCAAGCCGTTGCCGAGCGCTCGCGGGCTGCTGCAGCAAGCTGCAGATACCGCCGGTGGGGAATTCCGCCCCGCCCTGAGAACGCCGCCGGCCCTTGCAGGCCGGCGCGGTCATTCTAGGAGCGCACCGCGCGCACGCCCTGTCGCGCGGGCAACAGCGCCGGCACTACCAGCGCAGGTGCTGCGAGTGCTCCAGCGTGTACTCGGCCAGCGGCCCGATCAGCGCGTTCGACGGGCCCAGCCGCGCGGCCTGCTGCACGTAGACATCGGCCTCGACCACGCGGCCGTCGTCGAGTTGCTGCACCTCGATGCGCACGCGGCGGTAGCCCTGCGCTTCGCCCACGCGCTCCAGCCGGTCCATCGCCGCCAGGCCGGCAGCGTCGACCTCGAACAGCTGGCCCAGCACCTGCAGGCCATCACCGGGCTGCAGCACCAGGCAGGGCAGGCGGCCGGCGCCCGCCAGGTAGAAGGGCAGCCGCTGCAGCGTGCGGAAGCGGCCGGGCACGCGCTGGCCGGTGTTGACGTGGGCGTTGGGAAAGCCCTGCTTCAGCGAGCCGTAGACGAAGAGCAGGCTCATGCACCGGGCTCCGCCTTGTGGCACACGGCCTCGACGTTGTGGCCGTCGGGGCCGATGACGAAAGCGCCGTAGTAGTGGGGGTGGTAGTGCGGGCGCAGCCCCGGCGCGCCGTTGTCCTTGCCGCCCGCGGCCAGCGCGGCCAGATGGAAGGCGTCGACCTGCGCGCGGTGGGCGGCCACGAAGGCCAGGTGCAGCGGCGCGGGCCTGTCCGTGCCTTGATGCAGCCACAGCGACGGTTTGCCGTGCTGGCCCAGGCCCACACCGTAGGGTCCTTCCATGGCCACGGCCACGCCCAGCGGTTCAAGCGCCTGCAGGAAGAAGGCCTTGCTGGCCGCCAAGTCGCTGACACCCAGGCCGATGTGATCGAACATGGCCATCTCCTCGAGAAGTTGGTGGCTTCGGGCGCCGCCTCGAGCGTTCGGCCT
Organism: uncultured Rubrivivax sp.; assembly: GCA_964446545.1. Taxonomy (GTDB): domain Bacteria; phylum Pseudomonadota; class Gammaproteobacteria; order Burkholderiales; family Burkholderiaceae_C; genus Rubrivivax. The sequence goes on from CAYUPF010000122.1 coordinate 7,671, forward strand.
CAAGGCGTAGGCGATCTCTTCCACCTCGCGCCCACCCAGCGCGATGGTTCGGTTGCTGCCGGGCATTCTCGCAAAGCCCTGCGACTCGTAGAAGCGGATGGCGCGCTGGTTGCCGGCAAGCACCCACAGGCTGACGTCGACCAGGCCGAGGGCGCGCAGCTCACGCAACGCATGGCTCAGCAGCGCCCCGCCCACGCCCTGGCCCCAGCGCTCGGGCGCGACGTACAGCGCCCAGATCTCGCCCTGGGCGGGTCGGTCCGGTAGGTCGCGATGGGGGCCGAAGCTGACGAAGCCGTGGATCGAGCCGTCGTCGTCGACCGCGACGCGGGTCTGCGAGGCGCTCGTTTCGAGGATCTGCCGCCAGCGCTGGGCACGGTCATCGACCGACAGCGAGGCCAGGAAGGCGGGCGCCAGGATGTCGGCATAGGCCGACTGCCACGAGCGCACGTGCAGCGCCGCGATGGCCGCGGCGTCTTGCAGCAAGGCGGGTGCAACCTTCATCGCTGCGTCCGGCTGCCGGCCTCACAGCTTGTGGCGATGGTCGTGGTCCAGCACCTCTGCCACCGTGGCGGGCGCCATGCCGAACAGACGCGACCAGGCTGCCTTCGGCGCCCAGGAGGCCGGCTCCCAGGCCCCGGAACGGATGAAGGCCTTGGCGCAGTGGAAGAAGCACTCCTGCAGCGCGATGCGCGCGACCAGCAGCGCCGGCTTGTCGCCCGCGGCCAGCTGCCGCAGCAGCGCCAGGTCCTTCGACAGTGTGGCGCGCCCGTTTCCGGCGGGCGCGCGCCGCACGCAGGCCGAATCGAGCATGCCGATCAGCCTCATGGCTGGCGCGGCGGGGCGACGGCCGGCGCGCGGCCCAGGTGCATGCCGGAGTCGAGCAGGATCAACTCGCCGGTGACGGTGCGCGCGCCGTCGACCAGCCAGATCACGGCTTCGGCCACGTCCTCGGCCGAGCAGGCGCGGCCCAGCGGCGTCGTCTGCTCGTATTGCGCCTTGAGCTTGCGGTAGTTGTCGGCGCCGATGCCGTCGACGAACCAGCGCGTGGTGATCATGCCGGGGCACACCGCGTTGACGCGAATGTCCGGCGCCAGCACCCGAGCCAGGTGCAGCGTCAGCGAGTTGAGTGCGCCCTTCGACGCGATGTAGCCCACCGAAGAGCCGATGCCCAGCGCGCCGGCGATCGACGAGACGTTGACGATGGCGCCCTGCACCGCCTTCAGGTGCGGCGTGCAGGCGCGCACCATCTGGAAGGCGCCGACGACATTGACGCCGAAGATGCGCTGCAGCGTCGGCGCGTCGACGGCGTCCCAGTTGGCGGGGCCGGCGAAGGAGGTGATGCCGGCGTTGTTGACCAGCGCATCGATGCGGCCCCAGCGGCCGAGTGCGGCCTCGGCCAGCGCGCGGCAATCGGCGTCCTCGGCGACGTCGCCGCGCAGCAGCAGCGTGTCGGCGCCGGCGGCCTTGCAGGCGGCTGCGGAGGCCTGCGCCTCCGCCTCGCTCTTCGAGTAGTTGATGAGCACGTCGTAGCCGCGCCGCGCCAGCCCCAGCGCAGTGGCCGCGCCGACGCCGGTGGCCGAGCCGGTAACGATGACTGTCTTGCGTTCGCTCATGCACGCCTCCTCGTTGCGGACAATCCGGTGCGATTGTGCGCGTGCCTGCTGCGGCGGCGGCCGCGATCGCCGATGTCCGGCGGCAGGCCTCGACCTGTCAGGTCGTCGGCGGGAGGCGCAGACGGCGCGAAGCTCGGGGCATGAACGAGCCTGTGCTCATTCTCGTCCTGGCACCTTTCTCCGTCCTGTCCGGCGTCGCCTGTGGCAGCACGGCTATTGGGGGCGCTTCGCGCCCGCCTTCTCGAGCACGGGCGCGGCGCAGTTGCTGGCCGATCTGGGCATTGCGCTGTCGCTGTTCCTGCTCAGGACGTTGCGCGACGCGGCCCGGCTGCCGACGCGGCGCGACGCGACGGTCGGCCAGGATTCAGACCGGCATCCGGGGTCTCACAGGGCCGCGCCGTCGAAGTCGTGAACAGGAATCGACGCGAGGTCGATGCCCTGCAGGCAGCGAAGGTTCACGGCAGCGACGGCATTGCCCTTGGGGTCGGTGCCTTCGCCAAAGACGTGAATGCCGCAGTTCGGGCAGAAGCGATGCTTGATGACATGTTTGTTGAATAGGTAGCTGCCCGCCGCTTCTTCCGGCGTCGTCAGCCGCAGGCTGCTGCGCGGCACGAACCACAGCAGCGAGGCGCGTCTCGCGCAGATGGAGCAGTTGCAGGCCAATGCACCATCGATGCTGCCTACGACCTCGATTGCGACCTTGCCGCAGTGGCAGCTTCCGGTATGGGTGGTGCTCATGGTGTTCGGCTTTCGCTTCGGGAGATGGCCGCACTGTATGTAGTGGAGGCGCGACGCGGAGTAACAAGATCGTCGTGAATTCGGCCCGGCGGGGCCGCCGAATCTGCGCCGCAGATCCATCGGTGCCAGTGGGGCCGGGTCTATCGCGGCGGGCCCTTGAGTTCGACCATGTTGCCTTCGGGATCGCTCAGGTAGATGGACGGGCCCTCGCCTTCGGCGCCGTAGCGCTGCTCCACCGCGCCCGCGGTGTAGCCGTGCCGCTGCAGCTGCGCGCGGATGGCCGCTTCGTCGAAGGGCTCGATGCGCAGGCAGAAATGGTCCAGGTTGCGGCCCTGCTGTCCCGGCGCCGCACCGCCGGCCCGGCCCAGCGGGCCGTCGACCGGAACCAGATCGATCAAGGCGCTGCCGGCGCGCAGCTGGATCAGGCCGATACTGTCCTGCCGCCGCTCGACGCGGCAGCCCAGCGCCTGCACGTAGAAGTGCAGCATGCGCTGCAGGTCGACGATGCGCAGCACCAGATGGTCCAGGCCGATCGGGCGGAACATGGGGCTGCGGCGTTCAGTCCGGAATGTCCGGCTCCACCAGCGTGGCCAGCTGCGCCAGCGATTCCTGCCAGCCCAGGTAGCACATCTCCAGCGGAATCACCTCGGGAATGCCGGTCTGCATCACGCTGAGCTCGGTGCCGCAGCTCACCGACTTCAGCGTCACGGTCACTTCGAGCGTGCCGGGCAGGTTGGGGTCGTCGAAGCGGTCGGTGTAGCGGATGCGTTCGTGCGGCACCAGTTCCAGGTATTCGCCGCCGAAGGCATGGCCGTTGCCGCTGCCGAAGTTGTGGAAGGACATGCGGAAGCCGCCGCCGACGCGCGCGTCCATCTGCTGGACCTTGCAGACGAAGCCGTAGGGCGGCAGCCATCTGGCCAGGGCATCGGCTTCGGTGAAGGCGCGATAGATCTTCTGCGGCGGACAGCGCAGGACACGGTGCAGGCGGACGGTGCGGTCGGACATGGTGCAACTCTCTGTGGCCAAGGGTGGATGATCGGCGCTTCGCACCGGCCTGGGAAGACCGGATTCGAACCCACCGCTTGCACGACGATCGGAAGGCGCGCCGATCGACAAGCGCCCCAGTCCGACGTGATCCGCCGAAGCCGGGCACACCGCTGCTGAAGCCTTTGTATACACAGTGTCGCCCGCGCGCTGCGAAAATGCAGGCATGCAGATCCAGATCCTGAACCAGGCGGTCACGCCGGAGTTGCGCGAGTGGATGCTCGCGCAGGTGCGCGCGGGTTGTGCGCAGGACGACATCCTGAAGGCCATGCATGCCAGCGGCTGGGACGACGGCGTGGCGCGCGCCGCGCTGGCACAGACGCTGCAGCCGGCGCAGGCTGCACTGCCGCAGCTGCAGCCCGTGCCCGACGGCGCCGGCTCTCCGGTGCCCGGCCCCGACCTGTCCGGTGCGCCCTGCGTGCTGCGCCTGCCCGACCGCGAGGTGCAGGTGCTGCTGACGATGCAGCGCCCGCGCGTGGTGTTGTTCGGCGGCTTCCTGTCCGACGCCGAGTGCGACGCGCTGGTCGAGCTGTCGCGCCCGCGGCTGTCACGCTCCGAGACCGTGGACCACCGCAGCGGCGGCAGCGAGGTCAATGCCGCGCGCACCAGCGACGGCATGTTCTTCGAGCGCGGCGAGGCGCCGCTGATCCAGTGCATCGAGCAACGCATCGCCGCGCTGCTGCACTGGCCGGCGGAGAAAGGCGAGGGGCTGCAGATCCTGCGCTACCGGCCCGGCGCTCAGTACCGGCCGCACTTCGACTACTTCGACCCGGCGCAGCCCGGCACCGCCGCCGTGCTCAAGCGCGGCGGCCAGCGCGTGGGCACGCTGATCATGTACCTGCAGGTGCCGGCGAACGGCGGCGCCACGATCTTCCCCGACGTCGGCCTGGAAGTGCCGCCGGTGAAGGGCCATGCGCTGTTCTTCAGCTACGACCGGCCGCACGAATCGACCGGCACGCTGCACGGCGGCGCGCCGGTCAGCGACGGCGAGAAGTGGGTCGCCACCAAGTGGTTGCGCGAGGGCGTGTTCGGCTGAAGCCTCAGGTTTCGACGATCTCGCCGTGCTGCGGCACGCGCACCGACCAGCCCAGTTGATCCTTGATGCGGAT
>CAYUPF010000123.1:0-12131 GCA_964446545.1 uncultured Rubrivivax sp.
TCGAGATCCTGGGCTTTCACGCCGACAACGGTAGCGAGTACGTCAACCATCAGGTCGCGCGGCTGCTGGACAAGCTGCGCATCGAGTTCACGCGCAGCCGGCCGCGGCGCAGCAACGACAACGCCCTGGCGGAGACCAAGAACGGCGCGGTGGTGCGCAAGGTCTTCGGCTACGAGCACATCCCGCAGCACCACGCCGCTCGCTTCAACACCTTCTGCGTCGAGTACCTCAACCCGTTCCTGAACTTCCACCGGCCGTGCCTGTTCGCCACCGAGGTGGCCGACGCGAAGAAGCCCGGACGCATCAAGCGCGTGTACCGGGCACGCGACGCCATGACGCCGTTGGACAAGCTCGCCAGCCTGCCCGATGCGCACAGCCACCTGCGAGCGGGCATCACGTTGGAGCACCTGTACCAGTTCGCCCGCGCGCTCAGCGACGTGCAGGCAGCAGCGGAACTCAACGAGGCTCGCGCAGCGCTGTTCAGGCGCGTGCCGGCCCGGGCATGAGCGACAAACCTCGTTGGCCGAACGGGGCCGGGCGCTGCGCGCCCGGCAGGCCGTGGACAAGTGGACGATGCGCCTGGCGGCGCACCGGGCGCGGCCCGTGGACAACGCTGACGCGTTGCCCACCGCCCGCACCCTTCGCCCACTTGCCCACCGCCTTCGACCACGTCCAAGAACTCAGGCCAATACACTGGCACCGTCTACAACGGATCGACTCGCTTCGCGTCGCCGTCCTACGGGCTCTCCAGGCTCATACCTCGTTTGGGAAAGACTCGCAGCTCGAGGCTCAGCCCGCCTTGGCCTGGGCAAATTCGTCGAAGGCCGCCACCGCGCTGGCCGCGTACATCAGCGACGGACCGCCGCCCATGTAGGTGGCCACGGCCAGCGTTTCGTCCAGCTCCTGGCGCGTGGCGCCGAGCCTGACCAGCGACTTGGCGTGAAAGCCGATGCACGGGTCGCAGCGCACGGCCACACTCAAGCTCAGCGCGATCAGCTCCTTGGTCTTGGCATCCAGCGCGCCCGGCGCGGTGGCGGCGCGGCCGAGTTCGTTGAAGGCCTTCATCACTTCCGGCGTGCTGCTGCGAAGTTCGGCCAGCCGGGCCGAGACGCCTTGGGTCAGTTCACGATAGCGGGCAGGGGTGTCGTTCATGGGCGGATCTCCAGTTCATCAAACGTTCGGCAGCGCAGTAGCACGGCCAGCGGCAGCAGCAGGGCTGCCGCCAGCACGGCGAAGCCGGCGGCCATGCCGGCCAGGGCCATCCAGTCGACCCAGTACTTCAGCTCGGCCAGGGACGAGCGTGTCAGCGTCGGCAGGATCAGGAAGCTCAGCAGGCCGACGCCGCAGGCGCCGGCCAGCGCCGGCGGCCAGGCGCCACGCCAGTCGCCGCCGCGGCGCGACAGCGCCGCCGCCATGGCCACCGCGATGGCCAGCAGCAAAAACAGCACCAGCGGCCAAGCGCCGAGCAGCGTTTCCCAGGCGATGTTCAGCATCAGCCAGATCTCATACATGGTGGTTCCTTTGGTGCGGGTTCAGACACGGCCCTTCAGGACCGAGACATAGGCGGGCTTGAGCATGCGTACCTTCATCAGCCACGCAAAGTAGCTTTCCTGCAGCGGGTCGATCATCGGCAGCGAGGGCGTGAGCTTGCCCTCGTAGTCGAACTCGATCAGCATGGCCGAGCCTTCGCGCACGATCAGCGGGCAGGACGTATAGCCGTCGAAGCGTGCGTCGGGCTCGCGCCCGGCGATCACCTGCACCAGGTTGTGCGCCACCAGTGGCGCACTCTTCTTCACGGTGGCCGCGGTCTTGCCGCGCGGCGTGCCGTTGATGTCGCCGATGCCGAAGACGTTCTTGTAGCGGCGGTGCTGCAGCGTGGCCTTGTCCACCTCCAGCCAGCCGCCGGCAGCGAAGCCGCCCTCCTTCCACGCCAGCTCGCTGTTCTTCACCACGTCGGGCGCGCGCATCGGCGGCACCACGTGCAGGAAGTCGTAGTCCAGCGTCCGGCGCTCGCCTTCCGGCGAGGCGAAGGTGGCTTTGCGCGCCGCGGGATCCACCGCGACCAGCTTGCTCAGGTAGTGGTTGTGGATGCCCAGCGTCTTCCAGCGCGCCAGCACGTCGTCGTTGACCACCTTCACGCCGAACACCGTGTCGGTGGGCAGCGCGGTGTGGAAGTCGATGCGCGAGCGCGCCAGCGTGCCCGCCTGCTGCAGCCGGTCGGCCACCATGAACGTCATCTTCAGCGGCGCGCCGGCGCACTTCAGCGGCCCGGCCGGCAAGGTCATCAGCGCCTGGCCGCCCTTGTGCCTGAAGGTGTCGAGCGCGCTCCAGCTGGCCACGGCGGCGTCCGGCCCGGCATAGACGCTGGCCAGGCCGTTGCGGCCGATCGCCGCCACGTCCATGCCCTCGATCTGCGCATAGTCCAAGTGCAGTCCGGTCGCCGCCACCAGGTAGTCGTAGCCGATGCGCTGGCCGCCGCTGGTGACCACCACGTTCGCTGCCGGGTCGAACTCGGCCACCATGTCGGGAATCCACTTCACGCCGGCGGGGATGAAGTCGGCGGTCGGGTCGCGCACCTTGTCCACCGGCCACACGCCGGTGGCCACGAGTGTGAAGCCGGGCTGGTAGTAGTGCTGATCGCGGGCATCGACGATCGTCACGCGCGCGCCGTCGAGCAGCTTCATCAGCCGGCTGGCCACGGCGATGCCGCCCAGGCCGCTGCCGGCGATGACGATGTGCGCGCGGGTCTTCTGCGCCGCGACCGCCGGTGTTGCGGCCACGCTGCCCAGGATCGGCGTGGCGCCGATCGCGCGCAGCCAGCGGCGCCGATCGGCGTCGAGCTTCGGTCCCTTCGAAGTGCGGTGATTCATCGTCATCTCCTTGTCGTGTGTTGCATCAATTGGAGGCCGGCGCCGTCAGCCCGGCATTGACCTGGCGCAGTTGGGTTTCGTCCAGCTGCGCGGCCAGCGCGGCCAGGCGCAGGCGGTCGAGCAGCAGTGCCACCCGTGCCTGCTGCAGCGCCAGCTCGGCCGCGGCGGCGTCGTTCTCGGCGTTGAGCAGTTCCTGCGTCGTGCGCTCGCCCACCTGGCGGCCGATGCGCGTGGCATCCAGGCGCGAGCGCGTGGCCTGCACGGCCTCGCTCAAGGCCTGCACGCGCGCGGCACCCACCGTCAGGCCCAGCCAGGCCGAGCGCGTCTGCAGCGCCACCTGCTGGGCGCGGTGGCCGGCCTCGGCACGCGCCTTCTCGGCCAGACGCAGGCTTTCGTCCTGGCGCGCGCTGCGCCAGCCGCCGCTGTACAGCGGCACGTTGAGCTGCACGCCGATGAGCGCGTTGTTCATCTGGTTGCTGGCCGAGCCGAAGTCGCCGCTGCCGCTGACGCGGTCGTAGCCCAGCTGCGCCACCATGTCGAGCGTGGGTGCGGCCGCAGCACCGTGCTTGGTGGCTTCCTGCTGCGCCACCTCGACCTGCGCCGCCAGCATGCGCAGCTGCAGGTTGCTGCCGCGCGCGTCGGCCAGCCAGCGGTCGAGGCCGGGCACGGCCTGCGGCAGCTCGGCCGGGGCCAGCGCCAGCGACTGCAGCTCGCGGCCGGACCAGCCGGTCAGGTCGGCCAGCGCCGCCTGCTTCAGCGCCAGCGTCGACTCGGCGGCCAGCAGCTCGGCGCGAATCGCCTGCGCGCGTGCCGCCGCCTCGTGGCTGTCGGTGACCGGTGCATCGCCGAGCTCGAAGCGGTCGCGCGCCTCGGCCAGCGAGCGCTCGACGGCCTGCTGCTGGCGCTGCAGCACGCGCAGCGCCTCGGCCGCCAGCGCGGCGTCGAAATAGCGCTCCGCGGTGCGCAGCATCAACGCCTGCTGCGCCGACTGCCATTCCAGTTCGGCGACGTCGGCCGACAGTTCGAGCTGGCGTTTCTGCGCGTCGCGCTGCGGGCTGTACAGCGGCTGGTGCGCCTGCAAGGCCCAGCGCGTGGCGGTGCCGCCGCTGACCGAGGTGTCGAAATCCGCGACGTCCACGCTGCCGAAGCCGGGGGCGGAAAAGCGCGCCCCGCGGGTCGCGCTCTCGTTGTTGGCCACGCCGACGCTGCCGCTGAACTGCAGCGACGGGCGCCAGAAGGACGCACCCTGCTCGCGCCGCGTCTCGCCGGCCAGGCGTGCCGCCTTCGCCGCGGCGAATTCCATGTCGTGCACCTGTGCGGCGCGCCAGGCGTCGACGAGATCGGCACCCTGTGCCTGCAGAGCCGACAACGCCAGCAATGCCCCGACGCATCGAGCGGCCGTCGCGGAACCGGCTTTGCCGGGCCGCCGACGGCGCCCCCTGGAGGGGGCGCGCGCAGCGCGCAGGGGGTGGGCCATGTTCACGCGCCCGGACGCACACCCAGCTTGCGCAGCAGGCTTTCCATCAGGCACCACTTCGTCAACGCACTCTGCAGCAGGTTGGCGCCGACGAAGGCGGTGAAGGCCAGCCACCAGGGGCTAACGAAGATCGGGCTGCCGGGGATGCCCAGGGCCAGCGAGAGCAGGATGAAGCTGCCGGCGATCAGGCGCACGAGTTGCCAGGATGTCATGTCAATCTCCTTGTGACGGTTGAGGGATCAGCTTGAAAAGGCGGTGCCGGTAGGCCACGAAATACAGCAACGGGATGAGCACCAGCGTCAGCAGCGTCGACACGCCGATGCCGAAGATCAGCGAGATCGCCAGGCCGTTGAAGATCGGGTCGTCGAGGATGAAGACCGCGCCGAGCATGGCCGCCAGGCCGGTGAGCAGGATCGGCTGCGCGCGCGTGGTGGCGGCGTTCACCACCGCCTGTTTGAAGTCCATGCCTGCGCGCAGCTGCAGGTTGATGAAGTCCACCAGCAGGATCGAGTTGCGCACGATGATGCCGGCCAGCGCGATCATGCCGATCATGCTGGTGGCCGTGTACTGCGCACCCAGCAGCGCATGGCCGGGCATCACGCCGATGATCGTCAGCGGGATCGGCGCCATGATGATCAGCGGCGTCAGGTAGCTGCCGAACTGCGCCACCACCAGCAGGTAGATCAGCACCAGCCCCACCGCATAGGCCGCACCCATGTCGCGGAAGGTCTCGTAGGTGATCTGCCACTCGCCGTCCCACTTGAGGCTGTAGCCGCGGTAGGGGTCCAGCGGCTGGCTGATGAAGCGTTCGGAAAGCGCGCCGCCGCCCGGCGTGGCGATGGCCGCCACCGCGCTGCGCATCTTGAACATGCCGTACAGCGGGCTGTCCACCGCGCCGGCCATGTCGGCGACCACGTAGTGCACCGGCAGCAGGTCCTTGTGCAACACCGGCTGCTCGCGCCGCGCATCGCTCAGCGTCACCAACTCGCGGATCGGCACCAGCCGGCCTTCGGCATTGCGCACCGCCAGCTGCAGCAGCGCATCGAGGTCGCCATGCGCCTCGGCCGGCAGCTGGATCGTCGCCGCCGCCGGGTACTTGCTCTGGTCGTGCAGGTAGGCGGTGGCCTCGCCGGCCAGGCCGGCGCGCAGCGTGGTCACGATCTCCTGCTGCGACACGCCCAGCATCGCGGCCTTGCGCCGGTCGACGATCAGCAGCGCGCGCGGCGCGTCGGCGATGCTGCTGTCGTCGATGTCGACCACGTCTTCGGTGCTGGCGAAGACCTCGCGCACCGCCTTCGCTACCTGCCGCCGCCCATCGGCTTCGGGGCCGTAGATCTCGGCCACCAGCGGCGACAGCACCGGCGGGCCCGGCGGCACTTCCACCAGCTTGAGCTTGGCGCCATGGCGCTGGCCGATGGCCTGCAGCGTGGGCCGCAGGCGCGTGGCGATGGCATGGCTCTGTTCGCTGCGCTGCTGCTTGTCGACCAGGTTGACCTGGATGTCGCCGACCTCGCCGCCGCTGCGCAGGTAATACTGGCGCACCAAGCCGTTGAAGTTGATTGGCGCGGCCGTGCCGGCATAGGCCTGGTAGTGGGTGACTTCCGGCAAGGTGGCCAGGTGCGCGCCCAGCTCGTGCAGCACGGCGGCGGTGCGCTCCACCGGCGTGCCGGCCGGCATGTCGACGACGACCTGGAACTCCGACTTGTTGTCGAAGGGCAGCATCTTCAGCTGCACCAGGCCGAACACCGGCAGCAGCAGCGACAGGCCGATCAGCGCCGCCACGCCGGCGGCCAGCAGCCAGCGGTTGCGCCGGCCGCGCCGGTCGTCGAGCAAGGGCTCGAAAAGGCGCTGGAACAGCGGCGCGAGCTTCGCCGACAGCCCGTGCGGCCGGTCGTGCGCCTGCGTCGGCAGCGCCTTCATCCACAGCCGCGCCAGCCAGGGCGTGATCACGAAGGCCACCGCCAGCGACAGCAGCATGCCCATGCTGGCGTTGATGGGGATCGGGCTCATGTACGGGCCCATCAATCCGGACACGAAAGCCATCGGCAGCAGCGCGGCGATGACCGTCAGCGTGGCCAGGATGGTCGGACCGCCGACCTCGTCGACCGCGATCGGAATGATCTCGGTCAGGCGGCGGATGTCTTGGCTCCGGCCGGCCGCTGCCGCGGCCTTCACGTCGCCTGCGGCGACATGAGCCTGCGCCGAAACATTCATCGCCATGTGGCGATGAATGTTTTCGACCACGACGATGGCGTCGTCGACGAGGATGCCGATGGAGAAGATCAGCGCGAACAGCGACACCCGGTTGAGCGTGAATCCCCACGCCCAGCTGGCGAACAGCGTCAGCGTCAGCGTCAGGATCACCGCGCTGCCGACGATGGCGGCCTCGCGCCGGCCCAGCGCGATGAACACCAGCGCCACCACCGCGGCGGTGGCGAAGAGCAGCTTCTGCATCAGCTTGACCGCCTTGTCGTTGGCGGTGGCGCCGTAGTTGCGTGTTTCCACCACCTCGACGTCGGTCGGTATCACGGTGTTGCGCAGCGAGCCGATACGCTGCATCACCGCGTCGGCCACGTCGATGGCGTTCTCGCCGGCCTTCTTGGTGATGGCGATCGTCACTGCCGGGAACTCGCCGCCGCCGTGGCCGCCCATGCCATGCCACACGTAGCGCGTGGCCGGCGGCGGGCCGTCGCGCACCGTGGCCACGTCCTGCAGGAACACCGGCTTGCCGTCGCGCACGCCGACCACCAGCTCGCCGACATCCCGCGCGTCCTTCAGGAAAGGCCCGCTTTCCACCGCCACTGCGCGGTTGCCAGCCAGCAGTTCACCCACCGGCAGGCCCAGGTTGGCGGCCTGTAGCGCGCTGCGCAGGTCGGGCACGGTGACGCCGTGGCTGGCCAGACGCGCCGGGTCGATCTCGACCAACACCGCCCGGCCCGGCCCGCCGACCGTGACCACCTCGCGTGTGCCGGGCACGCGCTTCAGCTCGGCCTCCAGGCTGTGCGCCACACGCTCCAGGTCGTAGGCGCCGGTGAAATTGCGTCCCCCAGGAGCCTGCGGCTCCGGCCCCCCAAGGGGGCGCGCCGCGCCTTGAGGCGGCTCGGCGGCGGGGACGGCGTTGCGGCTGAACAAGGTCAGCGTGATGATGGGCACGTCGTCGATGCCCTTGGGCTTGATGATCGGGTCGAGCACGCCCAGGCCCTTGGGCAGCCAGTCGGCATTGGCATTGACGGTGTCGTACAGCCGCACCAGCGCCTCGGTGCGCGGCACGCCCACCTCGAACTGCACGGTGATCACCGCCAGGCCCGGCCGCGACTGCGACATCAGGTGCTCGACGCCGGCCATCTGCGACAGCAGCTGCTCGGCCGGCGTGGCCACCATCTGCTCGACGTCGCGCACCGCGGCGCCGGGGAATGGAATCAGCACGTTGGCCATCGTCACGTCGATCTGCGGCTCCTCCTCGCGCGGCGTTACCGCCACCGCGAAGATGCCCAGCAGCAGCGCCGCCAGCGCCAGCAGCGGCGTGATCTGCGCCGACTGGAAGCAGGCCGCGATGCGGCCGGAGATGCCGAGGGTCGGCGGCTTCATGGCTTCAGTCCGCGCGCACCGCGGCCTGCGGGTCCAGCGCGATGTGCTCGCCGGCCGACACGCCGGCCAGCACCTCGACGTTCGGGCCCTGCACACGGCCCAGCCGCACCTGGCGCAGTTGCGCCGCACCCTTGGCGTCGACCACGTACAGCCCGGTCATTTCGGCACGGCGCACCACGGCGGATGCGGGCACGAAGAGCCGGGCGCTGCCGTCGCCGGCGGCCATCGGCAGCCAGACGCGCGCGAACAGGCCCGGCGCCAGGCCGTCCCAGCCCGCCGGGAGCGTGATGCGCAGCTGCACCGTGTGCGTGGCGGCATCCAGCGTCGGCAGCCACTGCAGCTGCGCCGCGCCGGGCGTGAACCAGCGCCGCGGCTGCGGCAACCCGGGGAACTCCAGCTTCAGCCCCGCCGCCGGCGCGCCGAGCAGGCTCTGCGGCAGCGCCGCGCTGACGCGCAGCGCACCGGGCTGATACAGCGTCAGCAGCGGCTTGCCCGGCAGCGCCATGTCGCCCAGTGCCACCGGTACGTCGGCGATCACGCCGGCAAAGGGCGCGCGCAGCACGTGCAGGCCGGACTGCGTGCGCGTGGCATTCGCCTGCGCCAGCAGCGACGCCGCCTGGGCCTGCGCCGCCTTGAACTGCGATTCGGCGCGTTCCAGCGCCGCCAGGCTGATGTACTGCTTGTCGAAGAGCTGCTTCTGGCGCTCGTAGTCCTTGCGCGCCACGTCGAGCAGCGCCTGCGCCGACTGCACCTGCGCCTGGCTGGCGCTGGCGTTGTGCTCGGCGGCACGCGCGTCGATGCGCAGCAAGGTCTGGCCGGCCTTGACGCTGTCGCCCGCCTTGACGTCCAGCGCGACGATGGCGCCGGCCACCTGCGCGGCCACGACGCTGGAGCGCACCGCCTCGACCACGCCGTCGAAGGACTGCAGGGCCCGGTCGGCCGACGACTGCACCGGCGCGGTGGCCAGCGCCGGGGCGGCTGGCCACGCCGAGGCCGCCGGCCACAGGCCGGCGCACAGCGCCATCGATACCAGGAAGCTCCTGCCCATCCTTCACTCCTGCGTTGCGCTGCGACCCGGCCCGAGGACGCTGGCGCAGTGCGATTGATTGTTGTATTATTTGCGTAATCAGTTAAACAGTCAAGCAAAGAATCAAGCAACAACATGCAAGCACACCAGCTTTGATGCATGATTCCCACCTTGCCCACCCCCAGATGCACGCGCATGCAGGACCTGCCCAAGGAAGCGCTGGAAAAGGTCGCGGCCTACTTCCAGGCGCTGTCGGAGCCGACACGGCTGTCGTTGCTGAACCTGCTGCGCAGCGGCGAGCGCAACGTCGGCGAGCTGGCGCAGCTGACCGGCTTCACCACCGCCAACGTGTCGCGGCACATGGCGCTGCTCAGCACGCATGGCCTGGTGGCGCGCGAAAGCCGCGGCACCAGCGTCTACTACCGCATCGCCGATCCGTCGGTCTACCAGCTGTGCGACCTGGTCTGCGGCAGCCTGGCGCGGCAGTTCGAGCGCGCGGCCTCCGAGCGCGCGCTCTTCACCGTGCCGGCACCGCCGCGCTCGCCGCGCCGGCGCGCGGCTTGAGGCAATGCCGCGTGGACGGCTTGCAGCGCTTTGTCGATGCGCAGGCGCCGGTCTATGCCGTGGTACTGCAGGAACTGGCGCAAGGCGCCAAGCGCAGCCACTGGATGTGGTTCGTCTTCCCGCAGCTCAAGGCGCTGGGCCGCAGCGCGACGGCGCTGCACTACGGGCTGGCATCGCTGGACGAAGCGCGCGCCTATGCCGGCCACGCCGTGCTGGGCCCGCGGCTGCGCCAATGCACGCAGTGCGTGCTGGACGGGCAAGGCCGCAGCGCGCTGCAGATCTTCGGCATGCCGGATGTGCTGAAGTTTGGCTCGTCGATGACGCTGTTCGAGCGCGCCGTGCCGCACGAACCCGTCTTCGCGCGGGCGCTGGACAAGTTCTACGCCGGCGAGCGCGACGCACACACGCTGGCGCTGCTGGCGCAGCCCTGAATCTGCATCGTTCGCGGCGACAATGCCGCTACGGAGGAGAACCCATGACTGCCCAGACCCTGCCGCTGCCCGCGGCCCCCGCGGCCGGCGACCCCGAGCGCCGCACCTGGCTGATCGCCACCTCGGCCGTGGGCGGTGTCGCCGCCGTGGCCACGGCCGTGCCCTTCGTCGCCTCCTTCGCGCCCAGCGAGCGCGCACGCGCCATGGGCGCGGCGGTCGAGGTCGAGATCGGCGACATCCCGCCCGGCGGCATGAAGACGGTGGAATGGCGCGGCAAGCCGGTGTGGATCGTGCGCCGCTCGCCGGAAATGCTGGCCGCGCTGAAGACCTCCAGCCCCGACCTGGCCGACCCCGACTCGCAACGCGACCAGCAGCCGGCCTATGCGCGCAACGCAACCCGTTCGCTGCACCCGGAAGTGTTCGTTGCGGTCGGCATCTGCACGCACCTGGGCTGCTCGCCCAGCGCGGTGCCGGCCGGCTCGAACAACCCGAGCGTGCCCGCCGACTGGCAGGGTGGCTACTTCTGCCCCTGCCACGGCTCCACCTTCGACGGCGCCGGCCGGGTGTTCAAGAACAAACCCGCGCCGACCAACCTCGAGATCCCGCCGCACCAGTACCTGAGCGATTCACGGCTGCTGATCGGCGAGGACTCGCGCTCGGCATGAGCCAGGGCAAGGACGGCGGCTTCGCCGACCCCGCCGGCACCTGGAACAAGCGCTTCGCCGCCGACGGCTACCTGTTCGGCACCGAGCCCAACGCGTGGCTGCGCGAACACGCGGGAGCGTGGACGCCCGGGCAGCGCGTGCTGTGCGTGGCCGATGGCGAAGGCCGCAACAGCGTGTGGCTGGCCCAGCGCGGCCTGCAGGTCGATGCCTTCGACATCGCCGAGGTCGGCGTGGCCAAGGCCCTGCGCCTGGCGGCCGAACGAGGTGTCAGCGTCGATTTCCTGGTGGCCGATTGCGACGGCTTCGCCTGGCCCGAGGCGCACTACGACGGCGTCGCCGCGATCTTCGTGCAGTTTGCCGACCCGGCGCTGCGCGAACGCCTGTTCGCGAACATGCAGCGCTGCCTCAAGCCCGGCGGCACACTGCTGCTGCAGGGCTACACGCCCCGGCAGCTGGAATACCGCACCGGCGGGCCGCCGCTGCTGTCGCACCTGTACACCGCGCCGATGCTGCGCGAGGCCTTCGCCGCGATGGACATCGTCGAACTGCGTGACTACGAGGCCGATGTGGCCGAAGGTAGCGGCCACCGCGGCCGTTCGGCGCTGGTCGGCCTGGTGGCGCGGCGGCGCTGAGGCTTCGGGTCAGGCTTCACCCGGTTGCGATTTGACGTACAGAATGACCTGGTCGTCGGGGCGCCGCTACCTTCAGGCGCGCCAGCCGTGTGTGCCTACAAGGCCCGCCGAATCAGGTCGGCTGCCTTCTCGGCGATCATGATCGTTGGCGCATTGGTGTTGCCCGAGGTGATCTGCGGCATCACCGAGGCGTCCACGACGCGCAGGCCGCGCAGCCCGTGCACTCGCAACTCGGCATCCACCACCGCATCCTCGCCCGGCCCCATCCGGCAGGTCCCCACCGGGTGGAAGATGCAGGCGCCGGTGTTGCGTATGTGGCGTTCCAGATCGGCATCCGTCGTCGCGGTGGGACCGGGTGCCAGCTCGCCGTTCAGGTGACGGGCCAGCGGCTCGGCTGCCGCGATTCGCCGTGCCTCGCGCATGCCCTCGATCTGCAGCGCGAGGTCTTCGGGCTGCGTCATGTAGGCCGGGTCGATCAGCGGCGCGTCCAGCGGGTCGGCCGAACGCAGGACGACACTGCCCCGGCTGAGCGGGCGGCATGCTTGGGCGACGATGGCCATGGCCGGCGTCAGCCCGCGTGCCGCTGCAATGATCGGCGCTTGTGGCGCGACCAGGAACTGAATGTCGGTCGCGTACGCGCCGCTCGATCTCGCGCTCTTCATGAACAACCCGGCCTCCGCAAGGTTGCTGCTGGGATGAGCGGGCGCCGGAGCTTTCAATGACAGCAGCAGGGAGGCACCCGGGTGGTCACACAGATGTCGGCCGACGGCCGGCAGCGCGTGCTTCACGCCGATGCCGTGCGCCTGCAGCGCAGCCGGATCGCCGATCCCCGACAGCATCAGCAGCTTTGGCGAGTCGATCGCGCCGGCGCACACCA
>CAYUPF010000124.1:0-12085 GCA_964446545.1 uncultured Rubrivivax sp.
CGCCATGACTCACGTCGGGTGCCGCACGCGCAAGCTTGGCCTCGGGATGCAAACAAAGGGGGTGTGATCGCCGGCTCGATGGAATTCCTCTTCGAGGCTCGAGATCGCTGAAAGCAGGTAGTGCAATTCGTCCGCCTGCTCCGGGTTCAGCGTCGTTTGTGGCGATGACCTACTGGGGCGCAGCGGCTCAGCAACCAATGCGTCCTGGATCTGCTCTTCCAGCGGCCTTGCATGGCGGTCCAGACCGGCGGCGAACTTGAAGCCTTCGATCTCCCTGCGTAGCGCGACCAGCAGCCGATTGAAGCGGATCCAGCGATGCTCGGGCCAGCCGACGCTGTCGGGCTTGGCGAACTTCTTGATGAAGGCCCGCGCCGCGTTGCGGCCGTAGTTCACGGCCAGTGCACGGATCTGCTGCCCGGTCATGCGGATGTTCACGCCGCCTTCCTCTTCGGTCAGCATCACGCGAACGACGCGATCGCGAACCCCGGGCATGCGCATCATCGTCATGTCGTTCCAGCGCCAGGCCGCTAGCCACAGACTGATCAGGAAGTTGGGCAGCCTCTTGAGCGGCGCCAAGTCGTCGGCGAGGCCGCGGTTCCAGGTATCGCCGCCGCCCTCGGAATGTTTGTTGGGCAGCCAGACACGCTGCTTCTTGCGGAACTCACTGCGTTTGTGCAGCGAGATGCCGAAGGTCGGCCACTGCGGCACGAAGCTGTCGAAGAGATGGATCGGAAAGTTCGAACACAGGCCGCCGTCAGAAAACCAGCACTGCGTGAGCTCGCGCTGCGAGTGCTCGGGCTCGTAGTCCACCGCCCACAACGGCACGGCGGACACCAACAGCGGGAAGCTCAGCGCCAGCCGTGCCGCGACGACGATCGGCAGCTGTTCCTGCGGCAGCAGGCGCAGGCCTTCGCTGTGGTCGCCGGCCGGCGGATCGGACGGCGACTTCGGCTCGTACGGGAACGACCACGCCATCAGGTGGTTCATCACCGCCTTGGGGAAGTAGTTGGCGAGCTGCTCTTGGCGGAAATACAGCCTTCCCATGTCGTCGCCCTCGTCGAGCGGAAAGCGGTACGGCCGGCCGTGGGCGAGGTTTGTCGCGTAGACCTCCATGTTGATCGAGCGCCGTGCCAGCGGGCCGGCGGGGAAGCCGAGCTCTTCGGCCGGCGAACCCGGTGCGTCCCACAGGTCCTTGAACGTCAGCGGCGGATCGTTCTGCGGGTCGCGGCCGGCGATGGCCTGGATCGACGCGTGCAGATAGCCGGTCAGGTCGGAGGCGGGAGGCTTCTTTGGCGGCTGCCTGTCGGCGTTGGTCGTCGGTTCCTTGTGCCCGGCTGCGAGCGCGCGGCGGTCGTCCTCGTCGTCTTCCGTCTCCTGTTGTTGGCGGGTCTTTTCCTTGTCATCGTCGAAAGTCCAGCCGCGGCACAGGCCGTAGCCGTTCTCGACCAGTCCGCGACGCAGGTCGCCGACGATGCCGATCAAGGTCCCGCCCAGCAGCGCCAGCGGCAGTGTCGCCAACGCCGCCGGCAACCAGGCCAGCAGTTCGGCCCCGCGCGGCACACTCAGCGGGCCCGACAGCACGATCAGCATCAGCAGCAGCCCGAGTAGCGCTTCCTGGCGCCAGTACTGCCGCATTGCCGCCAGCAGGCCACGCAGATAGCGCCCGGACCGGCCGGTATGGCCGAGCGAAGCCAGGAAGACCGCGAACAGGCGCTTCGTCGACGGCTGCGGCTGGAACAGCCGCTGCAGCAGAGTCCGGCCCCTGTCCTCCTCGGCCAGCAACTTCGGCAGTTCCTTGAGCGACCGAAAGCCCTCCATAGAGCCGTTGCGGCGCCTGAACTCGGCCGCCGCAGCCAGTGCTGCCGCGAAGGCGCCGATCGAACTGCCGCCGATGTTGCAGAAGCGGTACTCCTTCGACAGTTCGACCACTGCGGCGGCGTAGATGATGCCGCTGGTCACACCGCCTTCCATCACCAGGTCACAAAAGCGGTCGGCCGGCGCCTGCCTGAGGTCGATAGTGTCGTCGTCGTCGTCGGGCTCGACCTTCGCTGCCGTGCTCGGCGGCGGTGCCGCATGGGCTGCGGCGAAGCGCGCGCGCGACTTCGGTTCGGCATCCGCCGGTGGGGGCACGCCTTCGAGCCGCGCGATGGCGTCCAGCGCATCGCGGCTCGGGAACAGTGCATAGAGTGTGCCGCGCGTGGTGACGAAGGGCTCGAGCGGCGCGCCGCCAGCGCGTCCGCCGAGGATCATCGCCTTGGCGCCGGAGAGGGGGATGTGGTACCCGGCATCGGGCTCGTCATGGTTGCCGATCAGCGGGTCCTTGGCCGCGCCGCGATTCGGCGGCCCCATCGGCCGCTTCTCGACCCATTCGGACATCAGGTGCTCGAACTGGTCGTCGATGCTGGCGCAGAAGAAGAGGCCGACCAGGCCGCGCGCGGCGGCTGGTCTCTCCGAGTACAGCGGGCCGTATGGCATGCCGCGACGGAACAGCGGCCGCAGCCGCGGCGGGAAGATGCGGTCGTTGCGCGGGTTCGTGCGCCTGATGTGGGCGCCGAAGGGGCAGCCTTGACCCTGCAGGTCGGCGCTGAAGTCGAAGGGCGCCAGATCCTGCGCCGACAGGTCCGGTTGTGTCGTATTGCCGGGCCGCAGCAGCGCACCGTTCGGCCAGCGCCCGCACAGCTTGGCCTTGAGGTACTCGGGCGTCACGTCGACTTGTTGCGCCGACAGGATCGTCACCTGCTCGTGCAACCACTTGTCGAGCCTGTCTTCGTGCTGCTCGATGCGGCGCAGCACCACAAAACTGCCGTTGCGGAAGAAGGCCGCGACATCCGCCGGCACCGTGTCGCTGGGACCGAAGCGGTCGAAGCCTTCGTCGTTGGCGTGGCCGAGCAGCAACTCGCCGGGTTGATGCAGCTCGCCATGGCGATCGGAGGCTTGCGGCCGGATCACCGGGCCGGTGAGGTTGTCGACGAAGCCGAAGTGCACGCTGCGAATGTTCTCGCGGCCGAACTTCTTCTCGGCCGGCTGCAGGTGCTCGGCCTCGATGCGGTCGGCCGTTTCCCAACCGCTGAACGCCAGCCTCGCGCCGCTGCGTTTGGCCAGATCGTCGACGCTGCGCCGGACTTGCCCGAGGCTCTCGCCGTGGACCGACAGCAGCACGTCGGCACGGGCCGCAGCGAAAGCGGCATCCCAGCGTTCGGGCGCACTCTCGCCGCTGTCGCCCAGGCGGCGCGCCGCGCGCGGCGCGGCGCCTTCGCTGAAGGCCGGTGCATGAAGCTCGAGCGCGCGGCGGTGGCGTCTGGACAACCCGAGCCGGTACAGGCCGCGGTGTGTGAAGCCTATGTTGACGGCGAAACGCTGGCGCGCCGCCTTGCCGCCGGTGCCGAAGGTGATCGTGCCGTCGGCCACCAGCTCGCCGATCAGGCGGCGCGCCGCGACCCCGTCGGCGATCTTCAGCACGAGGTGCACGCTGGCATCGAGGTTGTAGCCGGTCAGCGCCAGGGCTTGAACCTGGCTGGCTTGCGAGTCGTCCCAGCTGCTCGCGGCTTTCTCGTTGCCAGCCGCGTTTCGGCCGCCGTTCATGGCAGCCCCGCCGCGGCGCGGATCTCGGCCACCGACACGTTGGGGTAGGCGCTGAAGAAGTAGTCACCGAGCGGCGCCCGGTTGTACTTGCGGATGTTGTCGACGAACTGCTTCGGGTGCTTGCGGATCGGCACCTGCTGCTCGACGTCGAGGAACTCGAACTGCTGATCGAAAAGGTCGACCGTGACTGCGAAGTGCTCGACATAGGCGTCGAAGTCGCCGTCGTAGGTGGTCATCATCGCCAGGTGAGTCCGGTTCTCGACCAGGCAGAACCAGGCGTAGTGGACGTGTTGCGAATTCGCCAGCGCCGATTCGACGATGTGGGCGCCGGCACACGTCAGTATCTCGAGCTTGCGTGCGTTCTCGGCGATCGGCTCCTTGATCGGCAGCACCACGAACAGCGGCTGCTGGTTCAGCGTGCGGTCACGCTGGTACTGCATCGGGTAGCTCTCGCAGCTTGCGCCCCAGCGCTTCTTCAGCCCGAAGGGCTCGCCGGTATCGGGGTCGATCCGCTGGGCCAGGCCCGGCAGGCGCAGCACGCCGCGCACGATCTGTTCGACCAGCGGCTGTGCGAGGTGCTTGCCGATGCAGCGGTGCATGAAGTCGTGGCCGCCGAACAGCAGCGCCGGGTCGGGGTCGGCTCCGATCGCCAGCAGCACCAGCGCGCTGTCGGGAATGTCGGCGAACGGTGCGTGCGGCTTGTCCAGGCGCCGCGACCGGCGGGCCAGGAACGGGGCCGCCGGCTGGTGCCGCAGCGCTTTGTCGATCAGGCGACGCAGCGTCTCGTCGGCGGGTTCGTCGATCCAGGCCGCCCGTCTCGCGTCGGGCACTTGGCCACTGTCGAAGAAGTGAGCCATGACATTGGCCACTGCCGCGCGCACGTTGCCGATCGTCCCGGCGATCAGGCCCAGCGTGATGAAGACCACCTCGTCGTTCTCGGGGTCGCTCGGCCGGCCGAAGTGCGCGTACAGGCGGCCGATCACCGTCTCGCCAGGCAAGCCCTTGGCGATCAGACCGTCCGCATGGCGAGCGACATGCTCGTCGCGGATGTAGCCTTCGAGTTCGCGTTTCAGCTTTTCGGCGTCGGCCGAGCGGCTCGGCGGCAGGCCCGCATTGGCAACGAAGTGGCGGCCGATGATCTGGAACGTCAGCCGTCGGTACACGGCGTAGATCAGCCGCTGCAATCGAGTGTGCGCCTTGTCCGGCAGGCCGAACAGCAGCGACGCGAAATGCAGCGCTGCCTGCTCGGCCATCGCGACCAGGTCGAAGTCGTGCTGCTTCAGCGGCTGCACCGCCGCGCGGCGGAAGGCCTCGCACGCAACCGCCCGGATCTGGTCGTCGGGATTGAACACCAGCGCCTTGGCGGCGACAGCGTTCTGCGCAAGATGCGCGTCCGGGTCGTCGAGCCCGAGCATGAAGCGCCCGCCGCTTTCGAGCGACCCGTAAGGCTCGACGCTGTAGCCGGCCAGTGCGGCGTTGACGTCGGCTTGCGCCGACAGCAGGTACACATCCTCGTGCGGCCAGTCGGACGCGGTGCGGCTGGGAAGGCGCAGCGCGCTCTTGAAGCGCAGGATCGGAAACCCGTTGTTGTTCAGTTCATCGTAGAACGCACGGCGCTTGGCGTCGTCGCACAACCATTCGAAGAGCAGCTTGTTCTGCAGCAGCGGCTGGTCTTTCAGCGAGCGGAACTCGTCGAGCTTGCCCATGTGAACCTCCTGCGCTTCTTCGTGGCCGCCCGGTCGGGCGGCATTGGTCAATCTGCTGTGGCTGTTGCAGCTCGCAGCTCGGTCAGCAGTTCCCGTGCGTGCACGAGATCGCGTGTCTCGGCACCTTCGGTGATGCAACGATAGGCATCGTTCAAGACTTGTCGGGCCGGGTCGTGGTTCCCGAGCGACCGCCACAACTGCGCCAGGCTGGTGGCCGCACGAAGGCTGAGCGACAACAGCTCGCGCGATTGCGCGGAGGCGAGAGCGCTGCGCAGCCAGGACTCGGCCTCCGCATCGCGGTCGATACCGGCGCGTGCCGCGCACTGCCGCACCAGCGTTCCATACAGCCGCCGCACCTCGGCCTCGTAGTAGCGCTCACCGCAGCGTTCGATGACCGCGAGCGCTTGGTCGAGCAGTTCGATGCCTTCCTCGGGGCGCCCGCCCAGGGCGAGGCCCTCGGAGCGCAGCGCCAGATAGAACGGTGTTGTCAGCACGGTGCCCGTCGATGCCCACAGTGCGTGCGCCTGACGCATCTCCTCGTTGCCGGACGCCGCGTCAGGCCCCTCGGCCAGCACCCGGCCGCGAATCAGCCGCGCCAGCGAAAGCCACATCGAAAACCCACCCTCTTCGCAGATCTCGATGGCCCGCGCGGCGCTGTCCAGCGCCGCCGTGCCCTCGCCGCGGAACAGCTGGATCGCCGCCCTGAAGCCATAGGCCTCACCCAGGCTGAAGCGGTGCTTCATGCGCTCGGCACGCGCCACCACGCTCTGGGCGCGCTGCATGGCCTGGTCCGGATGCCCAAGCTGCCACAAGGCCCAGGCCGAGTAGCACAGGCACATGACGCCGGGGTCCTGCACGGCGCTGGCACGATGTTCGAGTCGGTCGTACTCGGCGAGGCACTCGTCCATCTGCAACACGGCCGTCGCCATGTCTCCCTGATGCATCACCAGATTCGCCACGGCCCACTTGAGCTGCACGCGATGAATCGCATCGGCATCGCCCTGCGCCTTGGCGCGGGCTTCGACGGCGATGGCCATCGCCTTGCCGAACTCCGCCCGCGCGGAGTGATAGGCCTCGAGCCCGAGCAGCACCTTCATCTGCGCCGCATCGTCGCCCAGTGTGCGGGCCAGGTCCATTGCGCGGGCGTAAACACGCTCCACCCGCTCGGCGCCATAGCCTTCGGTGGCGATCAGGCGCGTGGCGAGCAGCAGCTGTAGTCGCAACTCGGTACGCTCGCGATCGACGCCAATGGGGCTGCGCTCCAGAACCGCGAGCGCGGCACTCAAGTGGTTGATGGCTTCGACATGCGCCGACCGGGACGCAGCCCTGCGTGCCGCGAGCTCCCACGCGCCCAGCGCGTCTGCGAGGTCGCCGGCTTCGGTGAGGTGAAACGCCAGCGACTCCGGTTGGGCATCGCTCAGTTCGCGGAACTGCTCACGCAGCATCTGCGCGACGATGCGGTGCAGCCGCTTGCGGTCGCGCTCCAGCAGTGAGCGGTAGGCAGCGTCGCGCATCAGCGCGTGCTTGAAGCGATAGCGGCCCGTCTCGGGATCGCCGCGACGCACCAGCATGCCCGAGCGCATCAACGCAGCAAGTTGGGCCGGCAGGTCGTGCACCTGGAACGGACTGTCGGGGTGCCGCAACACCGCCTGCAGCAGGGGCATGGAAAACTCGCGACCGATGGTGCCGCAAATCTGGGCAACCTGCTTGGCCCTGTCGAGCCGGTCCAGGCGGGCACCCAGCAGGTCCTGGATCGTGGTCGGTACCGACTGCATCAGCGCCTCGCCGGCATCGACCCTGCCGGCACCGACTTCGATGGCCATGCGCGTCGATTCTTCGATGAACAGCGGGACTCCGTCGGTACGGGCCGCCAGCAGGTGCACGATGGCGGTCGGCAGCCGAGTGTCGCCGCCGGCACCGACGACCAGCATCCGCGCCGCCTCCGTCGACACCGCGGACAACTCCTCGTCGTGCACGGCAACCCGCGGGTGCCACCTGGACTCGGGTTCCGGCCGCGAGGTGAGCAGGATCAGCAGCGGCAGTTGCCCCGCCTCCACCGCCAGCCGGTCGATCAGGTCACCCGTCGATGGGTCGATCCAGTGCACGTCCTCGACGATCATGCAACCTGCGGCATCGCGCACGCGCAGCTTGCCGAGTTCGACCAGCATGTCCATCGTCGACTGCCGGAGCCGTTCGGCGGGCAGGCGTTGAAGTGGATGATCCGCCGGCAATGGAACCGTCATCAACTCGGCAAGAACCGCGACGGCGTCGTCGGGAGCGCTGGTCTGCGCTACCAGCCGGCCGAGCTTGAAGCGCACCGACTCGCCGCTGTCACCGATGCCGATGTGCAGTTCGTTGCGCAAGGCCTCGATCATCGGATGGAAGGCGCTGTTCTCCTGCCCTGCGGCGCAGCGGCACTCGAATACGCCGTGCCCCTGTGCCGCCAGCGAGCGCTTGAATTCGCGCAGCAGGCGCGACTTGCCGATACCCGCCTCGCCGACGATCCGTACCACGCGCAGCGTGCCGGCCCGTGCCTGCGCCCAGTGACGTTCCAGGGCCAGCATTTCATCGGAGCGGCCGACAAAAGGCGACAGGCGAGGCGCGTCCGCGGCGAACTCGGGGTCGACGTCGTCCTCGGCCGGCAGCGCCACCCGGAACACGCCTTCGTGTTGAACGAAGCCCTTGAGCGGCGGCAGATCCCGTTCGATCGATGTGAAGCGATAGCGGCCCTTGACCAGCTTGCGCGTGGACTCGCCGACGACGAGCGTTCCGGGCAAGGCGATGGCTTGCAGCCGGGCCGCGAAGTGCACTGCCGAACCCACCGGCTGCCCGTCGCGTATCACGACCCGCCCGGTGCAGATGCCGACGCGCACGCTCAGGCCGAGGGCCTTGACTGCTTCGATGATTTCCAAGCCAGCGCGCACGGCCTGACCCGCGGCGTCCTCGCGCGCGACGGGCAAGCCGAAATAGCACATCAAGCCGTCGTTCCCTTGAGGATCGTCCGGCTTGCCCCCGCGGTCGATGAGGATGCCCAAGCAGCAGTGGTGATAGCTCTGCAGGATCTCGCTGTACCGCTCCGCACCTATCTGTCCCAACAGCCGTGTCGATTCGACGAGATCGAAGGACATGACCGTCACCTGTCGCAGGCTGTCCTCACCCGGGGCACGGCGGTCCTGGAGGATCAGCGCGATATCGCCTTCACCGTAAAACTGTGCCTGCAGACGCGCCAGCGCGGCGGCGCCGGCCAGACGGTGCACGTGCGAACGTGCCCCGCGCAGCGCTTCACCCACCGAGGCACCATTTGCTAAGTTCCGGTAAACAGCCTGGACGAAGTCGGCGCAGGCCGCGTCGGCAGGCCCGCAGTTCAGCGTCAGCACGTTGAAGCCCCATCGCGCAGCTGCGACGGCGCGTCGGGCCTGCAGCGGCGCCGGTCGGGCGGGCTGCGCCACGGCTTGCACAATGACGAGCGCCGCCGCCGGTGTCGCCACCGGATGCAGGCCGCGACGCAGAATCTCCATGGGGATTTCGTCGGCGCTGGTGCTGCTGGGCACGATGCAGTGCAGCACATCCAGGTGTGAAAAGATGTCTGGGTGCTCGCCCTGGCCAAGCTGCGACGCATCGGAGCGCGAGCAGGCGATGCCCTCGTCGGCAAGCAGCCGGCCGACGAGAGCCGGTCCCTCGGCCGCAGTACAAGCATCCGAGGCGCCCACGGTCAAGACATGCACGCGCAGCGGCCCCTCGCGAGTCGGCGCGGTGCGCAGCGGCGCGGACTCCTCGTTGGTGACGATGCGCCGACATACACGGAACTTCTCACCGAGATAGCGCCCGCCATTGAGCACCAGCTCCCAGGGTATCCAGGTCAACTCGGCGTCGAGCTGCAAGTTGATGCTGCGCGGCGGGCTGTCGCTCAGGAAGCTGCGTATGGCCGACGGCAACAGGCTCTCGGACAGTCGCTGCCCGAGCTCGCGAACTGCGGTCTCGAGCCGCTCGCGCTTCGCGCCATCCGAACCGTCACAGGCGGCACGCTGAAGCAGCGCTTGGACATCGAGGCGAAGGCCGTCGAGCATGGCCTCGGACACGTCTGTCGTCCCCAGCGTGGCGAGCATCCTGGCGTCAGTCAGCGACACGACGACGGCGTCGACCTGGCGCAGGATGGTCAGGTTGATGGCGTGCTGCATCACCGAAGTTGACACGGGAGCCGCTCAGGGTGTTCGGTTCAAGCAAGCATAGCGGTGTTCTGGCGTTTGGCTAGCACAAATGCGAGGCGGGTGCCGGCACAGGGTTCGCTCGGCGCAGTCGCGCACGAACGTGGGCAAGCTGATCTACCTGGATGCGCGTCGCGTGCCCGCGGCCAGCGACCGAAGTTGTCCGTCCGCGTGATTCCGACGACCGGCCGAGAACGACCGGATCCGGCGCATTCCCGCCCGCCCCCGATCCTGCCTGGGCCAGAGCTTGCGCTCGACTGTCGTCACCCGAGCATTGCGATCGATTGGTTGCGGTGAAGTGCCGCCCGGCCTATCGCCTGCGCAAACCCAGCACCATCACCGTGCCCACGACGAGCAGCGCCCCCAGCACCTGGATCAGCGAGATCGACTGGCCCAGCCACAGCCAGGCCATGGCCAGCGCCGCCACCGGCTCGACGTTCAGGATCGGCGAGTTGCCGACCACGCCCAGCTTGGGCAGCAGTGTGAACATGATGGTGAAGGCGGTGCCGTACAGCAGCGTCAGCAGCGCCAGGCCCCACCAGCCGGAGACGGCATTGGGCCAGTGCAGCCCGCCCTGCGCAAAGCTGCCCAGCAGCGCGAGCACGCCGACGATGCCCATGGTGATCGCGGTGCGCAGCCGCCCGTCCAGGTCGGCCACCTCGTGCTGCGTCAGCGCCAGCACCAGGCCGAAGCTGGCCGCGGCCACCAGCGCGAAGCCAACGCCGCTGCCGATGCCCAGCCAGTGCGCCTGCAGCCCCAGCCCTGAAGCCGCGCCCGACACGTCCAGCGCCAGCGCCAGGCCGAACAGGATCACCGGCATCGCGATCAGCACCGCGCGTTCGGGCCGGTGGCCGTAGAGGGCCCAGACGGCGGCCGCCGTCCACAGCGGATAGGTGTTGAAGGCCAGCAACGCCAGCCCCACCGGGATGCGCGCCACCGCCGAATACAGGCACAGGCTCTGCACGCCGACCAGCAGCGCGATCAGCGGCATCATCCTGCGGTGCCGGGCTTGCAGCGTCAGCGGCACGCGGTAGATCAGCACGATCACGGCCACCACCGCTGCCGTCACCAGGCTGCGCACTGCCACGGCACTGGCCACGTCCACGCCGTGGTCGAGCGCGAAGCGCGCGGCCACGTGGTTGCCGCCGAACATGCAGGCCAGCAGCAACAGCATGACGAAGGCCCTCGGGCTGAGGGCGGCGGTGGGCATGGGGTGCCGCGCCGGGCTCAGGCGCAGAGGATCGACACCGCCTTGGTGTTGAGGTAGGCCTCCAGCGCCTCGCTGCCGCCTTCGCTGCCGTAGCCCGAGTCCTTGACGCCGCCGAAGGGCATCTCCACCCAGGGCAGCGCCGGCTGGTTGATCCACAGCATGCCGAGCTCCAGCCGCTGCGCCAGCAGCTGCGCGTTCTTCAGCGACCGGGTGTAGGCATAACCGGCCAGGCCGTAGGGCAGGCGGTTGGCCTCGGCGATGGCGTCTTCGAGCCGGTCGAAGCCGCGGATCGCGGCCAGCGGGCCGAAGGGCTCCTGGTTGAACACCGCCGCCTCCAGCGGCACCTCGTCCAGCACCGTGGGCGCGAAGAAGTTGCCGGCCGTGCCGATGCGCTCGCCGCCGGCGGCGACCATCGCGCCCTTGGCGCGCGCGTCGTCGACGAACTGCGCCATCGCCGTCAGCCGCCGCGCATTGGCCAGCGGGCCCATGGCCGTGCCTTCGGCCAGGCCGTCACCGACCTTCAGCGACTGCGCATGCCTGGCCAGCTTGCCCGCAAATTCGGCGCGGATGCTGTTGTGCACCAGAAAGCGCGTCGGCGAGATGCACACCTGCCCGGCGTTGCGGAACTTGGCGGCGCCGGCGCACTTGATGGCCAGGTCGATCTGCGCGTCCTCGGCCACGATCACCGGCGCATGGCCGCCCAGTTCCATGGTCACGCGCTTCATGTGCGTGCCGGCCAGCGCGGCCAGCTGCTTGCCCACCGGCGTCGAGCCGGTGAAGGTGATCTTGCGGATCACCGGGTGCGCGATCAGGTACGACGAGATCTCCGCCGGGTTGCCGTAGACCAGGCCGATCACGCCGGCCGGCACGCCGGCGTCGACGAAGGCCTGGATCAGCGCCGCCGGCGAGGCCGGCGTTTCCTCGGGTGCCTTGACGATCATCGAGCAGCCGGTGGACAGCGCCGCCGACAGCTTGCGCACCACTTGGTTGATCGGGAAGTTCCAGGGCGTGAAGGCCGCCACTGGGCCCACCGGGCTCTTCAGCACCGTCTGCTGCACGGCCAGCGACCGCGACGGCACGACGCGGCCATAGACGCGGCGGCCTTCTTCGGCGAACCATTCGATGATCTCGGCCGACATCGTGGCTTCGGCCTTGGCCTCGGCCAGCGGCTTGCCTTGTTCCTGCGTCATCAGCGCGCCGATCTCGGCGGCGCGTTCGCGCATCAGTGCGGCGGCGCGGCGCATCACGGCGCTGCGCTCCAGTGCAGGCGTGTCGCGCCACAGCTCGAAGCCGCGCTGCGTGGCGGCCAGCGCACGCTCCAGGTCGGCGATGCCGGCATGGGCGACGCGGCCGATCTCCTGGCCGGTGGCCGGGTTCAGCAC
>CAYUPF010000125.1:0-11664 GCA_964446545.1 uncultured Rubrivivax sp.
GCCAGATGTCGCGGCAGTAGTCGCGGATGCTGCGGTCCGACGAGAACTTGCCCATGCGCGCCACGTTCAGGATCGACAGGCGCGTCCAGCGTTCGCGGTCGGCATAGGTGGCGCTGACCTGGTCCTGCGCTTCGACGTAGGAGGCGAAGTCGCCCATCAGTCGGTAGTTGTCGCGGTCCAGCAGCGAGTTCACCAGCGGGCGGAACAGCTCGCGGTCGCCGCGCGAGAAATGGCCTTCGGCGATCAGGTCGATCACCGCGCGCAGCTGCTCGTTGCCGTGGTACAGCGCCATCGGGTCGTAGCTGCTGCCGGGCAGCCAACTGGCGGCCACCTGCTCGGCGCTCATGCCGAAGAGGAAGAAGTTCTCCGCGCCCACCTCCTCGCGGATCTCGACGTTGGCACCGTCCAGCGTGCCGATGGTCAGCGCGCCGTTCATCGAGAACTTCATGTTGCCTGTGCCCGAAGCCTCCTTGCCGGCGGTGCTGATCTGCTCCGACAGGTCGGCTGCCGGATAGACGCGCTGGCCGTTGGTGACGTTGTAGTTGGGCAGGAACACCACCTTCAGCCGGTCGTGCAAGGTCGGGTCGCGGTTGATGACCTCGGCCACCGCGGTGATCAGCCGGATCATCAGCTTGGCGAAGTGGTAGCCCGGCGCGGCCTTGCCGCCGAAGACGAAGGTGCGCGGCGGCACTTCGGCATTCGGCTCGAACTTCAGCCGCAGGTACATGGCGATGATGTGCAGCACGTTCAGGTGCTGGCGCTTGTATTCGTGGATGCGCTTGACCTGCACGTCGAACAGCGAGGCCGGGTCGATGTTGACACCGGTGCTGCGGCGCACGTGGTTGGCGAAGTCCTCCTTCACGCTGCGCTTGATGTAGCGCCATTCGCGGCGAAAGCCGGCATCGTCGACGAAGGCCTCCAGGCCTTTCAGCTGTGCCAGGTCGGCAATCCAGCCGTCGCCGATCGCGCCCTTCAGGAACTTCGTCAGCCGCGGGTTGGACAGCACCATCCAGCGCCGCGGCGTGACGCCGTTGGTGACGTTGATGACCTTGTCCGGCCACAGCGCATGGAAGTCGGCCAGCACGTCCTGCTTGAGCAGGTCGCTGTGCAGCTGCGCCACGCCGTTGATGGCATGGCTGCCGGCACTGGCCAGGTGGGCCATGCGCACGTAGCGCTCGCCGCTCTCGTCGATCAGCGACAGCCGCGCCAGTCGCTCGGTGTCGCCGGGGAAGGACATGCGCACCTCGTCGAGGAAACGCGCGTTGATCTCGTAGACGATCTGCATGTGCCGCGGCAGCACGCGCGCGAACAGCCCGAGCTGCCAGCGCTCCAGCGCCTCGGGCAGCAGCGTGTGGTTGGTGTAGGCGAAGGTCTGGCGCGTGACCTCCCAGGCCGGGTCCCAGTCCATGCCTTCTTCGTCCACCAGCAGCCGCATCAGCTCGGCGATGGCTACCGCCGGGTGCGTGTCGTTGAGCTGCACCGCGAACTTCTCGTGGAACTTCTCCAGCGGCAGCTTCTGCACGCGCATGATGCGCAGCATGTCCTGCAGCGAGCAGCTGACGAAGAAGTACTGCTGCTCCAGCCGCAGCTCCTTGCCCTGCACCTGTTCGTCGTTCGGGTACAGGATCTTGCTGATGTTCTCGGACACCACCTTCTGCTGCACCGCGCCGTAGTAGTCGCCGCGGTTGAAGGTGCCCAGGTCGAAGGATTCCGGCGCCTCGGCGCGCCACAGCCGCAGCGTGTTGGCGGTGTGGTTGCGGTAGCCGAGGATCGGCGTGTCGTAGGGGATGCCCAGCACCGTGCGCCCGGCCACCCAGCGCACCTGCGTGCGGCCGTGGATGTCGATGTAGGTCTCGGTAGTGCCGCCGAGCTTGACTTCCACCGCCCATTCGGGCCGCGGCAGTTCCCACGGGTTGCCGCGCAGCAGCCACTTGTCGGTCTGCTCGACCTGCCAGCCGTCGACCAGGCGCTGCGCGAAGATGCCGAACTCGTAGCGGATGCCGTAGCCGATCGACGGGATCTCCAGCGTCGCCATCGAATCCAGGTAGCAGGCCGCCAGCCGGCCCAGGCCGCCGTTGCCCAGGCCCGGTTCTTCTTCCTGCGCGATCAGTTCCTCGTAGCTCAGGCCGAGCTGGCGGATGGCCTGCTTGACCGGCTCCTCGATGCCCAGGTTGATCAGGTTGTTGGCCAGATGCGGGCCCAGCAGGAATTCGGCCGAGAAGTAGGCCACGGTGCGCGCGCCCTGGCGCGTGTAGGCCGCGGCGGTGCTGATCCAGCGCTGCAGCATGCGGTCGCGCACGGTGTAGGCCAGCGCCATGTAGTAGTCGTGCTTGGTGGCCAGCGCCGGGAACTTGCCCTGCACGCAGTACAGGTTGTCGAGGAAGGCGCGGCGCAGTGCATCGCGGTTCAGGCCGGTGCGGTCGGTCTCGGCGGCACTGCCGGGGGGAACGAGGGTGAGGGTGTTCATGGCGTCGTGTCCCGCTGGGCCCGGGCGTGAGGGCCCCTGCTTCGATGCAATATCGGTGCCGCGGCGACACAGGCCTTGCGTGCCGGCCCGCACCAGCCTGGGGCGACAGGCACGAATTGGGGGGCAAAGGCCGCGCAGACGTCACGAACTCGTCATCGAGCGGCGCCTACACTGCCCTCATCGAAGCGCAGAACCGGCCGCACGATTGGGCGGATGGGGCGCAAGTCCCGGGGAACCCGTCACCCAGCGCCAAGAAGCCGTCGCCGCACCCGCCAAGCCGGGGCGATGTCCGGCAAGGGAGCCCGCCGCCGCATCAGGCCGCGGGCTTTTCTTATGGCTTCAGCGCAGCCCGTCCCACAGCAGCTTGGCGCCGGTGAAGAACATGCCGGCATAGGCCACTGCATAGAACCAGCGCGCCT
This sequence comes from uncultured Rubrivivax sp., assembly GCA_964446545.1. GTDB lineage: Bacteria > Pseudomonadota > Gammaproteobacteria > Burkholderiales > Burkholderiaceae_C > Rubrivivax. The sequence continues at coordinate 2,887 of CAYUPF010000125.1, forward strand.
GGATGCGCCGCGTCATCCACACGCCCAGCCACACGCCCAGCGGCGCCAGCGGCAGCAGCAGCACCGACGTACCCAGGTTGGTGCGGTCGATCAAGCCCAGCCAGGCATAAGGCAGCCACTTTGCCAGGTTCACCACCGCAAAGAACACCGAACTCGTCGCCGCGAAGGTGATGGGCTTCAAGCGCAGCGGCAGCAGGTACACGTTCAGCGGCGGGCTGCCGGCATGCACGACGAAGCTGGTGAAGCCCGAGGTCGTGGCCAGACCGAAGGCGGCCCAGCGCGGCAGCGGCGGCGCGGCGGCCGTGGGCGGGAACAGCAGCCGCTGCGCCAGGAACAGCAGCGTCAGCGCACCCACCAGGCCGGACACGGAACGTGTCGACAGCACGCCGAAGAGCAGCGTACCCACGCCCACGCCCAAAAGCCCGGCGGGCAGCAGCTGGCGCAGCAGCACGCGGTCGCGCTCGCGCCACAGCTGCTGCAGCCCGGTGGCATCCATCACCAGCAGCAGCGGCAGCATGATCGCCGCCGCCTGCGGCACCGGCACCATCAGCGACAGCAAGGGCGTGGCCAGCGCACCGAAGCCGCTGAGAAAGCCGCTCTTGCCCAGCCCCATCAGCAGCACGGCCGGCACGGCCAGCGCGTAGAACCAGGGGTCGGCGATGAAGGGCCAGGCGGCCGACAGCTCAGGCAAGCCGGCAGGCCTCGTCGAAATCCAGGCGCGGGTGGCGCTGGAGGACCTTGCCCGGGTCGCCGCGGCCGAGCGCACAGATGAAGTTGGTCTTGACGCTGCTGCCGGCCCAGAAGGCGGCGTCGATCTTGGCGTGGTCGAAGCCGCTCATCGGCCCGCAATCCAGGCCCAGCGCGCGCGCCGCCAGGATCAGGTAGCCGCCCTGCAGGCTGGAATTGCGCATCGCGCTCTCGGCGCGCTTGGCAGCGTCGTTGGCGAACCACGCCCGCGCATCGACGTGCGGGAACAGCTTGGGCAGCTTGTCGTGGAAGTCCAGGTCCATGCCGACGATGACCGTCACCGGCGCTTCGCGCACCTTGTTGACGTTGCCGGCGCTGACGCAGGCCAGCAGCTTGTCCTTGGCCTCGGCGGAGCGCACGAAGATCAGCCGTGCCGGCGCCGAGTTGGCCGCGGTCGGGCCCCATTTCATCAGATCGTAGAGCTGGCGCAGCGTGTCGTCGGACAGCGCTTCGGATCTGTAGCCGTTCTGCGTGCGTGCGTCGGTGAAGAGTTGTTCGGTGCTGATGATCATGGGCGGGCCGCGGCGGCACAGTGGGGAAAGCCGACAATTGTCGGATGTTCCAACCCTCCCAGCACGACGTGCGTTCTTTCTTCTGCGGCACCTGGCGCAAGCAGCGCGAGGGCCTGCCGCTGACGCCGATCGAGGCACAGGCGGCGGCGTGGATAGCCGAGCATCCCGAATACCACGCCACGCTGGCCGACGAGCCGGCAGCGCTGGCCGCCAGCTACGGCGTCGAGGACGGCCGCGAGAACCCCTTCCTGCATCTGGCCATGCACCTGTCGATCCTGGAGCAGGTGGACATCGACCAGCCCACCGGCATCCGCCAGGCGGTGCAGCTGCTGGCCGCAAAGCGCCAGTCGCTGCATGCGGCGCACCACGAGGTGATGGAATGCCTGGGCGAGATGATCTGGGCCTCGCAGCGCAGCGCAGCGCCGCCCGACGGCCACGCCTACATCGACTGCGTGCGGCGCCGCGCCACGCGCTGAGTCACTTCAGAACTTCCAGTCGTAGTTGACGATGATGCGGTAGTCATCGACGTCGCCGTCGCTGCGCATGTCCACGTAGGCGGCGCGGCCGCGGATCCAGATCGGCCGCACCCATTCGGGCCAGCGCTTGTCGCTGAAGCGATAGTCCAGCGTCATGTCGTATTCGGTCCAGTCGGGCTGCGGCGCACGTGTCGCCGGGTCGATGGCGTCGTAGCCGTAGACGACGCTGGCATTGAGCTGCAGCCCGGGCAGACCCTGCGCCGCGAAGTCGTAGGTCCCGCCGAGCAGCCAGGCCTTCATGCCCGCCAGGTTGAAGCTCTTGACGATCATGTAGGTGTAGCCGGCCCAGCCCGAATAGGGGGTCTGGTAGTCCGCGCCGCTGCCGGTCTGCTGGTAGGCCAGGCTCGCCGTCGCGCCGCCGCGCGTCAGGTCGGCCTTCAGCCCGCCGGACCAGGTGGAGAAGGACGAGCCCGTCAGCAGCTGCTCGCCGACCTCGCGTTGAACCATCGCCTGCGCTCCCAGCTGCAGCTGGTAGCCGGCCGCCAGGCGGGTGCGCCAGGCGATGTCGGCGTAGTTCGATTGCAGCACGTTGGGCACGTAGTAGCTGGACAGCTCCCAGTCGAAGTCGGGCGTCGGCTTGCCGGATACGCCGGCCAGCCACATCGGCTCGCTGGCCGAACCGGCGATGCCGGCAGCAGAGACGAAGTTGACGAAGTTCTCGCTGGTCTTCGGCTTGGTCGCGTTCAGGTAAGCGGCGAAGTAGTCCACGCCGGCCAGCTTGCCCGCCAGGTTGCCGCCGGAATAGGTGATCGGCGTCATGCGGTTGTCGTTGGCGTTGATCTCGGGCTGGTTCACCAGGAAGCGCCCGCCAGTCAGCACCTGCTCCCACAGCTTCAGCGACACGTAGCTCTCGCCGATGACCGAATACGGCTCCTGCCCGGGTGCGAGCAGGCCCGAGCCGTCCTTGTCCAGCGGGCCCCACAGCTTCTGCGAGGTGTAGCCGACGACGCCGAAGCGCAGCAGGTCGGCGATCCAGCCGCTGCGGTAGCCGGCCCAGCCGCCGACGGCCCAGGCCGCATGGCTCACGTCGCCGGGGTCCTGGCGGTCGAAATAGTAGGTACGCAGATGCAGCGTCACCTCGCTATCGCGTCCCAGCGCGTCGGCCAGCGTATCGGCCGCACAGGCCGCACTGCCCGACAGCGCCAGCAACAACGCCACGGCCCGGCCGTTGATGTGGAACTTGCTCATCGTCCTGCTCCCGCGTCGCCCCTCGCCGCGCCGAGCGGCATGGTAGCGGCCGTGCCTTGCGGCCCCGTACACTCGCCGCCCAACCCTGGCAAGACGAAGAATGCGATTGCGCGCGCTGCTGCGACGCGCGAGCCATGGCCTTTGCGCCCTGCTGCTGTTGGCAACGCTGCTGCAGGCAGCGCCGGCCCGGGCCGACGACCCGTGGTCCACCGAGTTCTGGCCCGAGCTCAATGCCTACGTCGGTCTCGACGAGCGCAGCCGGTTGCTGTTCACGGCCGCCGCGACGCGCGCGATGGAGGGCCAGCGGGCGCCCGGCAAGGCCATCTCGCAGGACGCGCAGTTCACGCTGAACTTCGACTACGCTGGCGCCGATCCTGCGCCGCGACGTGCCCAAGGCGGAATGGTCGAAGAACCGCCTGCTGTGATCGCGGATCGGCTTCGAATACGGCACGTCCGGCAGCTCGGGTGCGGCTGCGTTCCGCTCCTACACCGGCATCCTGGAGCTGAACTCGCGCTATCCGACGCCCAGCAAGCTGTGGATCACCGGCCGACTGCGCGCGGACCTGCGCGAGGTCAACGGCGATTCGTCACAACGCTACCGCGTGCGCCTGGGCAGCGAATGGGACACGGCCGTCTTCGAGCATCCGGTCGCGCCCTACGGCAGCATCGAGCTGCTCTACGACACACGCTACGACAAGTGGAGCCGACGAACGCTGAAGATCGGGCTGGAGACACCGATCGGCGGCGACTGGCGCGTCGAGCCCTATCTGGCGCTGCAGTACGACAAGCCCGACGATGAGCTGAAGCGTGTGCTCGGCATCGGCCTGACCTTCAAGGTCTACTTCGATCGAAGCGGCGCGCTCAGGCCGGCGCGTAGCCTTGCTCGGTCAGCGCGCGCTCGAAATCGGCCGCCGGCCGCGTCGATTCGATGCGCACCTGGTGCGTGGACAGGTCGATCTGCAACTCGGCGGCCGCATCCACCTGCTGCACCGCGGCGGTGACGGCCTTGACGCAATGGCCGCAGGTCATCGTGGGCAGGTTCAGTTCGATCATGGCGTACTCCCGGGTCGGCGATTGTCCCGCATCGCTTCATGAGCATGCCGCACCGCCTGCTGTGACGGCATGACGCAGGACAAGCTATCGACCTTGCCCACCGACGGCACGACCTGCGCCTGCTGGCCATGCGGCAGGTCGAGGTCGGGAGCCGTGCCGCCGAGCCGCTCAAGTCGGCAAACCCGCTGCCGAAAACACGAGGGTACAAGCCCGCCGTGCACAGCCCGCGCGCAGCGCCGGCCCCCGTTCAGCAGGAACAGCATGCAATTCTCACAACTCGCCACCGTCAAGCACCGTCTCGCCGTCGGCAAGCCGCTGCCCTTCAACGTCCGTAACGCAGATCACACACTCTTACTTGCGCGCGGCCAGGTGGTGGACACCTACGACCAGATGGAAGCGCTGTTCACGCGCGGCGCGCTGGTCGACATTGCCGAGCTGCGCGGCGCGCGGGACCCGATCAAGGACGCATCACCCGAACAGCTGCCGCGGCTGTGGGGCCAATGCCTGGACCGCGTCGGCCAGGCGCTGCAATCCTGCACACGGGAAGGCTTCAGCCAGGCACTGGACGAGGTCAGTGCGCCGGTGCAGGCCTTGATCGAGCGCGATTCCGATCTGGCCATCTTCCAGGTGCTGCGCCAGGACGGCAACAAGCACACCCAGTACGGCGTCAACCATTCGGTGCACACGGCGATCACCGCCTTCCTGGTGGCGCAGCGCCTGGGCTGGGACGCGGCCAGCGTGCAGAAGGTCTTCAAGGTGGCGCTGACGATGAACCTGTCGATGCTGGAGCTGCAGGGCCAGCTGGCCGAGCAAAGCACGCCGGTCACGGCCGAGCAGCGCGAGGCCATCCTGTCGCACCCGCAGCGCAGCGTGCAGATGCTGCAGCTGGCCGGCATCAGCGACCGCGACTGGCTGGACGGCGTGGCCGACCACCACGTGGCTCCCGACGGCAGCGGCTATCCGGCCGGCAAGCGCGAGGTCAACGACTTCGCCGCGCTGGTGCGACGCGCCGACATCTACACCGCCAAGCTGAGCCCGCGCACCACGCGCGCGGCCATGGCCGCCGACCGCGCCGGCCGCGCGATGTTCATGTACGACCCGGGCAACTCGATGACCGCAGCGCTGGTCAAGGAGTTCGGCGTCTATCCGCCGGGCTGCTTCGTCAAGCTGGTCTCCGGCGAGACCGCGGTGGTGGTCAAGCGCGGCTCCAGCGTCGTCACGCCGCTGGTGGCGGCACTGACCACGCCCAACGGCGTGGCGCTGATCGAGCCGCAGCCGCGCGACACCAGCAAGCGCGAATGTGCGATCGCCGGTGTCGTCGGCGAGAGCGCGGTGCCGGTGCGCGTGGCGCCCGAAAAGCTGATGACGCTGGCGCTGGCCTGATGTCACGCGCCTGACGCGTGCCGCGCGGTGTGCCGCCTATAGTACGGCATGCCCAGCCCCTATGCCCCGCGCCAGCCCGGGCGCAGCCGTTTCGTCGAGCTGCGCGGCCTGACACACCACCTCAACGTCTGGGGCGAGCCCGCGATGGCCACGCCGCAGCGCCCTGCGCTGCTGATGATGCACGGCTGGATGGACGTGGGCGCGTCCTTCCAGTTCACGGTGGATGCGCTGGCGCGCGAGCGCTACGTCATCGCCGCCGACTGGCGCGGCTTCGGCCAGACCGACTCGAACCCCGGCGACGGCTACTGGTTCGCCGACTACCTGGGCGACCTGGACGCGCTGATCGACCACCTGTCGCCCGATCGGCCGATCGACCTGGTCGGCCACAGCATGGGGGGCAACATCGTCATGACCTACGCCGGTGTGCGCACGCAGCGCATCCGCCGCCTGGCCAACCTGGAAGGCTTTGGCATGCCGCAGACCAAGCCCGAGGACGCGCCGAAGCGGCTGCGTCAATGGCTGGACGAGCTGAAGCAGCCGCAGTCGCTGCGCAGCTATGCCAGCCTGGACGAAGTGGCGGCGCGGCTGATGAAGACCAACCCGCTGCTGCCGGCCGACAAGGCCGCCTGGCTGGCCACGCACTGGTCGCGCCAACGAGGCGACGGCCGCTGGCACATCCTGGGCGACCCGGCGCACAAGCGCATCAACCCGGTGCTGACGCGCGCCGAGGACACCCTCGCGCTGTGGTCGCAGATCAGCGCGCCGCTGCTGTGGGTCGAGGGCGAGGGCCGCGAGTTCGACCGCTGGTATGGCGGGCGCTACACGCGCCAGCAGTTCGAGCAGCGGCTCGCGGCGGTGCCGTCGGTGCGCAAGCTGCAACTGTCGCCGGCCGGCCACATGCTGCACCACGACCAGCCCGAGGCGCTGGCGCAGGCGCTGGAGACCTTCCTCGACGGCGATTGAGTACGGGCCGCATGTCAGAATCGCGGCCATGGACATCGAACGCATCAACCAGATCGGCACGCTGCTCGCCGACCTGAAGGACCGGACCGAGCAGCTCCGGGGGTATCTTTGACTACGACCGCAAATCACTGCGGCTGAACGAAGTCAACGCCGCGCTCGAGAACCCGGCGGTCTGGGACGACCCGAAGCGCGCGCAGGAACTGGGGCGCGAGAAGAAGTCGCTGGACACGGTGGTCGGCACCATCGACCACCTGAGCCGCGAGATCGCCGACAACACCGAGCTGTACGAGATCTCGAAGTCCGATGGCGACTTCGACGCGCTGGCGCACATCGAAGAAGCGGCGGTGGAACTGCGCACGACGGTGGAACAGATGGAGTTCCGCCGCATGTTCAGCAACCCGGCCGACCCGCTGAACTGCTTCATCGACATCCAGGCCGGCGCCGGCGGCACCGAGGCGATGGACTGGGCGCAGATGCTGCTGCGCCAGTACCTGCGCTACTGCGAGCGCAAGGGCTTCAAGGCCGAGGTGCTGGAAGAGACCGAAGGCGACGTCGCCGGCATCCGCAGCGCCACCCTCAAGGTCGAGGGCGACTACGCCTTCGGCCACCTGCGCACCGAGACCGGCGTGCACCGGCTGGTGCGCAAGAGCCCGTTCAACGCCGCCGGCAGCCGCGAGACCAGCTTTGCCAGCCTGTTCGTCTATCCGGAGGTGGACGACTCGATCGAGATCGAGATCAACCCGGCCGACGTGCGCGTCGATACCTTTCGCGCCAGCGGCGCCGGCGGCCAGCACATCAACAAGACCGACTCGGCGGTGCGGCTGACGCACGTGCCCACCGGCATCGTCGTGCAGTGCCAGAACGACCGCAGCCAGCACCGCAACCGCGACGAGGCCTGGCAGATGCTGCGCAGCCGCCTGTACGAACACGAGATGCGCAAGCAGCGCGAAGCGCAGCAGAAGCTCGAGGACAGCAAGACCGATGTCGGCTGGGGCCACCAGATCCGCTCCTACGTGCTGGACAACAGCCGCATCAAGGACCTGCGCACCAACGTCGAGATCAACAACACGCAGAAGGTGCTGGACGGCGACCTGGACCCTTTCATCGAGGCCAGCCTTAAACAGGGCCTCTGACAACCATAGAGAGACAACAGACCCCATGCGAGAAGGCCCTGCCACCGTCGTGCGGCGCGAGGACTATGCGCCCCCGGCCTACTGGATCCGCAGCGTCGAGCTGAGCTTCGACCTCGACCCGGCCAAGACCCTCGTCGGCAGCCGCATGCGCATCGAGCGCAACGCTGCCGTGCCGGCCAGCCCGCTGCGGCTGCAGGGCGAAGGCCTGAACCTGCTGCGCGTGCTGGCCGATGGCGAAAGCGTGTCCTTCCGCGAGGAAGCCGGTCTGCTGATCATCGACAACCCGCCGGCGGCCGACAGCTTCACGCTGGAGATCCGCAACACCTGCGCGCCCGAGAAGAACAGCGAGCTCAGCGGCCTGTACACCAGCGGCGGCGGCTTCTACACACAGTGCGAGGCCGAGGGCTTCCGCCGCATCAGCTACTTCCTCGACCGGCCGGACGTGATGGCGGTCTACACCGTGCTGCTGCGCGCCGACAAGGCCAGGTACCCGGTGCTGCTGAGCAACGGCAATCTGGTGGAGCAAGGAGATCTGGACAACGGGCGCCACTACGCCAAGTGGCACGACCCCTTCCCCAAGCCCAGCTACCTGTTCGCGCTGGTCGCCGCCGACCTGGTGGCACGCGAGCAGAAGATCCGCACCCGGTCGGGGCGCGATCACCTGCTGCAGGTGTACGTCAAGCGCGCCGACCTGGGCAGGACCGAACATGCGATGAACTCGCTGATCGCCTCGGTGGTGTGGGACGAGGCGCGCTTCGGGCTGCCGCTGGACCTGGAACGCTTCATGATCGTCGCGGTCGAGGACTTCAACTTCGGCGCGATGGAGAACAAGGGGTTGAACCTGTTCAACACCAAGTTCGTGCTGGCCAGCGCCGACACCGCCACCGACGATGACTTTGCCGCCGTCGAGAGCGTGGTGGCGCACGAGTACTTCCACAACTGGACCGGCAACCGCATCACCTGCCGCGACTGGTTCCAGCTGTCGCTGAAGGAAGGCCTGACCGTCTTCCGCGACCAGGAGTTCAGCATGGACATGGCCGGCGACGCGTCGGCCCGCGCCGTCAAGCGCATCGAGGACGTGCTCAAGCTGCGCACCGTGCAGTTCCCCGAGGACGCCGGCAGCATGGCGCACCCGGTGCGGCCCGAGGCCTACGCAGCGATCAACAACTTCTACACGCCCACCGTCTACGAGAAGGGCGCCGAGGTCGTGCGCATGATGCACACGCTGGTCGGCCGCGACGGTTTCGCCCAGGGCCTGAAGCT
>CAYUPF010000126.1:0-6733 GCA_964446545.1 uncultured Rubrivivax sp.
TCGGCATGGCCCAGCGACATGCCGCAGACAAACATCTCGCTCTCCGGCGCGCCGATGTGTTCCATGATGATGCGGTGAAAGCGCATGAACGCCGCCTGCGGGCAGGTGTCCAGTCCGCGGCCGCGCGCCGCCACCATCACGCTTTGCAGGAACATGCCGTAGTCGAGCCAGCTGCCCTGCCCCAGCGTGCGCGAGATCGTGAACATCAGCGCCACCGGCGCGCCGAAGAACTCGTAGTTGCGGCCATGCTGTTGGTGCATGCCGGCCTTGTCGGTCTTGTGAATGCCGAGCAGACCGTACAGGTCCCAGCCCACCTTGCGCCGCCGCTCGATGAAGGGCGAGGCCCATTCGCTGGGGTAGTAGTGGTACTCCTCGTGGTGCGTGGCCAGCACTGCTGGGTCGTCGTAGACCGCGCGGATCTTCGCCGACAGCGCGGTCTTGGCCTCGCCGCCGAGCACCGTCACCTTCCACGGCTGCGTGTTGGTGCCCGAGGGCGCGCGCGAGGCCACGCGCAGGATGTCCTCGACCACCTCGCGCGGCACCGGCGTGGGCAGGAAGCCGCGCACCGAGCGGCGGCTGGCGATGGCGGCGTCGACGGCCGCGCTGTCGTGGGCAGGGTGGGTGGGGGTCATGAGTTTCGGGAGAGTCGAACGTTCGATTGTTCCATCGTCGCCAGTATCTGCCAGCTGCGCAGCGCCTCGCTCAGCGTATGGCGATGCACCGCCACCGTGCCATGCACGTCGCGGCCGTAGCCGCCGGCCATCGCCACCGCCACCGCAATGCCGCGCATGCGCAGCGCCTCGAAGACGCGGCGGTCGCGTTCGGCCAGACCCTCGAAGCTGAGCTTCAGCCGGCCCAGGCGGTCGTGCTCATGCGCGTCGGCACCGGCGACGAAAAAGGCCAGGCCGGGCGGGGTGATGCCATGACGGCGCCAAGCTTCGGCGAGCGCCGCGTCCAACGCCGCCAGGTAGTCGGCATCGCCGCAGCCGTCGGGCAGTTCCACGTCGAGGTCGCTGCGCTCCTTGCGTGCCGGGAAGTTCTTGGCACCGTGCAGCGACAGCGTGAACACCGTCGGGTCGTCGGCGAAGATCGCCGCGGTGCCGTTGCCCTGGTGCACGTCCAGGTCGATGACGATGATGCGCAGCAGGCTGCGGTGCGTGCGCTGCCACTCGGCCTGCATCAACCGCGCCGCCACCGCCACGTCGTTGAAGACGCAGTAGCCCGAGCCGCGATCAGGGTACGCGTGGTGCGTGCCGCCGGCCAGGTTGGCGCCCAGGCCTTCGGTAAGCGCGGCCCGCGCCGCGGCGATGGTCGCGCCCACCGAGCGGCGGGCGCGCTCGGCCATGCGCGGCGACCAAGGAAAGCCGATCTCGCGCTGCTGCGCCCTGGACAGCAGCCCCTCGGCCACGGCGCCGACATACAGCGGCGCATGCACCAGCGCCAGCTCGCCATCGCTGGCGGGCGGCGCCTCGTGCACGCGGATCGCCGGCAGCTCGCGCTCGACCGCCTCGCGCAGCAACCGGTACTTGCTCATCGGGAAGCTGTGCCCGGCCGGCAGTTCCAGCGAGAAGTGGTCGGAGTGAAAGGCCTGCATCGAACGCGCCGCTAGATGTAACGCCCTAGTGATGTTGCATTGCAGCAAAAACGCTTGCAATCGCCTTCGGGATCCGTATACTTCGATCCATGTTGCGGTGCAGCAAAGGTTGCTGAAACCGCAAGACCCTCAACCACCCCTGGAGATCCCACCATGCTGACCGCTGAACAAGTTGTTGCCGCCCAGAAGGCCAACGTCGAAACCCTCTTCGGCCTGACCAACAAGGCCTTCGAAGGCGTCGAGAAGCTCGTCGAACTGAACCTGCAAGTGGCCAAGGCCGCGCTGGGCGAAGTCGCCGACACCACCCGCGCCGCGCTGTCGGTGAAGGATGCGCAGGAACTGCTGGCGCTGCAAGCGACGATGCTGCAACCGGCCGCCGAAAAGGCCGCCTCCTACAGCCGTCATCTGTACGACATCGCCGCCGCCACGCAAGCCGAAGTGACCAAGGTCGCCGAAGCCCAGTTCGCCGAAGCGCAGAAGAACTTCGCCTCCAACGTCGACGCCGCGCTGAAGAACGCGCCGGCCGGCAGCGAAAACGCCGTGGCGCTGGTCAAGTCGGCCATGGCCGCCGCCAACAACGCCTACGAAAGCGTCAGCAAGGCCGCCAAGCAGGCCGCCGACGTGGCCGAAGCCAACTTCACGGCCGTGACCAACACGGCGGTCAAGGCTTCGCAAGCCGCCACCAAGGCCAAGCGCGCCTGATGCCGCGGGGGCCCTGGCCCCCGTCGGCGGAACTTTCCGGGGCGACCGACCATCACACTCCCGTCGCGGCTGTTCAGGCTGCGGCATCCGTGGATGGTTGCCTCCTCGGTACCTTGGGATAACCCCTTTCAAGGTATCTTCGGCCCGGTTCTCACCGGGCCTTTTCTTTGGGCGGCGGATTTTCACCGCGTATCGTCCAGGATGCGCAGTCGCAGCTCGCCCAGCAGGGCCGTCGTCGCGTCGCGGCCGGCCTGGATGGAACGGGTGCGCGTGCTGAAGTCGGTTCCGGACACGCCCGCCAGCTTGGGGCGCAGCACGATGTCGGCATCCGCCAGCTCGAACTGGTTGATGCTGCGGCCCATGATCGAGAAGGTCTGCAGCAGCATGCGCATCGCATCGCCGGTGGCGGCGCCATCGGGGGCTTCGCTGATGTCCACCGCGATCACCAACTGCGCGCCCATCTGCCGCGCATAACGCACCGGCACCGGCGCCACCAGGCCGCCGTCGACGAATTCGCGTGTGCCGATGCGCACCGGCTGGAACACCGCCGGCACCGCGCTGGAGGCGCGCACCGCCACGCCGGTGTCGCCGACGCGGAAGACGATGCCCTGGCCGCTGTCCAGGTCGGTGGCGACGATGCCCAGCGGCATGCTCATCTGCTCGATGCGCTTGCCGCCGGTGTGCTCGCGCACGAAGCGCGCCAGCGCCTCGCCACGGATCAGCCCGCGCCCCGGGAAGGACCAGTCGGTGATGGCACCGCCGTCCATCGACTGCGCCAGCGCGGCCAGTTCGGCCCCGCTCTTGCCCGACGCGTACAGCGCCGCCACCAGACTGCCGGCGGACGTGCCGATGACCAGGTCAGGGCGAATGCCGGCCTCCTCCAGCACCTGGATCACGCCGATGTGGGCGAAGCCGCGCGCCGCGCCGCCGCCCAGCGCCAGGCCGATCAGCGGCGGCTTCGGCGGCGGCTTGGGTGCCGGCGGCGCGACCGCCACCGGTTGCGGCAGGACCGGCGGCACCGTCTGGCAGCCCGCCAGCAGCACCAGCAGCAGCGCGCCGGCCAGATGAGTTCTCGCCGTCATCGCCGGAATTCCAGCAAGAGCGCCCTGCCCTTGACGTCTTCATTCTCTAAACGCATATGCAATCAACTTTTCTATTCTTCCCAAATATATGAACGCTTCCTAGACTACCGTCCGTCACGCCACACCGAGCCCATGTATCAGTACACCGAATTCGACCGCCAGTTCGTGCACGCGCGCGCGGCGCAGTTCCGCGACCAGCTCGAACGCTGGCAGCGCGGCGAGCTGAGCGACGAACAGCTTCTTCCGCTGCGCCTGCAAAACGGCTGGTACATCCAGCGCTACGCACCCATGGCGCGCATCGCCGTGCCCTATGGCGAGATCAGCAGCACGCAGCTGCGCATGCTGGCGCGCATCGCCCGCGACTACGACAAGCCCGAGCCCGAGCTGCTGGCGCACGCCCAGGCCACGCAGGACGCGCTGCAGGCCGCCCAGCCCGGCCTGACGCTGGCCGCGCCGCCACTGCGCTACGGCTACGGCCACTTCACCACCCGCACCAACGTGCAGTTCAACTGGATCCCCATTACCCGAGCCGCCGACGTGATGGACCTGCTGGCCAGCGTGAACATGCACGGCATCCAGACCAGCGGCAACGCCATCCGCAACATCACCTGCGAGGCCTACGCCGGCATCGCCGAGGACGAGATCGTCGACACGCGCGCCTTCGCGGAAATCACGCGCCAGTGGAGTTCGCTGCACCCCGAGTTCGCCTTCCTGCCGCGCAAGTTCAAGATCGCCTTCAACGGCGCCGAGGAAGACCGCGCCGCCACCGGCTGGTACGACATCGGCGTGCAGGCGCTGCGCAACGAGGCGGGCGAGGTGGGCTTCACGGTCAAGGTGGGCGGCGGCATGGGCCGCACGCCCGTCATCGGCACCGTGGTGCGCGAGTTCCTGCCCTGGGACCAGCTGCTCAACCACATCGAGGCGATCTTGCGCGTCTATAACCGCTACGGCCGGCGCGACAACAAGTGGAAGGCGCGCATCAAGATCCTGGTCAAGGCCGAGGGCCAGAGCTTCATCGACGACGTGGAGGCGGAGTATCGCGCCATCGTCGAGCAGGACGGCGCCCCGCACACCATCACCCGGGCCGAGCTGGAGCGCGTGCAGGCCAACTTCGCGGTGCCCGAGCTGAAGGCGGCCAAGCTGCCCAGCAGCGTCAAGACCGACGGCCAGACCTACCAGCGCTGGCTCAGGCAGAACGTGCGCGGCCATCGCCTGCCGCAGTTGCGCGCCGTCACGCTGTCGTTCAAGCGTGTGGGCCTGGCGCCCGGCGACGCCGACGCCGCCACGCTGGAGGCGCTGGCGCAGCTGGCCGAGGCTTTCAGCGCCGGCGAGGCGCGCCTGACACACGAGCAGAACCTGCTGCTGCCCTGGGTGCACGAGAGCGACCTGCCGGCCCTGTACGAAGCCGCGCGGCGCTTAAGCCTGGCGCAGGCCAACATCGGCCTGATCAGCGACATGATCGTGTGCCCCGGCGGTGACTTCTGCTCGCTGGCCAATGCGCGCTCGCTGCCCATTGCCGCCGCGCTGACCGAGCTGTTCCAGGACATCGACGAGATCACCGACCTCGGCCCCATCGACCTGCACATGAGCGGCTGCATCAACTCCTGCGGCCATCATCACAGCGGGCACATCGGCATCCTGGGCGTCGACAAGGACAGCAAGGAGTGGTACCAGGTTTCGCTGGGCGGCTCCGACGGCTCGGCGCTGTCGGGCCCGGCCGGCCCCGGCAAGGTGGTCGGCCCCTCGTTCAGCGCCGCCGAGGTGCCGGACGTCGTCGAGGCCATCCTCGACACCTACCGCGCGCTGCGCCGCAGCGCGGCCGAGCCCTTCATCGACACGCTGCGCCGTGTCGGCCACGACCCCTTCAAGCAGGCGGCCAACGCGGCACGCCACGACGCTGGACACCGCGCTGCGCGCGAGGCCGCGGAAGCCGCGGCCTGAGCCTCGCCAATGGAGCAAGACACCGTGAAGATATTCGCCAACGACGCCATCGCCGCGCCGACCGAGGACGACAAGACCCTGCGCATCGCCAACGACGCCGACCTGGCGGCGCTGGTAGCCGAGGGCGCGCTGCAAGGCGTCGATCGCATCGAACTGGACTTTCCCAAGTTCACCGACGGGCGCGCCTTCAGCCAGGCGGTGCTGCTGCGCCGCCGCTACCGCTTCGGGGGCGACATTCGCGCCACCGGCGACGTGCTGATCGACCAGCTGGTGCAGATGCAGCGCAGCGGCTTCAGCAGCGCCGTGCTGGCCGACGGTGTGAACGCCGACGCGGCCCAGCGCCAGTTCGACCGCTACGCCGCCTTCTACCAGGGCGACGTGCTGGAGCCGCGCCCGCACTTCGTGCGCGAGCAGGAGCGCAAGGCGGCATGAGAGCTCCTGTGTCGACCCTCCCCGCCGGCGCGCCCGTGGCCCCGGCCATCGAGTTGCATGCCCGCGCTTCCGCCGATTTCGGCGGCAAGCTGCAACGCACGCTGCAGGTGCTGCGCGAAGCGGCCGCGGCGCACGCCGGCAGGATCGTGCAGTCGACCAGCCTCGGCGCCGAGGACATGGTCATCACCGACCTGATCGCGCGCCACCGGCTGCCGATCCCGCTCGCCACGCTCGACACGCGCGAACTGCATGCGCAGACGCTGGCGCTGATCGGCCGCATCGAAGAACGCTACGGCCTCGTGGTCGACATCTACAGCCCGCCCGACGAGGCGGTGGTGCATTTCGTCGGCCGCCACGGCCCGCGGGCGATGTACCAGAGCCTCGAACTGCGCAAGGCCTGCTGCGCGCTGCGCAAGCTCGAACCGCTGGCGCGCATGATGGCCGGCCGCGACGCCTGGGTCACCGGGCTGCGGCGCGAGCAATCGGGCCAGCGCGCCGAGGTCGCGTACACCGAGCGCGAGGCCAACGGCCGCACCAAGGTGAGCCCGCTCGCCGACTGGAGCTGGGGCGACGTGTGGCACTACATCGCGCAGCACGGCGTGCCCTACAACCGCCTGCACGACCAGTTCTATCCCAGCATCGGCTGCGCCCCCTGCACGCGCGCGATCTCGCTCGGCGAGGACTTCCGCTCCGGCCGCTGGTGGTGGGAAAACGAAAGCGCCAAGGAATGCGGCCTGCACGCCGCCAGGAGCCCGGAGGAAAGCCACGCATGAACGCCCCGCTGAGCATCGAGCGCCTGCTGCCCGCGCTGGACCACCGGCATCTGGACTGGCTGGAAGAGGAAGCCATCTTCACGCTGCGCGAGGTGGTGGCCGGCTTCGAGCGCCCGGCACTGCTGTTCTCGGGCGGCAAGGATTCCTGCGTGGTGCTGCGCCTGGCCGAGAAGGCCTTCAAATCGCGCATTGATGTGGCCCCCAAGGCG